>JAZQVI010000039.1:0-12663 GCA_045631745.1 Eubacteriales bacterium
GAGGATATTCTCAGAAAGTACGAATATCTCTTCCCGATGTCCGCCGGCGCGGTGGAGAAATGCCCACGGGCAGACGTTGCATATCTGCAAGCGATCGGTGTGATCGGCGAGCGATTGCGAGCGGTCGGTGAGGCGCGCAAAGAGAAATCTCCAACCTCTTCAGATGAGGGGGAGAAAAAATGCGCGCGGAGCAAGGATCGGGCGCATGGGGATCGGAATGAAAAAAAGATAAAGGCGGCAGAGCGCTCCGAGGAGCCAAAGCCCCAGAAAAACGAACGCTCGACGGGAGAGACACTCTCGCTGGATCCCTTGCAGGAGGAGATCCTCCGGGCGATGCCCGATGATCGGGCGATTTCGTCGGATGCGCTGATGAAACTGGAGCATCCGCAAGGTGAAATATTGACGGCGCTGACCATGCTGGAAATCATGGGACTGGTGGAAAAGCTTCCGGGCGCTGCTTACAGAAAGATATAGACAAGGCACAGATACAGAAAGGAATCCAATATGGCACATAATTTGGTTATCGTGGAGTCTCCCTCCAAGGCATCTACAATCAAGGGGTATCTCGGAAGCAACTACAAGGTGGTTGCGTCGATCGGACATGTTCGAGATCTTCCCAAGAGCTCTCTGGGCGTAGATGTAGAGAATGATTTTGAGGCTCATTATATCAGTATTCGCGGAAAAGGAGATCTGATCAAGGAGCTCAGACGGGAAGCCAAGGCGGCAAACAAGGTCTTCCTTGCAACCGACCCTGACCGTGAGGGAGAGGCGATTTCCTGGCACCTGGCGGCAACGCTGGGAATTCCGATGGAGAAAACACAGAGAATTTCCTTTAACGAGGTTACAAAATCTGCGGTTAAGGCGGCAATCAAGGCGCCCCGTCAGATTGATATGAATTTGGTAAATTCGCAGCAGACCAGACGTATCATGGACAGAATCGTGGGATACAAGATCAGTCCGCTGCTCTGGAAAAACGTAAAGAGCGGACTTAGCGCAGGCCGCGTGCAGTCGGTTGCGACGCGCATGATCGTGGAGCGCGAGGCGGAGATCTCCGCATTTGTTCCCGTGGAATACTGGACCATCGAGTCCACCCTGCATACGGAGGAAGGAAGAACCTTCACCGTTCATTTCTGGGGAAATGAAGAGGGAAAGATGGCACTCGGAAACGAGCAGGAGGCAATGGCTGTTGTCAATGCCGTCAGTGGCAAGGACTACCGTGTGGCTTCTGTAAAGAAGGCAGACAGACACAAGGCTCCCGCGCCCCCCTTTACCACATCCACCCTTCAGCAGGAGGCATTCCGCAAGCTGGGCTTTGAGTCTCAGAGAATCATGCGGATCGCACAGGAGCTTTACGAAGGTGTCAACCTTGGCGCTGAATTTGGTGGCGCACAGGGTCTGATTACCTATATGCGTACCGACTCTCTCCGTATTTCTGCCGATGCGCAGGAGGCTGCAAAGGAATTTATCGTTGGCAAGTACGGTGAAAAATATTACCCCGATGTACCTCGTGTATACAAGACCAAGGGCACTGCTCAGGATGCGCACGAAGCGATTCGTCCCGCACGAGTGGAGCTTGAGCCTCAGAAGATCCGCAAGATGCTTACCAACGAGCAGTTCAAGCTCTACAAGCTGATCTGGGAGCGTTTTGTTGCCAGCCAGATGGAGTCGGCACTTCTCGATACCATCTCGGTTGATTTCAACTGTGCGGGATACGTCTTCCGTACCAGCGGATATTCGGTTGCCTTCCAGGGTTACATGGCGGTTTATGAGGAAGCCGAGGAAGAAACGCAGACCACGGCGGACAATCCGTCCGAGGTAAAGGATATCAGACTCCCCATTCTCAAGGAAGGGCAGGAGGTTGGAGCGGAGGATGCGGTTCCCGCTCGTCACTTCACTGAGCCTCCCGTACGTTATAACAACGGATCCCTTGTGAAAATGCTGGAGGCGCAGGGACTTGGACGTCCCAGCACCTACGCCACCATCGTGCAGACGATCCTGGCGAGAAACTACGTCAAAAAAGAAGGAAAGATGTTCGTTCCCACCCCCTTGGGAGAGGTGACCACCTCTTTGATGAAGGAGCATTTCTCTACCATCGTGGACTACGGCTTTACCGCAGACATGGAGGATGAGCTGGACGAGATCGAAAACGGAAAGACTACTATGCTGGACGTTCTCAACGGTTTCTGGAAGGATTTCTCCAAGCAGCTGGAAAAGGCAGAGGAGAGCATCGGAGAGAACAGCGTTGAGATTCCGCCCGAGGAGACCGACATCATTTGTGACAAGTGCGGCAGCCGCATGGTCGTGAGAAACGGAAGATTCGGTAAGTTTGCCGCTTGCCCCAACTATCCGACCTGCAAGAACACCAAGCCTTTGGTGGCAAAGACCGAGCAGGCCGAGGAGGCGGATGCAGAAGAGGAGAAGAAGGCACCTGCCACCACCGACATGAAGTGCGAAAAGTGTGGTGCTGATATGATTCTTCGAACGGGTAAGTTTGGAAGCTTCTATGCTTGCAGCCGTTACCCCGAATGTAAGTTTACCAAGGCGAGAATGAAGGATACCGGCGTGCTTTGTCCCAAGTGTGGCGCGAAGGTTGTCACCAAGTTCGGCAGAAATCATACGGTGTTCTACAGCTGTGAGCGTTATCCCGAATGTGATTTCTCCTCTTGGGATATGCCTACCACCGAGACCTGCCCCACTTGCGGAAAGATGCTCTTCCGCAAGAAGGGAAAGAGCCTTTTGGTTTGCCATGAGAGCGACTGCGGCTACTCCAGAGAGATCAAAGACAGCGCTACGCAGACGGCTGATACAAAAAAGGATTGATATGAAGCCTTATATTCGAATTTACGGAGCAGGACTTGCGGGATGTGAAGCAGCGTGGCAGATTGCCCGCCGCGGAATTCCCGTGAGGCTGACCGAAATGAAGCCCCAAAAGCATACCCCCGCGCATCATTCGGATGGATTTGCGGAGCTGGTTTGTTCCAACTCCTTGCGATCGGACCGCGTGACCAACGGCGTGGGACTTCTCAAGGAGGAGATGCGCCGACTGGGATCGTTGATCCTGGAAGCTGCGGACGCCACCAAGGTCCCGGCAGGATCTGCACTGGCGGTTGACAGAGAACTCTTTTCTAACTATATCACGGAGAAAATCCGCTCCCACCCGAACATCGTTGTCGAGGAGGGGGAGGCAACGGAGATTGAAGAGGATACCGTGACGGTGATTGCGACGGGGCCCTTGACCTCGGATGCCATGGCGGATTACATTTCCCGCGAGCTTGGATGCGGAAGTTTGCATTTTTTCGATGCGGCGGCTCCCATCGTGGATTTCTCCACGGTGAATATGGATGTTGCTTATTTTGCATCCAGATATGACAAGGGAGATGCCGATTATCTCAACTGTCCCATGACCAAGGAGCAGTACGATGCCTTTTACGAGGCGCTGATCTCTGCCAAGGAGGCCGAGCTGAAGGATTTTGACAAGCAAAGTCAGAAGGATCTGAAGGTTTTTGAGGGATGTATGCCGGTTGAGATTATGGCAAAGAGAGGGTATGATACCCTTCGATACGGGCCTCTCAAGCCGGTTGGTCTCAAGGATCCACGTGTTGGAGAGGAGGCTTACGCCGTCGTTCAGCTCCGCAAGGAAAACGCAGAGGGAACGATGTTCAATTTGGTTGGGTTCCAAACGCATCTGACCTTCCCGGAGCAGAAACGCGTCTTTTGTATGATCCCGGGACTTGAAAATGCAGAGTTCCTGCGATACGGTGTGATGCATCGGAATACCTACCTCAACTCTCCCACGCTTTTGACCGAGACGTATGCCATGAAAACGCGTCCGAATGTCTTCTTCGCAGGACAAATGACGGGCGTTGAAGGATATGTGGAGTCGGCAGGCAGTGGTTTTGTAGCAGGCGTCAACGCCGCAAAGCTCTTTTTGGGAGAGAATCCGACGGTGTATCCGGAGGAGACCATGATCGGCGCGATGGCGGCATACGTCAGCCGCGGTGGCGTGGGTGATTTTGTGCCTATGAATGCGAATTTCGGAATTCTGAAGGATCTGGGATACCGCGTTAAGGGCGGAAAAATTGCAAAATATGAAAAATTGGCAGAGCGATCTCTCGAGGAAGTTGAGAAATTGCTTAAGCAGTCCGATACCGTATGACCGCGGTGCGTCGCGTGTCAGGGAAGGAGACGAATATGAAAATCATTGTAGATGTAATGGGCGGAGACCATGCTCCGGAGGAGATGGTCAAGGGCGTTTGCATGGCAGCAAAGGAGTTTGCACATACTTATGTGATGGTCGGAAATAAGACCGAAATCGAGCGTGTTGCAAAGGAAAACGGGCTGGATCTCGGAGGCTTTGAGATTGTGCATGCCGAAACGGTGCTCACGATGGAGGATGATCCTCTGTCGGTCAACCGCGCAAAGAAGGATTCCTCCATGTCTGTGGCGCTTCGGATGCTTGCAAACGGCGAGGGTGATGCCTTGGTCAGCGCAGGAAACACCGGTGCACTCTTCACGGGTGCAACGCTCATCGTTCGTAAGCTCAAGGGACTTCAGCGTGCCGCGATCGGAACGGTGTTGCCTTTCGGAGACGCGATGCTTCTGATGGATTCGGGTGCAAACGTTACGGTAACCGACGAGGTTTTGGAGCAATTTGCGGTGATGGGAAGTGCATATATGCGCGCCATCTATCACGTAAAAAATCCTCGCGTCGGACTTCTGAACAACGGAACCGAGGCATGCAAGGGAACTGAGCTTCAGCAGTCGGCATATCAACTTTTGAAGGCAAACGAGGATATCAACTTCGTCGGGAACATTGAGGGCGGAGCCGCTCCCACCGGCGTTTGTGATGTGCTTGTTACCGATGGCTTTACGGGAAATATCTTCCACAAAACAGTTGAGGGCGTTGGAAAGATGATGTTCAAAAAGATCAAGGTAACGCTTTATAGCTCTATCGTGACCAAATTGGCGGCACTCATGATTAAGAAGCCCATGAAGGCGATGAAAAAGGAATTGGATCCCTCGGAATTGGGGGGCGCACCCATTTTGGGAATCTCCAAGCCTGTCGTAAAGGCGCACGGCTCCTCTGATGCAAAGGCGTTCAAAAATGCCATTCGTCAGGTGATCGGATATGCCGAATCGGGCGCGATCGAGGAATTGACCCTCTGCGCGAGCGAGCTTGGAGAGAAGAAAAAGGCGAAGAGAGAGGCACAAAAGGCTTTGCCTGTCGTCTGATTTGATTTTTTGGAAGGGAGGAATCGGTATGGCGCAATCACTGGATCAGTTACAGAGCAGAATTGGATACACGTTTTGTCAACCGCAGCTTTTGGAGCGCGCCGTGACACACTCCTCCTTTGCATTTGAGACAGGAGAGCGGAGTCACCATCTCTTTTCCAACGAGCGGTTGGAGTTTTTGGGAGATGCCGTGCTCTCTCTCGTGTCCAGCGAATATTTGTATGAAAAATATCCGTCTCTTTCGGAGGGAGAACTTTCTCGGATGCGATCGGCGATCGTGTGCGAGGGGGCGCTTGCCAGCTATGCGGCGCAGATCGGGCTTGGAGATTTTCTCCTGTTTGGAAAGGGGGAATCTGCTACAGGGGGCGCGCAAAAGCCTGCTATTCTTGCAGATGCCTTTGAAGCCTTGCTTGCGGCGATCTATTTGGACTCCATGCCAAACGGCAGGACCACCGCGGCGCAGTTTATGGAACAATTCTTTTCCAAAACGGCAGACCTTCTCTCAACCGGACGGATCGACAGCAAATCCCTTCTTCAGGTGTTCCTGCAAAAGGACGGAGATCTGCCTCCCGAGTATCGGGTGGTAGCAGAAAAAGGACCTGACCACGCCAAAGTGTTCACCATTGAGGTTTACTTGGATTCCAATCGGATTGGGAAGGGCACCGGAAAAAGCAAGCGTGCGGCGGAGCAGGCAGCTGCGGCAGATGCGCTGCGGTTGTTTGGAATGGAGCGTTAAGAGTGGCGCACAGAAATATCCCCATTTTCATTCCGCATATGGGGTGTCCGCATCAATGCGTTTTTTGTAACCAGCACTCCATTTCGGGGTGCAGATCCTTTGATGAGGGGCAGGTTGCCACGCAAATTGAGAAAGCGCTGAAGACGATTCCTGCGGGTGTGGAAACTGAGATCGCCTATTTTGGCGGCTCCTTTACGGGAATCGACCACGATCGGATGATCCGACTGCTTGATCTCGCGCAGTCCTATGTTAGCACCGGACGTGTGCAAGCCATTCGACTTTCCACAAGACCCGATATGATCGACGATGAGATTCTTGCGATTCTCGGAAGATATTCTGTGAGAACGATCGAACTTGGACTTCAGAGCATGGACGATGCCGTCCTGACGGCATCAAGACGAGGCCATACGGCAGAGCAGGCGGAGATTGCTTGCAAAAAAGTGTTGGATGCAGGCTTTTTCCTGGTTGGACAGATGATGATCGGTCTGCCCGGAGCAAGCCTTGAGAGTGAAATGGAAACCGCACGCAGAATTTGCGCGATCGGCGCGTCGGCGTGCAGAATATACCCCACGGTTGTATTTGCAGATACACCGCTCTCGATTATGATGCGAGAAGGGAAATATACCCCGTTGTCAATCGAGGAGGCTGTTTCTCGGTCGGCTGAGGTGCTTGGTATCTTTTTGGAGCGGGGCGTCCAATGTCTTCGGATCGGGCTTTGCGCGACAGAGGATCTGACGGATGGGACAAGCGCCTTGTCCGGTGCCAATCATCCGGCGCTCGGTGAGCTTGTTTGGAATGAATTATACTACCGAAAAATACATACGTGCCTGAAAAACGAAGGCCTTTTGGGCAGAGAAGTGGAGCTTTCCGTTTCAAAACGGGAGATCTCCAAGGCGGTCGGACAAAACCGATGCAATCTTTCTCGTTTGGAGCAAGAGTCGCAGACCGTTGTGAAAAAAATTGACGGCGTGGACGGAGAAGGGATTCTTCGCGCACGTCCTTGGATTAGAAAATGAACGAAGGAGAACGTGAACTGTGTATCTGAAATCATTGGAAATGCAGGGCTTTAAGTCTTTTCCCGACAAAACAAAGCTGTTGTTTGACAACGGGGTTGAAGTCGGTGTAGAGGATATTGGAAGCGCTCGAGGAGTGACGGTAATCGTCGGACCGAACGGTTCGGGAAAATCCAATATTGCAGACGCCATGCGATGGGTTTTGGGTGAGATCTCATCCAAGAGCCTGCGTGGAAGCAAGATGGAGGACGTCATTTTCGGAGGTGCTGACAGCCGCCGACCCATGGGATATGCCGAGGTCTCGGTAACCTTTGACAATCGTGGAGAGTTTGCAAAGCTCGATTGTCCGTATGACGAGGTTACGGTTACCAGACGCTACTATCGTGCGGGGGACAGTGAGTATTTTATCAACCGTAAGGCGGTTCGTCTGAAGGATATTTACGAATTGTTCATGCATACGGGTATCGGCCGTGACGGATATTCCATCATCGGTCAGGGTAGGATCGCGGAAATGGTCTCCCGAAAGAGCGAGGAGCGGAGAAGTGTGTTTGAGGACGCCTCCGGAATCGCAAAATATAGACATAAAAAGAATGAATCCGAGCGAAAGCTGGCAGAGACGGAAGACAACATGAACCGTCTTAACGATATTTTCACCGAGGTCGCCTCTCGCGTAGAGCCTCTGCGAAAGGAAGCGGAAAAGGCAAAGCGCGCGATTGACCTGCTTGAAAATAAGAAGCGTGCAGATGTCAGCCTGTGGCTTTACGACACCGAGAAGGTTCGTTCGGAGATCAAGGAGGCAGAGGAAGCCTTCCAGCACGCGGCGTTCGATTTGCAGACTGCAAATGACAGCCTGCAGGCGCTGGAGGAGCAGAATGAAAAGCTCTTTGAGGCGTCGCAGAGCAGCCGCCGCGAGAGCGAGGTGCTTCTGACGCAGATCAGAGAGCAGACCGAGCGCTGCCATGAGCTGGAAAGCCGTCAGCGTGTTGCGGAAAACAGCATCTCCAATGCAAAAGATCTGATCGCAGGAACGCAGGGAAGCGTTCTCGGAACGGAGAACTCGATCCGTGCCGAGGAGGAAGCCTGTGCGGCACATGCAAAGAAAATTGAAGAGCTGCAGGGGCAGGTGCAAGCGCTTTCGCAGGAGCAGGCTACCCTGAATTCCGAAAAGGATTCCATGGAGAAGCGCGCGGGTGAATTGGAAACGGTTGTGGCACAAACGCTGGAGGATATCCGCCAGCTGGAAAACGAGAGCATGGATGTCAAAGTTCGTATCTCGGTGCTGGAGACCTCCAAGAATACCGATTCGGACAAGAACAGCAGCGCGATGCAGGAACTGGACGGATATCGCCGTGTGTCCGACGATCTGAACCGCCAGTTCCGCTCCAAGGAAGCGACTGTTGCAAAATATGACAAGGAAATTTCAGAGATTGACAAGGAAGTTTCCGAGCTTGAAGAGCAGATCGAGGCATCCCATGTGAGACTGCGCGAGGACACCGAGAGCTATAACCAAACGCTTTTCCGCAGAGATTCGCTGGATCAGAGAATTGCCACCATTCGCTCCATGGAGGAGCATTTCGAGGGCTATTCGGGTGCGGTCAAGCACGTGATGAAGCAGTATGAGGAGAATCGGATTACCGACGCGCAGGGAACTGTATGCGGCAAGATTTATGGTCCTCTCTCCAAGGTGATCTCGGTTGAGGATCGCTACATTACCGCGATGGAGATCGCGCTTGGCGCAAATCTTCAGAACATTGTGGTAGAGGACGAGGCAACTGCAAAGGCGGCGATGTATTCGCTCAAGCGTGCAGAGGCGGGACGAGCAACCTTCTTCCCCCTGACCTCCATGAAGCACTCTACACCGACGCGTGAGACGACCGAGGCAACAGGATATACCGGTTACATCGGTATGGCAGACGATCTGGTAAATTGTGATTCTAAATTTAAGGACGTGCTCTCCTCTCTCTTGGGAAGAACGGTCGTTTTTGATACCATCGACCATGCGACTGCTATGGCAAAGGCTTGCCATTATCGCGTCCGCGCGGTAACGCTGGACGGACAGCTTATCAACGTGGGCGGTTCCTTCACAGGTGGATCTGTGCGAACCGGAAACGGAATTCTCTCAAGAGCCGGTGAGGTCAAGAGACTGGAAGCCGAGCTTGCAGAACACAGCAAGCGTGCAGAGGCCTTGGAAAAGGCTGTGACTGATCTGGAGGCGGAGATCGACGAGATGAGCGAGCGCCAGGCGTCTGCCGAGGATCGCCGTGAATTGATGAGCGTGCTCCGAAACACCGAGAATGCCCAGCTTGAGCAGATCAAGGCAAAGCTGGAGGCAAACAACACGCTGCTCGAAAAGCTTTCTGCCGATATGCAGGTGCTGGAGGATGCCAAGACGCGTTACGAAAGCGACCTGTTGGAGCTCAACATCGAGGAAAAGGGCTTGCAGAAGCGTATCAAGGAGTTCCAGACGTTCAGAGCCGAGAAGGATTCCGAGCGCGGAGACACCATTCTTCGCATGGATGAGATCGGACGAAAGATCACCGAGCTTTACATTCGAATCAGTGAAACACAGAAGGATATCGAGACCGAGAACACCCTCATGGAGACCTCCAGGGGACGGATCGCGGTTCTGATGGAGGAGCTGGAGCGCTTGAATGAGCGTATTCGCCAAAAGTCTGAGCAGATCGAGGCGACGGTTGCATCCATCACGGCAGCGGGAAGTGAGCTTAAGAGCGGATCGGAGCTTCTTGAATCCTTGAATGCCAAGCGCGCCGAGGTGGAGCGGGATAATTTGGAATTTGAGCGCAAGCTTAACGATCTCAATGCCCGTATGCGCGACAAAATGAATCAGAAGGAGCTGATTTCCAGAGAATTTACCAAGTGTGAGAATCGTTTGGAGAATCTCAAGGATCAGCAGGATAAGTTGGCAGGAAAGCTGCTTGAGGAATACGAGATGACGAGAGCTGACGCCGTTGCGTTGGGCTACCCGCCTCTGACCAAGGAGACAAGATCCGAAATGCTCTCGCTGCAGACCGACTGCAAGAACAAGCTTCGTGCGATTGGTCATGTGGACCTGGACGCTGTCAACAAATACGAGGACGTCCGCGTTCGTTACGAGAAGATGAAGGAGCAGCTTGAGGATCTGGAGAGCGCAAGAAAGGATCTGACGCAGATTATCGACCAGCTGGAGAGCGAGATGAAGATCTCCTTCGTGGATGCCTTTAACAAGATCAACGAGAACTTTGGAGAGGTCTTCTCCGAGTTGTTCGGCGGTGGCCATGCAGAGCTTTCGCTGACCGATCCCGAGCACGTTCTGGAGAGCGGAATCGAGATCAAGGCGGCTCCTCCCGGTAAGATCATTAAGAGCCTGATGCAGCTTTCGGGCGGTGAGCAGGCGTTCATTGGTGTCGCGTTGTTCTTTGCAATTCTCCGTGTCAATCCCACGCCCTTCTGTATTTTGGACGAGATCGAGGCGGCGCTTGACGAGGTCAATGTTGAGAGACTTGCACAGTACATCAAGCGTTACTCGCACGGCACGCAGTTTATTATGATTACGCACCGCCGCGGAACGATGGCGGCAGCTGACCGTCTTTACGGTGTGACGATGCCTGAGCACGGTATCTCCAAGGTGCTCATGCTGAATATCAACGATATTTCCAAGAAGGAAGGAGAAGACTGGGATGGGATTTTTGGATAAGCTCTTCGGCAAAAAGAAGAAAAACGAAGAGTTCGAGGAAATCGTAGAACAGGAAACAAATCAAATAGATGCCGAGGCGAAAGCGAAGGCAGAAGCCGAGGCAAAAGCAAAGGCAGAAGCCGAGGCCAAAGCAAAGGCAGAAGCCGAGGCAAAAGCAAAGGCAGAAGCCGAGGCAAAAGCGAAAGCAGAGGCCGAGGCAAAAGCAAAGGCAGAAGCTGAGGCAAAAGCGAAGGCAGAAGCCGAGGCGAAAGCAAAGGCAGAAGCTGAGGCAAAAGCGAAGGCAGAAGCCGAGGCGAAAGCAAAGACAGAAGCTGAGGCAAAAGCAAAGGCAGAAGCTGAGGCGAAAGCAAAGGCAGAAGCCGAGGCGAAAGCAAAGGCAGAAGCCGAGGCAAAAGCAAAGGCAGAAGCCGAGGCAAAAGCAAAGGCAGAAGCCGAGGCAAAAGCAAAGGCAGAAGCTGAGGCAAAAGCGAAGGCAGAAGCCGAGGCAAAAGCAAAGGCAGAAGCTGAGGCGAAAGCAAAGGCAGAAGCAGAAGCCGAGACGGAAGAAATTCTCTCTCCCGAGGAAATGAAGAAGGAGAAGAAATCCTTCTGGGGGAGAGTAAAGGCAGGACTGACCAAGACCAAGAGCGCGTTGTTCGGACAGATCGATGAGATGCTCAAGGCATTTGTGAAGGTGGACGAGGATCTTCTCGAGGAGCTGGAGGAACTCTTGATTTGCGCCGACATCGGCGTCAATGCGACCGAGACCATCATTGATGAGCTCCGGGAGCAGATCAAGGACGGCAGACTCAAGGAAAAAGAGCAGGTCATGACCGCCCTGCAGGGAATTCTGGAGGGAATGATCGGTGCGGGCGAGCCGCTCAAGCTGGATACGGTTCCGTCGGTGATTTTGGTTATTGGTGTTAACGGTGTCGGAAAAACCACCTCCATTGGTAAGATTTCCAATCAACTGCGCCTGCAGGGAAAGAAGGTCGTGGTTGCGGCGGCGGATACCTTCCGTGCGGCGGCGATCGATCAGCTTGCCGTTTGGTGTGAGAGAGCTAAGGTCGAGCTGGTTCGTCAGAACGAGGGAAGCGACCCTGCGGCTGTGGTGTTTGACGCCTGCCACGTTGCAAAAAAGAAGAATGCAGATGTCTTGATTATTGACACGGCAGGAAGACTGCACAATAAGACCAATCTGATGAATGAGCTGGCAAAGATCAACCGCATCATCGACCGCGAGTTGCCCGGTGTTTCACGCGAGAATCTTCTCGTTTTGGACGCAACTACAGGTCAGAATGCGATCCTCCAGGCGAAGGAATTCAAGAACGCGGCAGCGCTGACGGGCTTGATCCTGAACAAGCTGGACGGAACTGCCAAGGGCGGTATTGTGATCTCCATTCGACAGGAGCTGAATATCCCTGTGAAATTCATCGGCGTCGGCGAAAAGATCGACGATATGCAGGAATTCGATCATGCCGAATTTGTCAAGGCGTTGTTTGAAAATTGAGGGGTATGGATATGAAATTGGTATTGGCGTCCCGCAATCAGAAAAAAATTGGGGAGCTTCGCACGATGCTGCAGGAGCATTTCCCGAGCGTGGAGGTTCTCTCCTTGGATGACATCGGATACACGGGGGATATCGAGGAGAACGGAACCACCTTCGAGGAGAATGCGCTGACCAAGGCAAGAGTTGCCGCGTCGAGCGGATATATCGGGATCGCGGACGATTCGGGCATTACGATCGATGCCCTGAACGGCGAGCCCGGCGTGTACTCCGCACGTTTTGCCGCGATGCACAATTATGCAGGCGGTCACGATGACGAGGCAAACAACCAGCTTCTTTTGGAACTTCTTCGGGATACCCCTGACGAGGAGCGCGGAGGGGCGTATGTTTGCTGTGTTGCTTGCGTGATGCCCAATGGCGAAAGCTTTACCGTGCGCGGCGAGGTTCGCGGACGGATTCTGCGGGAATACCACGGAACGGGTGGCTTTGGCTATGATCCGCT
>JAZQVI010000040.1:0-63003 GCA_045631745.1 Eubacteriales bacterium
AGTAGCTGATGTTACCGCCGTTACGCTCATCCCAGCCCAGACGGTACATGTTTGCGCAGGCACTCTGCATTTCTTTGATAAAGGGTGCTTCCAGAATGTTTTTCATGATGTATATCCTTTCGTATCGTATGTTATGCTCTCTTGCTCATGACGTCGCGCTCGTAAGCCTCGACCACATCGAACCAGTTGCTGCCGGGAACGTTCTGACGGCAGAGATATTCGTTCCAGACCTCACCGAAGGGCATGGTCTTAAGCTCCTCCTGTGCGGCCATCAGACGGGAGTAGTTGCTTGTGTCCTGCAGAGCCTTGAGCTCGTCATGGGGCATCAGAGCAGCGATCAGCAGAGCCTTCTGCATGTTGCGTGCGCCGACCGCCCATGCGCCAACACGGTTGATGCTGGCATCGAAGTAGTCCAGACCGATCAGCACGCGATCCTCTGCGTGATTGCGGATGATCTCAACGGCGATATCCTTGACCTCGTCCTCCAGCAGTACCACGTGGTCACTGTCCCAACGGACGGGCTTGGTGACGTGCAGAGCAACCTTGGGGTTGAAGCAGAGAAGTGCGGAGATTTTGTCGGATACCATCTCGGTAGGATGATAGTGACCGTTGTCCATCAGAGGCACGATTCCGCGAGAGGTTGCATAGGAAAGCGCAAATTCTGCAGATCCTGCGGTATAGGACTCAAGGCCAATACCAAACACCTTGGATTCCAGCGTCACATAAACCTTGTTTTTGTCATATCCACAGCCAAGGATCTGATCCAAAGAATCCAAATAACGCATTCTGGGGCCCAGTCGGTCAGCGGGGATATCCTTCATACCGTCGGGGATCCAAATGTTCATCAGACAGGGGGTTCCGGTCTGTTCTGCAAAGTATTCCGAAATACGGATGCAAGCAATTCCGTGGCGGATCCAAAATGCACGAATCTCCTCATCGGGATTCGTCAACGTTCCGTTTTCAGCAAGAGGATGCGAAAAATATGTAGGATTGAAATCCAATCCAAGTCCATTTTTCTTGGCATAGTCAACCCATGCCTGAAAATGCTCTGGGAGAATTGCATCACGATCCACGGGAGCGCCGTTATTGATCGCATAGAAGGCGTGTACGTTTACGCGGTGCTTGCCTGCAATCATGGAAAAAGCCTTGTCCAAATCCTGCATAAGCTCACTGGGATTGCGAGCCGCACCAGGATAATTGCCGGTAGCCTGAATACCGCCGGTCAGCTTACCTGAATTCTCAAAGCCCTTGACATCATCGCCTTGCCAGCAATGCATGGAAATAGAAACTCCGGAAAGCTTTTCGATGGCGGCCTCTGTATCAACGCCGATTGCTGCATAGCGATCCTTCGCAATCTGATAACGTTCTGCTTGCGTCATGTAGAAATCTCCTTTATAAAATTCTATCTTAATATATATTATACATGGTTTGGGTGTTTTTTTCAATAGTTTTTCGAAAAACATCACAAAAACTTGTTTTTGTTTTTTTGAGCTGTACTTAACAAAAATAAATATTTCATTTTTTTTAAATAAAACCTTGAAAAAAACAGAAAAAGTGATATAATAGTATTGGTTAATTTTTCTCGAACGAAAGGACGACAATTATGAAAAAAATTTATTGCGGAAAAACAAAGGATGTTTACGGACTTGACAACGGCAACGTTATGCTGAAGTTCAAGGATGATTGTACCGGAAAAGACGGCGTGTTTGATCCGGGTGAAAACACCGTAGGTCTTACGATTGAAGGAATCGGAAAGGCAAATCTGCAAACGTCTGTATACTATTTTGAGCTCCTTAAGAAGGCAGGCATCAAGACGCACTATGTTAGTGCAAACGTTGATGAGGCAACTATGGAAGTTCTGCCCGGAAAGGTTTTCGGTCACGGACTGGAGGTTATTTGCCGTCTGGTTGCTACCGGTAGCTTCATTCGCAGATACGGCGAATACATTAAGGACGGAACGCCTCTGGAGGGTGGCTATGTTGAGTGCACCTTTAAGAACGATGAAAAGGGTGATCCGCTGGTTACCGGCGAGGGTCTGGCAGCACTTGGCGTTATGAGCCCTGAAATGTTTGAAAGCATGAAGGAGCAGACGCTGAAGATTACCAAGATCGTAGCAGATGATCTTAAGACCATTGGACTGGATCTGTGGGATATCAAGTTTGAGTTCGGTTATAACAACGATGAGGTTATTCTGATCGACGAGATCGCATCCGGAAATATGCGCGTATATCAGGGAGACAAGATCGTTGATCCTGTTGAGCTTACCAAGCTGATTCTGAACCGCTGATAACAATTAAAAAAGAGGCATTGATGCTTAGAAATTGCATCAGTGCCTCTTTTTTGCCCATTTTACTCCCCTCAACTATACAAAATTTGTCTTTTGTATAGTAGTATGTATGTACCAAAAGAAGGAGATATTTGGTTCCCTACGTACAAATTAACGCCCCACCGCGCATCATATTGTCTGATGTGCAGTGGGGCTTTTTGATAATGGATGCAGAATTATGCTTCTTCACCCTTGAACGGCATCAGTCGGAATGCAAACTTGTGTTCTCCCTCCACGATCCGATATTTTGGATCAACCTGCGGTCCACAGGAATTGGATCCGATGGCTGCCGTACGGTAATCAATATTTACAACCGTTTCCTTCTTCGGAGACAGCTCATAGTCGTGTCGTGTCCAGGTGAGCTGATGCGGCGTGAAGTGTGAGCAGTTAAAGCTGATCGTCTCTGTTTCATTTGCAGGGATGACCTTGATACCCTGTCCTGCCTCGGAATACACCTTCATCCAGTGCGTCTCAATGTGAGCCATGTTCTCCTGCGGGAAAATATAGTGCTCAAAATGATCCGTAACCGTTGTGCCGTAAACACCTACAAGTCCTGCAAGTCTCTTGTCCTGGTAGGTTTCCATCGGTCCGCAACCAAAATAGGAAAGTTTTTCGGTTCCCTCCGGCATTTCAAACTGAATACCGAGTCTCGGGAGCATATAGGCATCCTTATTCAGCGCACCGACAGAAATATCAAAATCCAGCACCACGCCTGCGGCAGGCGCAAATACGTAGCGAACTCTTCCCTTCAAGAGGATCGGACGAGTTTCAGCTCCCATTGTAAAGTCGGTTGCAATCACGACTTCCCTGTCGGAATTGGATTCCACAGCGCAATCTGAACATCTGATCTTCATACGGTCAAAGCCGTAATTAAGCCATGCGTATTGAATCCAACGCTCGTTATCCGTAGGAGCGCGCCAGATAGTGGGTTGAATAGGAGTGGAAAGCAGTTGCTTTCCGTGATCTACGATGGACGAGATCATTCCACTTGTACGATTGATCGTGTAAACGGTGTCGCCACTCTTGACTGTATAGTTGAGTGCATCCTCGGAAAGACCAAATGTAACACCTGCAAGCGTCTTAAGAGGCTGAGGTTGAACCGACGCCATGGTAGGAATCTGCGCCTGCTCCACACCAACCTCATAGCCGAAATCGGCCCAGTCAGTAGCTTGATTGGATCGATAGGACACCGTAAAGTAGCAAATGCCATCCAGATTTTCAAACGTACCCTCGGGAAGCTTGTAACGCTTGGTAGTCTGAGGCGCGATATTGAGCGCGGGAATTCTTCCCTGTCGCACGGTCACGCCATTGCGCTCCACCTTCCAGTAAAGATCCAAATCAGACACAGCGGTAAAGAAGCGATGATTTTTGATGCTGAAGGTTCCCTGCTCGAAATCCACGTTATACATTCTGCAAGGACGAAGCGCCTGCTTCATCTCAAGCATACCGGTATGAGGACGTCTGTCGGGATACAAAAGACCGTCAACACAGAAGTTGGAGTCGTTGATGGTGTGCCCCATGTCTCCGCCGTAAATATATTTGGAATTTCCGGGGGTACCAATGTCTACAGAGTGGTCGGTAAGCTCCCATACACATCCACCGAAGAAGCTGTCATTCTTGAAGATCAACTTCCAGTACTCCTCAAGGTCTCCGGGGCCGTTGCCCATCGCATGGCAATACTCGCACAGGAAGAAGGGCTTGTCATACTTGAGATAGGTTGCGACATCGCTTACACTGGATGTGCCGGAGGAAGCAGAGCCGGGCGCATACGGAATATACATTCCACTGTGAACGTCAAAGTAATCAAATCCTTCGGGCGCTCTTCCCTTCGGATCTTCCTTTTTCAGCTTGTCAAAGCGTCTGGAGCCGTCCTCGCAGTGAACGATGCAACCGGGAATACGTCGACGGAAATACTCGCTCATCAGGCGGTGATTCAATCCGGTTCCGCTTTCGTTACCAACAGACCACATCAGAATACAAGAATGGTTCTTATCTCTTTCCAGCATTCTTTCCGCGCGGTCAAGATACGCCTCGCTCCATTCAGGATTATCGGTCAACCAATCCCAGTTCTTGATATAATCCATTCCGTGCGTCTCAATGTCTGCCTCATCGCAAACATAGAAGCCGTAGCGGCTGCAAAGCTCGTAGAAGCGAGGATCGTTGGGATAGTGGCTGGTACGAATGAAGTTGACGTTGTTCGCCTTAAGAATCATCAAATCACGGATCATGTGCTCCATAGGAGTTGCCGCGCCGAGCTGAGGATGGCTGTCGTGACGATTAACGCCCTTTGCCTTGACCTTTTTGCCGTTGATATAAACGATCTTCTTTTTGATCTCAAATCGGCGAACACCGATCTCCTGACGAATGATTTCAGAGCCGATCATCAGATACAATTCGTACAGACGGGGCTGCTCATCGTTCCAAAGAACCGGATTTACAAGATCGAAGGAAAGATCACCTTCGCCGTCAACAGTCAGACTTCCCTCCTGCTCCACCTTGCCGCAGGGGCAAACCAAACGGTAAGCAACCTCTGCCTTTCCGTTCAGGTTCAGCTTTGCGTTGATCTTAGCCGAATCAAAGGTTTCGCTCGTCTCGGTCAGAATCTGGAAGTCCTCAAGACAAACCTTGTCACGAAGAAGCAGATAAACCTCGCGGAAGATACCGGAGGAACGGATCTTGTCCTGGTCCTCAAGATAGGAGCCGTCGCACCACTTGAACACGAGAACCTTGAGCTGGTTGACACCCGCGGTCAGATAAGGATTGATGGTAAATTCCGAGGTCATGTGGCTGACCTGGCTATAGCCCACAAATTTTCCGTTGATATAAACGTAGAAACAGGAATCCACGCCCTCAAACACCAGGCGGATCATGCGGTTGGCAATCGCATCCGCGTCCACCTCAAAGGTGCGCGTGTAGAGACCGCAGGGATTCTCATCGGGAACATGAGGCGGATCTACGGGAAAAGGATATCTGAAATTGGTATATTGCGGCTTATCGTAACCGCGATTGAGGGCAAATTGCCAGCTCATGGGCACGGTCAGAAGGTCCGCCGGTTGCGCATCGAATTCGGGAGAAAGAAAATCTCCAAGCTCACGTGCCGATTTGAAGAAGCGGAACGCCCACTCGCCGCAAAGAGAGAAAAAGCGATCGCTACGGCTGCGGTTTGCCACCTTTGCAGCCTCCACACTCTGATAAGGGATGAAATAAGCATGAGGTTTTTCACAACCCACATGGAGCGTTTTCAGATCCTTGTGAAAATTGAGTTCACAGTTCATGTCAAAAGTTCCTTTCCTTTGGAAATAACGTATTACATTTGACCTTTTCATGTCATTTTACTACATCTTTATTATATCATACACAACCGTTATTGTCAACGGTTTCAAACAAAAGAAAACCCTGCCGCAAGCGATTTTCGCTTGCGGCAGGGCCGCATATTATATTAGGCTAAAAGACAATCCGTTTCGAATTAGTCTTCCTTGCGCTTGCCAAGGCAAACTGCGCCAGCCATGATAGATGCGAACAGGATACCAGCTGCGCTGGTTACTACAGAGCCACAACCCTTCTTTGCAGGCTCTTCGCTTGCATCCGGAGCAGCGTTGTCAGCAGCGGGAGCGGTGGTATCTGCGGGCTGGGTGGTGTTGGTATCACCGGCGTCGTCGCCGCCCTCTTCCTCATCTTCTTCGGGAAGCTTAGGCTCTTCCATTACAATGGTAATGTTCGCGGGATCGATTTCCTTCGGGAGAGGCAGGCTGTTATCAACAAGCTTAAAGGTCTCTTCCAGGCTGAAGGAAGCATCTCCTGCCTGGTTGGAGAAGGTCAGGCTGATAACAGGCTCTACGAACATATTGGGACCAGCATATATCGTCGTCGGATTCATCGTACACGTACGGTCCGTAGGAACGGGAGTTTCAGGATTATAGTCCTCACAAGGACTCGATCCGATTCCGAGTCCAACTCCATTCACCTTTGCCAGCGTCTGGTGCTCGTCATCAATCTCCTTAACAAAACCAACTGCATTGGTCAGAGTGAAGGTTCCGCCGGCATTGAGCCAACCAAGAACGATACCGTTGTGGTTAACGTTGCAGTCGATAGGAGCACTCATGTATCCGCGTGCGATAACGTTGGAAACGTTGATCTCGGTTCCGGTGCTGTTCGCACAGTTCTCTCCAACAAATCCACCAATCTTGGTTGCAGTCTCGGCAACAGTAGCCTCGATGGAACCGTAGTATGCGGAATTGGTGATCGTCAGCTTTCCGGGACGAGGAGAACCATTAAACATATCACCAACCTGTCCTACGAAACCGCCAACCATAGCACCGTCAAAATTGTCTTTAGCAAACGGCTTGATCATCTTGATCGTTCCGTTGAATACGCATCCGTCAATCACGGTGACAGCACCCTCACCGCCGGCACGCTCACGAATCTGAGCAAAGAAGCCGCCTGCAAATACGTTCTTCTGGCTTGCCGAACCGGCAGTGATCTCAGCGGTTACAACACTGTTTTTAACCGTGAGCGCCTTGTCCATCTGCCATCCGATCATACCGCCAACATATACCGGGCCGTTCACAGAACCACGGATGACACAGTTGGAAATGGTCATCTCATCCGCGCGGGATGCACCTGCAATCGCACCGGTGTAAGCGCCGGTACCGGTTACTGCAATGTCGAGATCCAGATTCTCAAAGAGAACCGCTCCGGGGAAGGAAGCGTCGGTATTGATCTGTCCAAACAATCCACCGGTCTGAGTAGTACCGGAAACGGAGGATTCCACAACAGTCAAATTCTTGACACCAACCGCAATGATACCTGCGGGTACCAAGTAAGATCCGAAAATGCCGCTATGAGTAATAGGATCGGTAGCAGAATCGGTAGCCTCAATCTTGACACCCTTCAGAGTATGGCCCTGACCGTCAATCATACCGAAGAACTTAGCATCCGTTTGACCCTGCATCGGCCAAGCCTGACCGGTTACGTCAATATCTGCTGCGAGCTTAACAGTAGTTCCTGCAAAATTGTTTCCTGCAGCGATTGCTGCCACAAATGCAAGCATCTCCTCTGCGGTGGAGATGGTCATCTCTCCTCCGTAAATATCGAGAGGATCAATGCCCTTCGGAAGGGGCTTGAGTCCGCCAACCAGCTTGAAGGTCTCTGCCAGGCTGAAGGAAGCATTTCCATCCTTGTTGGAGAAGGTCAGACTGGTGACAGGAGCGCTGAACATATTGTATGCATAAGCTGCCGTAACTGTAGAAGTCCTGTCAGATGTACTCCAACCTGTTGTTCCGGTTCCATTGGTTCCGGTGAGAACCTTATGATTGGAGTCGATCGCTTTTACCTGACCAACTGCATTGGTCAAGGTGAATGTTCCGCCTGCGTTCAGCCAACCAAGGATAAGACCGTTGTTATTTACGGTACAATCCTCGGGAGCGCTCATGTATCCGCCAACGATAACGTTGGAAACGGTGATTACAGAGTTCGAGTTCGCGTAGTTTTCACCAACAAATCCGCCAAACTTGGTTGCAGCCGTAGTATCAGCTGCAGTAACAGCAATGGCACCGTAGAATGCAGAGTTGGAAATGGTAACCACACCGGGACGGGGCTGCCCGGAGTCATTCATAGCACCAACCAGTCCTACGAAACCGCCAACCTGAGCATTGTAGCTCTCGTACACCTCTACACCGTCCCTGGTGGCTTTTGCCTTGAACGAGGTGTTAATAGTTCCGCTGAATACGCATCCGTCCATCACGGTGTTGCTACCGTGACCGCCTACGCGCTCACGAACCTGACCGAAGAAGCCACCAATCATTTGGCCCGATCCGGTTACTTCGGAAGACACTACACAATTCGTAACCGTGAGTGCCTTGTCCATCTGCTGTCCGATCATACCGCCGACAGCCGATGTACCTGTGACATAGCCACGAATCACACAGTTGGAGATGGTCATCTCATCTGCACGGGATACACCTGCAATTCCACCGGCGAAGAAAGCAGTGGTGACCGTTACGTTAATGTCAAGGTCGAGATCCTCAAACAGAACCGCTCCGGCAACGTCGCCGTTCTTGTTGTTGATCTGACCGAACAATCCGCCTGCGAGTTCAGAACCGAGTACAGACGAGCTTTGGATCGTCAGATTCTTAACGCCGACAACAGAGCCCTCAACAGGCACCAGGTATCCACCGAAAATACCCTGGTAGGTTCCGCCGGCATTCAGTCTGATTCCCTTCAGGGTGTGGCCCTGACCGTCGATCATACCGGAGAAAACTCCCTGCTGTCCGGACATCGGCCATGTCTGATGAGTCACATCAATATCTGCTGCGATCTTGATGGTCTTTCCGGAAAAATCATTTCCGTCAACAATGGCCTGAACAAACGAAAACAGATCTTCCATTGTAGTAACAATGGGTTCAGCTGCATCCGCATCCCAAGTGTTGACTACTTCATCAGCACTTGCGGAAAGGGTGGTCATGGGAACGAAGGTGAGCATCAATCCCAAAACCAGAAGTGTAGCAATTAGTTTACGCTTCATAATTTTACCTCTCTTTTTGTTTTTTTGCATCCGATTGCACAATTTTGCCACCAATTCGTGCATCGAATATGCTACACTTATTATACATTATAATGAAATTTTTGTCAACCTTTTTTGGAAAACTACAGGTTCAAAAAAAAGAGGTCAATTTTGTGAAATATACACAATTTTTCTTCCAATTCGTGAAAAAAAAACACCCATCTTCATCGATAAAAAAAGGACTCCCGCCAAGTGCGGGAGTCCCGAGATTGTTACATGGGTGTGGTAGCGTGCAGGCAGAAATCGTCAATGTAGAAGACGGTTTCCTTTGTAGTAGAATGTTGGCTAAAGGAGAAGGTCAAGCGCTCTACCGTGTCGTTTTTCAGCAAATCCTTGATGTTTTTCAGCGTTTCGTTGTCACTGCCCTTTGCCTTGGAAGTGGCAAAGTCGATCGTCACCAGCGTCCATTCCTTTGCGGGAATTTCCTCAGTGTAGTAGATTGCAGGAGCCGAGTCATTGGTGTACTTGATCGAAAGCGTGATCTCACGCGCCTTAGCCTGTGCGTTGTAAACCCAGAAGGAAATCTTCTTCACCTTGCTGAAATCGCTGTAATTTTTGCGGTGTTCGATATCCATGAAGTGTCTGACGTTCGTTTCGCTATAACTGTTGCTCTCGACCTTTCTGCTAATCTTCAAGCTCTGCTTGCCGGAATGAACGATCTTCTTCTCTACCGTCGCAGCCGTACCCACCTGGCCGGCAGTCACGGGATTGAAATCCGCGGGTCTTTCAAAGTCATTGATGATGATCTGATACAAGCCGTCGCTTCCCTTCTCGGGGGTCGGAACCTTCCAATTTGTGATGGTTCCTGTAACAAGCTCAAACTCTTCGGTGCCTTGATCTTCATTCAAATCTGTATCATCATTGGGAGTTTGGGCATCGTCGCATCCTACGAAGAGCGGAAGGCAGCACGAGAATGCCAACAAGAGCGTAAGTAATCTTTTTTTCATGGCAGCTTATCCTTTCTCTACGTACAAATTTGTGATTGCAAGACTCAAACCACTGGTCTCAATGGTCAGCTTGACGCTATCGGGAGCCGCAGTCTTCTTTGGAATGGTATCGCCGCAAACAAGCGCGTAACCATTGATCTCAACGTGATTCATACCGGGCTTGAGCGTAATAGTCAATGCCTCATTCTGCTCATCAAGATGAATTCCCTCGTAAACCTTTTTATAATTACCCGAGCTCTTCTTGACCTTGACAGTGAATTCCACGGTCTTATCGGAATCGTTGTAAATGTCGAGCCAGAAAGACTGAGAAATGCTGTTGATCGAAAGTTTCTTCAGATCGAAGGTCAGATCCTGAGTTCCGTTCTTCAGAGTGACGCGGTAAGCATCCTTGCCGCAATCCGAATCGTTTGCAACGAACTTCGTGGTATTGCCACCTACGGAGAGATAGTCGCCGATCTTATCTGCCGTGATTTCCTGATAGGACGCGCCAAGCCAAAATTCGCCCGAAACGGTCTTGGTTCCGTTGGTGGCGGAAATGGTGGCGATGCTACCCTTGGTCAGGTCAATTTTGGCAACAATCTTGCCCTCGGTACGAGTGAGTGCCGTACCGTTCAGCGAAACGGTTACACCCTCGGGAGCCTCCATGGTCAGCGTGATAATCGAGCTTCCCTTTTCGAAGTCAGAAACGCGAACGCCCATGCTCAAGAGATCAAGCGCTGCAGAAAGAGAGGAACGAAGGGTATCGAAGTTGTTTTCGAGATCCTCACCGATCTGAACCAGTGTTCCGGAATAGTATCCGGTTGCGATGAACTCTACCAAAGAGATGAACTCCTCGTCGGTGTAGGTCACGTTGTTGTTCTTTGCATACTCTTTATAGATCTCCTCCATCACGTAGAAGGCCTCATAGTCCTCCATACTGTCGCGGAGAGCCTCAAGACGAATGCTCACAAGAGGTCCCGCGATGCCGTAGTTTGCACCGGGATAGAAGATAAATCCGTCACCGTTACTTGCAGGATAGCGGTTTGCCGTCTGATAGCAATCCTGGAGCTCGCTCATGACACCGTCCCAACCGTTGTCCATATTGTAATAGAGGTTGGTATACCACATCTGATGTCCTGCAATGTTGTACTGCTGGAGAATCCAGCCCATTGCACGTGTGGTCAGGAGCGAGTCATCAATGTGGAGCGTGGGATTGGGAGAAGGCGGGTACACACCGGTGTACATCCAAACCTCAGCCGTGTCGGTTCCGTAGAACTCGTTGTAACGGTCATTCTCCGCCTCAAGCAGCTCACGTCTCTCTTCCGTTTGGAAGTGCCAAAGCTGAATCCACTGCGTGTAGGGATACTCAAAGTTCATAAAATCCGAGTTGTTGGTGGAGTTTGTCTGAGCCATCGTAACAGCGTGCTGAATGACTCTCATATCCTCGAGAACTTCGCGGATAAAGTCTTCTTCAACCGCAGCGCCAAGCCACTTGTCTCCGCCGGAGGCCAATCTGCCTGTTTCCAGGTAGTCCATGTACTCATCGTAGAGAGCCTGCTGGATTTTCTTGAGCTCACTGGTCACGAATTCCACTTCCTTGGGCTTTTCGCGGTAGTCTGCCTCGTCAAGGTTGGTGAGCCACATGCCCAGCTTCTCCATGAGGTTGATTCCCTCTTTGGCGGAGCGCTTCAGGATCATGAGCAGTGTGCTTTTGTACAGATCAAAATCAACCAAGGATCCGTTAGCGGCAGCAGTTTGGTCAGGCAGCTTGCCATCCTTCTTTTTGTAGGGAATATTGATCCAGGTCACACGCTCATCCTGCGTGTACTTTACAAGCGAGTCAATCCAGGTTTCAAGCTCGCTGACAGAGGGATTAAATCTGTGGCCGAGACCGGTGGGGAGAGACTGGGGCTGCAAACGATAGTTCAAAAGCGCCTCAGTGTAGAGTTCCTCCATTTCAAGTGTCCAAGCAAGCTCTCCTCTTGCAAGCGCATCGTCATAAACCGCAAAGCAGCTCTTCTGATGCGTTGCACTGGGGAGAACGTAATCCCAAACAGTAACCTCTACAGGGAACTCTCTGGTCTCGCCGTTGATAGTCAAAGCAAACTTACCAGTGTAAACACCTGCCGCCTGATCTGCGGAAATGTTTACATTGAACCAGATTCCCTGATTGAGTCCCTTGCGAACCTGTGTCTCACCATATTCAATAGCAACATCAAGAGGCAGAAGCGCATCGGGATATGCTCCGGCCTTACAACCGGAAAGGATGTCCTTGATTTCAGAAACAATGATGTATTTCTCATTGTACACGGTGAAGCAGTCCTTGGAGAGGGTGTTCGCACCGCTCTTCAGATCGCGCAGCTCCACATCATAGCTCAAGATATCCGTCGTTGCATTCAAAATCACCTGTGCGTTTTCGTACTCGTTGCGGAAGCCCTTGAAGCTAAGCTTCTGTGTTCCGGACGAATACTCCTGCTTCTGCAGCACCTTCACAGTTGAAGGCGCAGTGCACATTGTCGCACTGACGAATTCAACAGGAGCCTCGATTTTGTCTCCTCCGCCGACATTGCCGGAGCCGTCGGTTGTCTCATCATTACAACCCGCCAAACAGCCAAACAACATCACAGCAAAGAGCATCAAACAAAGCAGTCTTGTCGTAAGTTTTGTTTTCATTTTTTCCTCCTAAGACAATTTATTTGCATTTAATTATAACATGAATGGAACAAAAAGTCAATTCCATCTTTCTTGGCTTGTCTTTTTTTGGTGTTGTACACAAAAAAGCAGTGCAAGACTTGTGCAACATCACACCGAGAATTAACACGCCGTTCATATGAATACGGAAAATATTTTTTTCTTGATTTTTCTGGCGATTTATGCTACAATATGTTAGAAGTGCGAGGTGATGGAATGCGAACATTTACAGACTGGAATTGCGACCTTCTCCCCATGATGGGAGGGCTGGTGACAACACCTTGTGAAGCGGCAAAGACACTCTTGCTTCTTAAAGAAAAATTCGGACTGTCACGCTTTTGCATGACGCCCGAATTTGACTGTGAAAAGGATTCCGTTGCATCGTTTATCGCCAAGAGAGAGCGAGCCTGCTCCGATCTTGCCTCTCATCTGCCGTCCAATATCAAGCTTCTGCAGGGAGCCTCTGTTTTACTTTTGCCCGGGCTTTCGGAGGAGCGCGGACTCAAGGCGCTTTGCCTTCCGACGACAGACGAGCTTCCCATCAAGCTTCCCTTCTTTTCCATGTCGAACCGGTCGTCGGTTGAGTTAAACCGGTTGCTTTATCATTCCTCTCGACGCATTTGTCTTTTATCCTTTGATTCTTACTTAAATTGCTATTCAAAGGATGACATCGAGCGTTGGAGCAAGCTGGAGAACGTTTCCTTCCAGTTCAATTACCGTTCCTTGGCATCTCCCGAGGTGCGACTTCTTCTAAAGCATTTAATCGATCGAAATGCCACCATTCGCTTCGGAACAGAGTTGAATTCCTTCGGAAAAGCCTGCTATTATGAGTTTGATCACTACATTGACGTGGCGAAATCCTACTTTTCCGAGTACGAAAGAGACCGACTGTTTTTCTCGAAGAAACACGTAAAATAGCGTTTTTTACAAGGTTATTCCTCCGAGGTGTGCTTTTCGCAATATTTGAGCTTTGTCGCTTGACCCCCGCGGATATGTCTCTCCTCTTTGTTTTTCATCAATACCTTTTGTACCTCTTCAAACAATCCCTTGTTGACAAACCGAAGCGTCTGCGTGACGTCCTTATGTACCGTGCTCTTGCTGACACCAAACACCGCCGCCGCCGATCTGACCGTCGCTTGGTGGCTGATCAAATATTCCGCAAGAACCACGCATCTGGCTCTGCCGCCCCAATCGGATACCATCATAATTTGTTTCCCCTTTCTCGAAACGAAAATAATCCGATATCATTCTATGTAACGCGTGAAAAAAATAGAATCCACCAAAGGAATTTTGTATTTTATGAAGAAAGAAGACTTTGCATTTTTACAATCCAATCTACTGGAAGGCATGACCTCTATTTCGGCGCTGCTGAACACACCGCCCGAGATCAATGACCGAAAGATCCTCAAGATTCAGATCGATCAATCCAAACGGCGTTCAAAGGCTGCAGAAATCGGTTTTTTGGTTGCAAAATCAAAGGAATTGGGATTCCCTCTTGAGTTTGTTGCAAGCGAAGAAATCGATCAGATTGCCGTCGGCTCCTCGCATGGAGGAATTGTGGCATTTTGCAGTGACAGAAGCTATCCGGTTTTGCGCGCGGAAATGATCAATCCAAAGGGCTTTTATGTTTATCTGGAAGGAATCGAGGATCCGTACAATTTTGGAAATGCGATCCGATCGCTGTATGCTGCCGGGGTGAGCGGAATTGTCATTCCTCCTCGAAACTGGATGAGTGCCTCGGCCGTCGTTGCCAAGTCTTCTGCAGGCGCCTCCGAGCGACTTCCGATTTATGTTTCGGACGCAGAGTCTGTTGCACCGATCTTTCATCAGGCAAACTACCGCGTCCTGTGTGCGGGGATCAGAGATTCGGTTTCTGTCTTCGAGGCCGAGATCGCTTATCCGATTCTTTTGGTAATCGGAGGCGAAAAACGCGGTATTTCCCGCACAATTTTAGAGCAAGCCGATCAGATTTTGCGCATTGATTACGGCAGAGAATTTCGCGGTTCTCTTTCGGCATCCTCCTCTGCTGCGGTCTTAGCCTTTGAAATCATGAGAAAAAACTTAAACAAATAAAAAAGAAAAACCGACGATTGCCACAGCAATCGTCGGTTTTTTCTTATTGATTCGGTTGTCTGGCTTCCTCATCCTTCAAATGAATTTGGGAAATGATCAGAAACATAAGCAAATATCCGATCAGTCCGCTTGCCAGGTCTCCAAGGTAATACAGAATCATTCCAAGCAGATCGGCAGTTCCTCGCGGAGCTCCGTTGTCAATGTCAAAAATAATTCTTGATCCCAAACGGCTTACCATCAAAATCAAAGAAACAGACAGGGCGCATTTGAGCACCAAATTTGAAATGCCGAACATTCCCGAAAAATTGAAATTGATATTCTTTTCCGTTCTCTTTCGCTGAAAAAGCAAATAGCAAAGCAGAAAGGCGAGCCCCAAGAGCATAAGATCACCGAAAAAGTCAACCATCACATAGTAAAAGTGGTAGTTCATCGAACTCCAATCGGAATTGATCAAATTCACAAGCAAAAGGCTCAGAAAATACTTCAAAAAAGAGCAACCGATGTACACAAGAGTCAAGATACCGGTCGCCCGGGCAGAATAACGCGCAAAAAGATACACCAAAAAGGAAAAAGCAACCCAGTAGTAAAGGTAATGCGCCGCATCCTGAACAAAGTCCCACAGAACAGGAAAAATCGTTTCGGAAATCAAAATATTTGAGGACGACAGCACGTAGATCGGTGTACAAACAAATACGAAAAAGCAAGAGATCACAAGCAGCAATAAACTGCCGTATCGCTCGACTTTTTTCTTTCTTTCCATATCAAAGGTTGTAATTTGTATCATAAATTCCCTCTCTGCTTTTCTTTTTTAATCGATTTTTATCGTTATTTGTAAATCATTTTCTTACAGCGTCATATCCTTTTATAGAAAATGTGACACTGAAAGGATTGAAATATGCCGATACCAATGAATAAGCACTTCAAAATTGACGTTCCCATGGATTCTGCAGAGCTTCATCGGCAGATCGAAACACTTGCCGAAAAGCACCCCTCACTCAACGTCATGGAGGTTGGAAAGAGCATCCTTGGAAAAAGCATCCCTCTTATCTCCATTGGATGCGGAAAACGAAAGGTTCTGTATGTTGGCGCGCATCACGGAATGGAGTGGATCACATCAGCGGTCTTGCTCCGATTTGTTTCCGAATTCTGCGAGTTGCTTGATCGGAATGAAAAAGCATATAAGTGCTCCCTCCGTCTACTCTCGGATCAGTACACCATTTACGTCCTTCCCATGCTCAACCCCGACGGCGTCGATTATCAGATCCACGGGGTGAATACAAAAAATCCGCTGTATGACCGCGCACTGTCCATGAATCATGGCAGCAGCGATTTCTCACATTGGCAGGCAAACGCCAGAGGCGTAGACCTAAACCACAACTACAACGCAGGCTTCCAATCCTATAAGCGCATCGAAGCAGAGGAACAGATTCCATGCGGTGCACCGACAAGATATAGCGGACAGGAGCCCGAGTCAGAACCGGAGGTGCGCGCGCTTTGCAATTTCATTCGCTTTCAAAAGGATCTGCGCTTGGTACTCACGCTTCACACACAGGGTGAAGAGATCTTTTGTCGGTTAAATGAAGCAGTGATCACGCGCAATTTCCTTGCACTTTCCAAGATATCTGCCTTGACAGGCTACAAAATATCAGAAGCAGAGGGACCTGCTGCGTACGGCGGCTTGACCGATTGGTGTATTCAAACGGAGGGAATTCCTGCACTGACATTGGAGTGCGGAAAGGGCGTCAATCCCCTGCCGATCTCCGATCTTCACGCAATTTATCGTCGACTTCGCGAGACCTTGTTCGTCGCGCCGACCTTGTTTTAATCAACTCTGTTGCGGCGTGTTCCCTTTTGGAAGGCGTCAATATTCTGCGAAATCTCATTCATCAACCGAACTCGTGTTTCATAACCTCCCCACGCCATATGAGGTGTCAGGCACACGTTTGGCAGATGACTGATGCGATGATAGGCGTGATCGGCAGGATACGGCTCTTTGGAGTAAACATCGATTCCGATGCCGCCAAGTCTTCCTTCTTCGATCGCGTTTACCAGTGCAGTCTCGTCTGTCACCGCGCCACGCGCCACGTTGATCAAGATCGCAGAGGGCTTCATCATCCGAATGTGAGCATCATCAATTAAATTTCTGGTAGAATCATTGAGGGGCGTATGGATTGAAATGATATCCGCCTCCTTGCAGATTCGATCAAGGGATACACACTCCCACTCTTCAACGGGAGTCCGTTTATTGACCAAAACACGGCATCCCAATGCCTTAGCAACAGCGCCTACCTGGCGACCAATGTTCCCAAACCCTACAATTCCCCATGTTTTACCGCAAATTTCGTGATATACGGGGGTCAGACAGTTTGCAATTCCGTTTTTTGTGTAGGAGCCGCTTCTCGTCATCTCGCAATATTCCGGTAGGTGTGTCATGAGAGATAACGCCATAGCGATTGTCACCTGTGCAACACTTTGCGTAGAGTATCCGACCACGTTGGAGACCGCGATCCCATGCTCACGGCAATAGCCTACGTCAACATTGTCAAAGCCTGTTGCAGCAAGGCAAATCAGCTTGAGCGACTTGGCCATCGCCAACTCAGGCGCCCCCAGCTTGACCTTGTTGAGGATCGCAACGTCTGCGTTCTTCAGATGCTCGGGAATTTCCATGGGAGCGGTTGACTGATAAAGAGTCAAATTCCCGTATTTTTCAAATAGGCTCAAATCAAGATCACTTCCCAGCGTAGCAGCATCCAAAACAACGATGTTCATGCGGAACTCCTTTTTACGAATTTAAGATATTATAACATATAACACCGATTCTTGCAAGACGTTTTGATGAAAAACGGGTAAGAAATCATTAAAATTCAAAAAAGGACTCCCGCACATAGCGGGAGTCCTTGAGGTTAAAGAATTACATCGGATTCGTCGAATGCAGACAGATATCGTCGATATAGAAGATTATATCCTTCGCAGTGGAAGCACGGGTGAAGGTAAAGGACATACGCTCTACCGTCTTACCTGCTGGGATTTCATTATAGTCTGCAAGATTGATCACAACCTCGGTCCACTCTTTGGAGGGAATCTCTGTGTCTACGCTGATATGCGTCTTAGAATCACCTGTTAATGTGATCGCAAAGGTCAACTCCTTAGCCGTTTTCTGTGCATTGTATACCCAGAAGGAGATTTTCTTTACAGTCTTGAAGTTGGAGTAGTCCTTGCGGTGCTCCAAATTCAAGGGCTGTCTGAGGTTTGCATAGTCATAACGGCCGTCTTCGTTCAAAAAACGAACCTTAAAGCTTTGATTGCCGGAATGAACGATCTTCTTCTCGACCTCGCCCGCGGTGTTCTTTTGTCCTGCAATCAAAGGACCGATATCTGCGGGTCTCTCAAAGTCGTTGATAATAATTTTGTACAAGCCGTCCTCACCCTTTTCAGGCGTCGGCACCTTCCAATTTGTGATGGTTCCTGTAACAAGCTCAAACTCTTCGGTGCCTTGATCTTCATTCAAATCTGTATCATCTGTATCATTGGGAGTTTCAGCATCGTCGCATCCTACGAAGAGCGGAAGGCAGCATACAAATGCCAACAAGAGAGCAAATAATCTTTTTTTCATGGCAGCTTATCCTTTCTCTACGTACATATTGGTGATGGCAAGGTTCAAACCACTGCCGTTATCAATGGTCAACTTGAGGCTGTCGGGAGATATCGGCTCCTTTGTGGGAGATCTCTCTCCGCTAAGCAACGCATATCCGCTGATCTCGACGTGATTCATGCCTGGCTTGAGCGTAATCGTCATCTGATAGTCCAAATGGTACGCCTCATATACCTTCCTATAATTGCCTGTGCCCTTCTTGACACGGACGGTGAATTCCACTGTCTGATCGGAATCGTTGTAAATGTCAAGCCACAGAGACTGAGAAATATTGTCGATATCAAGATCCTTCAGATCGAAGATCAAATCCTGAGTTCCGCCCTTCAGATCTACACGGTAAGCATCCTTGCCGCAATCAGAATCGTTTGCAACGAACTGCGTGGGGTTGCCTCCTACGGAAAGATAGTCGCCGATCTTATCTGCCGTGATCTCCTGATAAGATGTACCAAGCCAGAAATTACCCGACGCGGTCTTGGAACCGTTGGTAGCAGAAATGGTCGCAACGTTGGTCTTAGACAAATCTACAGACGCAACAAGCTTTCCGTCCTGTGCCGTAACAGCCTGACCATTCACGGAAATCGACACGCCTACAGGAGCATCCATGGTCAGCTTAATCACAGCGCTGTTCTTTTCGAAGTCGGTTACGCGAACGCCCATCGAAAGAAGATCAAGCGCTGCCACCATTGCCTCGCGCAGGCTACCGAAGTTATCGGTCAGAGGATCCCCAATCTGAACAAGCGTACCGGTATAGTATCCCGTTGAGAGGAGATCAACGATGGAAGCAAACTCTTCATAAGAGTATTCGATTCCGTTCTTTTCTGCAATCTCCTTATACATCTGCTCCATTACATAGAAGATCTCATAGTCCTCCATACTATCGCGGAGAACCTCGAGACGAACGCTTGCAACCGGGCCCTTGATCCCGTATGGTGTACCGGGATAGAAAATGAATCCGTCGCCGTTCGTAGGCTCATAACGGTTTGCCGTCTGATAGCAATCCTGAAGCGATCCGGACATAACATTGTCCCAACCGTTTTCCATGTAGTAGTAGAGGGTGGTGTACCAATACTCGTGTCCTGTGATGTTATACTGCTTCATCATCCAGCCCATTGAACGAAGGGTCAGAAGATCATCGTCAATATGCAGGGTCGGATTGGGAGAAACAGGGAAGGTCGCGGTGTACATCCAAACCTCTCCCGTATCAGTACCATAGAATTCGTTGTAGCGGTCAATCTCTGCCTGAATCGCATCACGCCATTCTTCGACGTGGAACTGCCACAGATAGATACACTGGGTAGCCGGATACTCGTAGATCAAATTGGAATTGGTCGCAACGTTGGTATGCGCAGAGGTTGTCCAGTGTTGAATCGTTCTCAGATCCTCAAGAACCTCACGAATGAAGTTCTCTTCAACTGCAGCGCCAAGCCATTTATCTCCGCCCGAAGCCAGTCTTCCTTCCTCCAGGTATCCAATGTACTCGTTGTAGAGTCCTTGCTGAATCTCCTTGAGTGTCTTGGTCAGATATGCCGATTCCTTCGTTCTCTTGTGGTAATCTGCCTCGTCAACAAGAGTGAGATACATACCCATCTTTTTCAGGAGATTGATTCCCTCAGTCGCCGAACGCTTGAGCAGCAATTCGAGTGTGTACTTGTACAGACTAAAATCAATCAAGGTTCCCTTCTGACCGGCTGTTCCGTCGGGAAGGGTCCATTCCTTTTTGTCTATTTTGTAAGGAATGTTAATCCAGGTAACACGCTCGTCCTTCGTGTACTTGACAACCGAATCCACCCAGTCGTTCAAATCGTTAATAGAGGGATTGAAAGCGTGTCCGAGACCGGTGGGAAGAGACTGGGGCTGCAGACGGTACTCCAGCAGCATCTGGGTGTAAATCTCCTCCATTTCACGCGTCCATGAAACCTCTGCCTTGCCCAATGCATCGTCATAAACGGCAAAGCAGCTCTTCTGATGGGTAGCGGAAGGAACAACGTAATCCCAAACCGTTACCTCAACAGGAAATTTCTTGGTCTCGCCGTTGATGGTCAGAGCAAAGCTGCCGGTGTAAACACCTGCCGCCTGATCCTCGGGAACAAACACGGTAAACCACAGTCCCTGATTGAGTCCCTTGCGGAACTGGTTCTCGCCGTATTCGATAGCGGAATCCAAAGGCAGGAGCGCATCGGGATAAGAGCCTACTCCATAGCCGCTGAGAAACTCAAGCTGTTTTGTTACGGTGATGTACTTTTCGTTGTACACGGAGAAGCAATCCTTGGAGAGAGTGTTTTCCCCGCTCTTCAGATCACTCAACTCCACGTCATAGCTCAAAACATCGGTTTTCGCGGTCATGATCACCTGAGCGTTTTCGTACTCATTGCGAAAGCTCTTGAAGCTGAGCGTCTGCGTGCCCGAGTTATAATCCTGCTTTTGCAACACCTTGGTAGTAGAAGGTGCAGTGCACATCGTGGCACAGACGAACTCCACAAGCGCTTCTTCTGTGTTATCGTTTTCGGGGTCATTGGGATCGTCTTTGCATCCCGCAAGACAGCTGAACAGCATCACAGCAAAGAGCATCAAACAAAGCAATCTTGTCGTGAGTTTTGTTTTCATTTTTTTCTCCTTAAATGAAAAATATTTGCAATATATTATAACATACACGCTCAAATATGTCAATTATGTCTCGGTTTTTTATTCTTTTTTGGCGTTGTTGACAAATCTGTGTCACTTGATTTGTGAAATATCACCTTTAGAATTCTTTTCTACCATTTTTTATGTTAAAAACGCAGAAAAGCAAAAAATAACTTGTCAAGCACTTAAAAATGTGCTATAATAGAAAGGATATTATGTAAACAAGGCGGTAACGAAATGATTACGATCAACAACCTCAGCTTCCACTTTGGAGGACAGCTTCTGTTCAAAAACGTGGATCTGAAATTTACTCCAGGCAACTGCTACGGCATCATCGGCGCAAACGGTGCGGGAAAATCTACGTTCTTACGTATTCTGTGTGGCGAGCTGGAGCCCTCCACGGGGGAGATTTCCATTCCCGAGACGGTGAGAATGTCGGTGCTCCGTCAGGATCACTTTGCATTTGACGAATATACGGTTCTTAACACCGTCATCATGGGCAACAAAAAGCTCTACGATGTGATGAAGGAAAAGGACGCTATCTACGAGAAGGAGGACTTCACCGAGGAAGACGGTCTGCGCGCCTCCGAGCTGGAAACCGAATTTGCCGAAATGAACGGCTGGGAGGCAGAATCCGACGCCTCCAAGCTGATCCAGGGACTCGGACTGGATGTCGATATTCTCTACAGCGAGATGTCCACCCTCAAGGAGAGCGAAAAGGTCAAGGTTATGCTGGCGCAAGCGCTCTTTGGCAATCCCGACATTATCATGCTCGACGAGCCTACCAACGGTCTTGATATGGATGCCGTGCTTTGGCTTGAGGATTTCCTCTCCGACTACTTCGGAACGGTTTTGGTGGTCTCGCACGACCGTCATTTTCTCAACGATGTCTGCACCAACATCGTGGATATCGACTACAACGGCATCAAGATGTACGTCGGCAACTATGAGTTCTGGTACGAATCCAGCCAGCTGATCCAAAGAATGATCAAGCAGCAGAACAAGCGTGCAGAGGAAAAGATCAAGGAGCTACAAGCGTTTATCGCAAGATTCTCCGCAAATAAATCCAAATCCAGACAGGCAACCTCCCGCCGCAAGCTGCTCGACAAGCTCAGCATTGAGGAGCTTCCCGCCTCCAGCCGCAGATACCCCTTTATCGGCTTTGACATGGATCGGATCGCGGGTAAAGATATTCTCTTTGTCAAGGAGCTCACCAAGACGATCGGCGACACGGTTCTGTTCAAGGATCTGTCTTTTACTGTAAACAAAGAGGACAAGATCGCATTTCTTGGCAACGAGCAAGCGATCACTGCCCTGTTCAAGATTCTGATGGAAGAGGACACCCCCGATGCAGGCAGCTTCAAGTGGGGCGTGAGCATTACGAAGTCCTACTTCCCTCACGACAACTCCGAATATTTCAACAACTGCACGCTCAGCATCATCGATTGGCTCTCGCAGTATGCAAAGGAAAACACCGAGACCTATCTGCGTGGATTTCTTGGAAGAATGCTCTTCTCCAACGAAAGCGTATTTAAGCCCGTCAATGTCCTCTCGGGTGGTGAAAAGGTGCGTTGTATGTTCTCCCGTATGATGCTCTTCGGCTCCAACTTCCTTCTTTTGGATCAGCCTACCGACCACCTCGACCTGGAATCCATCAGTGCGGTCAACAACGGACTTTCTGCCTTCAAGGGTAACATCATGTTTACCTCTCACGACTATGAATTGGTCAACACAGTAGCGAATCGAATCATCGAGATCACGCCCGAGGGAATCACTGATTTCAGCGGTACCTATGAGGAATTTCTGCAAAGAAAAAAGGAAAAGGCAGATGCGATGACTCGCTAAAACAAATCAGCCGCGCTCTTGGGTGCGGCTGATTTTATTTTGTCAGATGATTTCATAAAGCAAAGATAATCTCCTTTTTATGCGCATATGATTATAAACAAAAAGCAAAAGGAGAGCGCAAAATGAAGCAAGCACGTCAAATCTTTCGGGATGCCATTCTTTTGACTCTGGCTTCCCTTCTCATGCGAACGGTTGGCGTTGCGTTTCAAGTAGCAGTATCCAATCGCGCAGGAGCTGAGGTCATGGGCCTTTATTCTCTGATGATGGGGGTTTACGGCTTTGCCCTGACGCTGGCAACCTCGGGAATCCACCTGGGTGTCACACGCCTGGTCGCCCGGTATCTGAGCTATCATCAGTCAAAGCACATCAAGGGAATCGTTAAAACCGCCTGCATTTATGCCCTCACGTGTGGTTGCCTGGCGGCGGGGCTGCTGCTGATCTTTGCCGAGCCGATCGGCGTTCGCCTGTTATCGGACGCACGGACAGTGCCCTCTCTGCGGCTTTTTGCGATCTCTCTTCCGTTCATTTCACTCTCCTCCGTGTTCGGCGGATACTTTACCGCCGTCCGAAGAAGCTATAAAAACGCGAGCGTTCAAATCACCGAGCAGCTTGTGAAAATCGGACTAACCATGTATCTTTTTTCGATGCTCTTCGCAAAAAGCACCGAGGGAATGCTCTGCGCCCTGGTGCTCGGAGGCGTTTGTGCGGAAATCTTTTCTTTTTTGTTTGCCACACTGTTGTACTTAACCGACAAGCAAAAAAGAAGCACCGCCGAAAAAGCGTCTCCTTGCGGAGGTCGGGCGTTGCTTCAAAACACCGTTCCCATCGCCCTAACCTCATACGTCCGTTCCGCCCTTTTGGCAATTCAGAATGCGATCATACCGAGAGGACTAAAAAAGAGCGGCGCGTCGCACGCTGCCGCCCTGGTGTCTTACGGCTGTATCCACAGCATGGCGCTCCCCGTGGTACTCTACCCCGCAGCGCTGATCTCCTCATTTTCGGGACTTTTGATCCCAACGATTGCAGAATGTCACGCGCAAAACAGACAAGTGCAGATTCGATACATCGTCTCTAGAGTTTGGTTCTTTTCCATGCTTTTTTCGGTCGGAACAGCGGGAATTCTGATCTGCTTTTCGGGAGAGCTCGGAGCGCACCTCTACCCAAATTCCGATGCAGGGAGATACATTCGCCTGCTCGCTCCCCTCATTCCCATCATGTATCTGGACACCGCCACCGATGCTATGCTCAAAGGGCTTGGAGAGCACGTTTATTCCATGAAAATCAATATTCTCGACGCCTTTATTTCGGTGATCCTCGTTTGGATCCTAACCCCTCGCTACGGGGTGAACGGCTATCTTGTTGCGATCTACGTATCCGAGCTTTTCAATACCGTCTTTAGCATCACAAGACTGCTATCGATCACGCGTGTCTCTCCCAAGCTTCTCAAATGGGTGTATCTCCCCCTTTTTTGTATTCTCGCAGCAACCCATCTGACGCGTCATTTTCTCAATCTGGCGACACAGAACGCGAGTCGTTTCCCGATTCTGCCCTGCATCGTCACGGTACTGACCTATCTGCTTTTCTTGGTTGTCACAAGGACTGTAAACCGAGAGGAGCTGCAATGGGGAAAAAGCCTTTTGGCACTCAAAAAAGAGGAGTCAGAGCTTACAAAAACAACCGTCTGAACTGTCTCCCCTCCATTGCGGCATGAAGGGTTTCGGGGATTTTAGTAAAATCAGCCACCAACGAATGAGGCTTCTTTTGTGGATCGTCCTGGTTCATCGGAACGAAGTAGACGTGCTTTTTGGATAACAACGTCGCAATATTTTTCAGATTGGAGGAAAGCGCATCGTTGGACGCCAAGGAGATAATCAAGGGACGGTCACTCCGCAGATGCGCCTTCGCAGCCATGCAGACAGCCGTGTCGGTGATTCCGTTCGCCAGCTTTGCAAGGGTGTTTCCCGTACAGGGACTGATGATCATGGCATCGAGCTGGATCTTGGGTCCAAGGGGTTCTGCACCCACAACGGTGTGTACAATCTCCTTGCCGCAGAGCTGCTCCACTTCTTTTTTCAGTGTTTCTGCCATTCCAAACCGCGTGTCTGTATTCCACACGTTCTCGCTCATAATGGGCAGGATCTCGTAATTCATATCGATCAAGTTCTTCAATTCCTTAAGTGCAACCCCGTGGGTGCAAAAGGATCCACAAAAAGCATAACCAAGCATAGCTATTCTCCCTTTCCTCAAGTATTGTCAAGATAATCAAGCACCGTCTCGGCGATAATCGTCCCCGCGGTTTCAGGAAAATGCTTACCCGGGAGTCCCTGTGCAAAAATCAAGGGGAAGCCCATTTTCTCGGCAAAAACCGTATCAAATCCCCCAGGCAGGGACGCAAGCTCCATTAAAATGCAATCACGATTCCAGCTCATGAGCACCTTTTCCGTAACGATTCGTTCGGGAACGGTGTTGAAAACGATTCGACATTCATCGGAGAGTTGACACAGGGAAAAATCGTTTAGAGGAATCGATCTGCAGTGTCGAAGTCTCGCGTGCGCTAGATCGCGCTCTTTCCTTGCAAAAACCGTTACATTTGCCCCCAAAGCAACCAATCGCTCGGCAAGAAGGGATGCAATCCGACCATATCCGAGAATTGCAACAGAGCATCCGTCAAGAGTCACCGGAAGCGCCTCTAAAGCAAGCATGATCGCGCCCTCGACCGTTGGAAGCGCATTCCGCATTTGCAGCCCTTCAAAGTGAAAATAATCACACATTTGCACACCGGCATCCTTTGCCTGCTGCACCCATAAATCCGGAATTTTGCCTCCAAAAATGAAAGCATCTTGTCGAACTGCCTCCAAAAGGCTTGAAAAACGAATGCCGCGACCTTCATCCAAAGGGCATTGAATTCTAACGCCATCGCTCGTGACGGGAAGCGGCAGAAGAAGAACGTCTGCGTTTTCCACCTCGCTTTTCCAATCAACCTCAACGGATTGTTCCCCTAACCCCCAGGTGGTCAGTGCAATTCCCTTTCCACGCAGATACATCGCCGCCGCAATCTGACGCCGATCCCCTCCCATAATCAACCATTTTTTAATGACAGACGCCCCCTTCCCTTCAAATCGTGCTCGCCTCGAACGATAACAGGATATGAAAAAGAACTGCTCGCCGTCACCGTTGAGCAGTTCTTGGGAAAGAAAATTGTTTTTGGGGGATCTCGACCCAATATTCCTGTGCTAGCGCATCGCGCGGACACAACTCAAATATCTCTCTTCTCCCAAAGATCACGCGATCTGTATCCTGCAGATTCTCAAAAAATCCGACCGATACCGATGATTGTGTTCCATGGGCACCAAAGATAAACAAATCGGAGGAAAGTGCCGCATCGCGTGCAAGATGCGAAATCTCGCCCTGCCACACGTCTCCGTTCATATAGGCGATCCGCTGTCCGCAAACGTCCATGGAAAAGAGAACGGATCCTTCCGAGCTGTCCTCGGACTGAAGGGCGTGGTAATAGATAATCTGAACCTGCGAGTGACTCGGTTCATCCGCACCGTAAAGCACCTTCACGCCATGTAAAACAGCCTCCTGCTCCAATCTTGCGGCGATCGCCGCATCATTCTCGTTTCTCGGAACAGGCAACCGCAAAATCCGCAGCTTTATTTGTCCGCAAAGCGAGGCAATTTGCGACGCGCTCTGCGAATGATAGTGCGTCAAAATCAACTCCTGCAGTTCCGTGCATTTCAGTTCTGTCACGGTGTTGCAAATCGACCTTGCGATTGCCGTACTTCCCTTTGAAAAATCAATAGCAATCGCTGTTTTCCCTTCTGCCAATACCAATGCCTCATCATACCCTGTGGAGACATAGCTTGCAACGACGCCCATTTCCTGTGGCAATACATCGGCATACCCAACCAACAGAATTACAAAGGATAAAGCAAACGGCAACACCAACCATCCTTTTTGATTCAACTCAATGATCGCAAAAAGAATCAAAAGAGCGGTTAATGCAATCAAGAGGATCCCTGTCAGATCCCCGTCTAAAAGGATAAGAACGTCGGGGAGATCCGCGCCCCATGTTACAATCGAGAGCAAAGCCCGAAAAATTATTTTAGTCAGAAAAACGATCGGAACAAATGACGGGAACACAAGTGTGAGTGCTGAAAAAAGCAACACCAGCGAGATCAGCGGGGACAAGATCATTGTCAGAATGATCGACAGAACCGACGTGCTCCCAAACAAATAGGCAGACAAAGGTAAAATTGCGGTGTTTGCAAAGAGCCCGACCGCAACTGCATTCAGCGATACCCAAATGATCCGCCTGATTCCCTTCGGAATTTCGGTGTCTTTTGTAATGTTTTTGTAGATTTCTCCAACAACGGGTATAAAAATTAAGATACCTGCAGTTGCAACAAAGGATAACCAAAAGGAAAGATCAAAAACAGAATACGGCGCTACCGTTAAAATCAAAAAGGCAACAATGCACAAGGTAGTAAATCCATCATAATCGTGACCGACATAGTACGAGCCGTAAAGAACGCCAAGCATGACAACGGCACGTAAGGTGGAGGGCGAACATCCTGTGATGAAAAGATAGAGAAAAATTCCCAAAAAGACCAGAACAGTACGAGAATTTTTGTTGAACGGAAGACGTTTCAAAAGGATGTCCAACATCAAGAACATGATCGAAATGTGCAGACCGCTCAGCGCTAAAAGATGTGAAACGCCACCTCTTTGAAAAGCAAGTACGGTATCGTCCGAAAGATATGAGCGATCACCAAGAAACAATGCAGATGCAAGCGGGCCACTTTCGCTACCAAGTGCTTGATATAACCGAAAAGAGAGATCCTTCTGAATCTTTGAAAACCAAAGCTTGATTGTCTTCTCCTTTTCTTCAAAGATCGTGCAATTTCGATAGTCCTCGCACGTGACGATTCCGACATAACCGTCTGCATAAAGCATGGTTTCTTCTTCATAATGCGCTATATTTTCAGGCAATCGAACCTCACCCGTCAGCCGAAAACGGTCGCCCGGCTGCAAGGCTGAAAGATACTCGCACTCCAGAAGAACTTTTGCGGATATACGCTTCCCATCCACCTCCCTCAGTCGGACACCATACCGACTTCCATGGGATGAAGCGTTTCTTGTTTCGCACACATATCCTTCGACCACAATTTCTTTTTCCGCCAAATCAGAAAACCTACCTGCCGTAACATCAAAAAACAACCAGGATTGAAAACAGGCGACAGCTACAGCGAACAGACATAGAATCAAGGCCAGCATTTTGATGCTGCATCTTCGTTTCCATATCGCACGGGTCGCAAAGAAGAGCGCAGCAGCCAAGGTCAAAAGGAGCAGTATGATCTTGATATGCGCGTTAAATTTGACTCCAATCAGTGAAATAATCAAAAAACAACAAATCGCCGACGCCAGTGGTCGATTTCGAAAAAGAGCCATGCCGATCCCTCCTTTCATTCCCTTTTGTAGGTTTTGGGGGCAAAAAACATAAAAATGGCGCTGATTCTAAAAAAATCCTTGACAAATCAACATTTATGGTATATAATAACTTGGGTTGTCAAGATTGGTTTGACAACAAAACATCGAATTTACTTTCGGAGGATATACGTTATGTTTGAAACTTTAAAGAACATTCTTGTCGATGAGCTTCAGCTGGATCCCGATGATATCAAGATGGAATCCGAGCTTACCAACGACCTTGGTATCAATTCCATTGAGTTGGCTGACTTGATCATGCTCTGCGAAGACCAGTTTGGCATCGAGATTGAGGATGAGGACATCCACAAGTTCGCAACCATCGCAGACGTTGTAAACTATCTCGAGGCACACAGCAAGTAATTTTTTCAAACAGAGCGGACAGAACCCATCGGTTCTATCCGCTCTCTTTTTTATTTTTTCAAACGCTTTGTCTTCTCAAGCGCTGCACCAACTGCATTCATACAGGTTGCGCGGAATGCACCGTCCTCCAGTGCGCGCACCCCTTCAATGGTGGTGCCTCCGGGACTGCAAACGGCATCCTTGAGCTCTCCCGGATGCTTGCCGGTCTGCAAAATCATCTCGGATGCGCCGGAAAGCGTTTGTGCGGCATAAAGAAGCGCCTTTTCTCTGGGGAGTCCCCCCGCAACGCCACCATCTGCCAACGCCTCTGCAAAGAGATACACGAATGCAGGTCCGCAGCCGGAAAGCGCGCCCGCCGCATCAATCAATCCCTCCGACAGCCGATCCAATCGTCCTGACGCAGAAAGCCCCTTCAAGAAGTCAGCCTCCTGCTCTGCTGTCACCATGGAATTGGTTGCGTATACCGTCATTCCCTTTCCGACCAATACCGGTGTATTGGGCATGATGCGGATTACGGGACAGGAAAGCCGAACCATTTCCTCAATCTCGGAGATGCAAACACCTGCAGCGATGCTCACAAGCACGAAGGAATCGTCTCTCTCCTTCAGAATGGGAGACAGGGATTCAAGCACCCCTCTCATTCCCTGGGGCTTGACCGCCAGGAAAATATACCGGCTGTTTTGGGCGACCTCTGCAAGCGTTGCAGCGGTTGCCTTGTTGTTTTTTGTTAAAAATTCAATTTTGGAACTGTCTGCATCGCAGACCGCAAGACGGTCAGCCGACAGAACCTTGGAAGCAGCCTGTGCAAGCGCGCCACCCATATTTCCGCAACCGATAAAACCAAATTCAAATTGACTCATTTTTTCCTCCTGTGGATTAACGAATCTGTCCGTTTCCGCGGATCACATATTTATATGTCGTGAGTTCCTCAAGTCCCATCGGGCCTCTTGCATGAAGCTTCTGCGTGGAAATACCGATTTCACAACCAAGTCCGAACTCTCCCCCGTCCGTAAAACGTGTAGACGCATTGACATATACGGAGGAACTGTCCACCGCCGCTACAAAGAGATCTGCGGTTTCCTCATTTTCGGTAACGATTGCCTCACTGTGGCGCGTGGAGTGCTTCTCAATATGAGAGATGGCCTCCTCAACGCCACCAACAACCTTGACTGCAAGAATGTAGTTTAAAAACTCCGTATCAAAATCCATGTCCGAGGCAGGTGTTCCGTCGATCATCGCGGTCGCTTTTGCATCCAGGCGAAGCTCTACTGGCTGTACACCGTTCGATGCACGTTTGTCACACAAACGATCACGAAGAAGCGGCAAGAAACGTGCAGCAATCTGCTCGTCGACCAAGCAAACCTCTGCGGCATTGCACACCGACGGACGGCTGGTCTTTGCATTTTCAATAATATTCAGAGCCTTCTCAATGTCTGCATCACGGTCAACGTATACGTGGCAAATTCCCGTTCCCGTCTGAATACAAGGAACCTTTGCTTGATCGACACAGGCTTGAATCAGTCCGGCTCCTCCTCGGGGGATCAAGAGATCCACCTTGCCAACGGCGGTCATCAGTTCCTTTGCGCCCTCTCTGGAGGTGTCGGGAACCATGTTCACGAAATCCTGTGAAAGTCCGATGGAGGCAAGTCCTTTTCTCAGTGCCTCAACGATCGCCATAGATGAGCGGAATGCTTCCTTGCCGCCTCTGAGCACACATACGTTCGAACTCTTGAGAGAAAGAGCAGCTGCATCCGAGGTGACATTCGGACGACTTTCGTAAATGATTGCAACAACCCCCATGGGAACGCGAACCTTTTCGATCACAAGTCCATTGGGGCGTTCGATTCGATTTAACACCGCGCCCACAGGATCGGGAAGTTCTACAACCTCTCGGATTCCCTTTGCCATTCCTGCAATACGCTCAGCGGTCAGTCGAAGACGGTCGGTCATGACGGAATTCATTCCGTTTGCCTCCGCCTGCGCCAGATCCTCGGCATTTGCCGCTAAAATCGCATCCTGATTGGCGATCAGCTGATCTGCCATGGCGTAAAGAGCCTTATTTTTTTCTGCTTCGGAGAGCAGAGCCAGCTTGGACGCCGCGCTCCTTGCGCGCTCCAACAATGCTTGAATCGTCATGACTTCACCTTCTTTGCATAAAAGCGGGTTCCAACAGATACTCCGTCAAACAGATCGTAAAGCAATGCGGGCGTAGAGCCGTTCATAATGACCATATCACAACCGTTCTCACCGCAAATCCTTGCTGCGTGGAGCTTGGTCTTCATTCCGCCTGTCCCAAGAGAAGATCCCTCGTCTCCGCCAAGTGCCAACAGCTCTTCGGTCAACTCATGAACCTCCGGAATCAGCGTTGCATCGCTGTTTTTGTGCGGATCAGCGGTATAAAGTCCATCGATATCCGAAAGAAGCACCAAAAGATCTGCTTCAACTCCGACAGACACCATTGCAGAAAGCGTATCATTGTCTCCCACGCGGATCTCATCGGTCGCAATGGTATCGTTTTCGTTGATGATGGGCAAAACCCCAAGCTCAAGCAAGCGATTGAGCGTGTTTTTGAAATTCTGATAACGGTCATCGTGAGAGAAATCCGACCCCGTCAACAAAATCTGCGCCACCGTGTGATGATATTCGCTGAAGAGCTTGTCATAGGTGTACATCAATTCACACTGGCCAACAGCCGCTGCCGCCTGCTTGGTGGGAATATCGGTCGGACGCTCATTCAGAGAAAGCTTTCCAACCCCCATTCCGATCGCACCAGAAGACACAAGAATAATCTCGTGTCCCGCATTTTTCAGATCACTCAGAATCCGACAAAGCTGCTCTACGCGACGAACGTTCAAACAACCGGTTGTGTGCGCCAGGGTTGACGTTCCAACCTTAATTACTATTCTCATGGAGTAAATTCTCCTTTTTATCGATCATAAATATTAAAGCTTTTCCAAGATGTAATCAGCAAAATCCTTGCAGGTTGCTCCGTCTCGGTTCCCCGTCACAACAACACGCTTCTCGGTTTCGGTGCAGATTGACATCGCATTCGCAAGGATGTCCGCCTTGTCCGCCATGGCAATATGGCGAAGCATCATCTCTACTGCCTTGATGAGGCTGGAGGGATTTGCATACTCACCGATTCCCTCTTCAATCATACGGGGAGCAGAGCCGTGGATCGCCTCAAACATCGCATATTGATCGCCGATGTTCGCGCTTCCCGCCGTTCCGACACCACCCTGGATCTGCGCGGCCTCGTCGGTAATGATATCTCCGTAAAGGTTGGGCAAAAGGAAGACCTGGAAACGATTGCGGATGCTGGTATTGACAAGGTTTGCAGTCATGATATCGATATACCAGTCTTCCGCTTCAATACCGGGATAATCCTTTGCTACCTCATGACAAATCTCCGAGAATTTGCCATCCGTCTTTTTCATAATATTTGCCTTGGTTACAATGGCAACGTTGGTCTTGCCGTTGTTCTTCGCATATTCAAATGCGGCGCGCGCGATACGCTTTGTTCCTGCATCGGTCGTCACCTTAAAGTCCATGGCAAGCTTTCCGGGAAGCTCCACACCGCAGCTTCCCAAAACATACTCACCCTCGGTATTCTCGCGGTAGAAGATCCAGTCGATCCCCTCCTCCGGAACACATACGGGACGCACGTTTGCATAAAGATCCAGCTCACGTCGCAGGGCAACATTCGCGCTTTCCATCGTACCACCCTTGGGCGTGGTGGTAGGACCTTTCAAAAGAATATCACATTCTTTGATCGCTTTCAATGTATCGGCAGGAACCGCCTGACCGCAAGCCAAGCGATTTTCGATGGTCAACCCCTCGATATTCTTCAGAACGATCTTACCCGATGCAATCTCATCCTTGAGGAGAACCTCCATGATGCGTTTGGTCTCACGCATCAGAATCGGACCGATTCCGTCACCACCGCAAACGCCGATCACGATCTGCTCCTGCGTGGAAAAATCCTTTGCCGCAGAGCCCTGTTCCATTTTATTTTGTCTGGCAAGCTGCGCCTGCATCAGGGCGCGAAACTGCTCGACAGCAACATCAATCTCTTTTTCAAACATCGTCAAGTCCCCCATCAAATATTGGATCGCGTATACGCCAACAGTCCGCCTGCCTTGAGAATCTCCTTCTGACGCTCGGTAAAGGAGCAAGTCAGGGAAATCTTTACACCCGTTGTCTCATCGGTCAAGGTCATCACTCCACTCTCCATGCCGTCCCAGACGTTGCTGATCGAGAGCTTATCCCCTTGCGTCAGCTTGTCATAATCCTCGGCATTTTGGAAGGTCAGGGGCATGATTCCCGCATTGATCAGATTCGCTGCGTGAATTCTTGCAAAGCTCTTTGCTATCACTGCGCGAACGCCAAGATAGAGCGGAACAAGCGCTGCGTGCTCTCTCGAAGAGCCCTGTCCATAGTTGGTTCCTCCAATGATGATGCTCTCGCCTGCCGCCAATGCACGCTCTGCAAAGGTTTCATCACATACAGCAAAACAGAACTTGGAAAGGTAAGGAATATTGGAGCGATAAGGCAGAATCTTTGCCCCCGCAGGCATGATGTGGTCAGTGGTAATATTATCGCCAACCTTCAAGACCAGCTCTGCCGCAAGCTCGTCATTCTGAGGACGGCTCTTGGGGAATTCCTTGATATTGGGGCCGCGAAGCACCTCGACCGACGCTGCTTCATCCGCAGTGGCAGGCGCGAGGACTGCGCTATCGTCAATTTTGAACTGCTCGGGCATCTGAATCTCGGGCATCTCCCCAAGCAGAATGGGATCGGTGATCTCGCCTGTCAGTGCCGCCGCAACAGCAGTCTCGGGAGAAACAAGATAGACCTTTGCATCCTTTGTACCGCTTCTACCCTCAAAGTTACGGTTGAAGGTACGGAGGCTCACGCCTGCAGAGTTGGGAGAGAAGCCCATACCAATGCAGGGACCGCACGCACACTCCAAAACACGTGCACCGGACGCCAAAATATCGGACAATGCACCGCAATCAGCAAGCATAGTCAGAACCTGACGGGATCCGGGGGAAATGGAGAGACTGACACGAGGATCGACAGTCTTGCCCTTGAGCAGAGCCGCGACCTTCAAAAGATCCAACAAAGAGGAGTTTGTGCAAGAACCGATGCAAACCTGATCTACCTTCGTACCCTTCAAGCTTTCAACCGTTACAACGTTATCGGGCATATGCGGGCAAGCAATCAGAGGCTTCAGTTCAGACAAATTGATCTCGATCACACGATCGTAAACCGCATCGAGATCGGAGGCAAGAGGAGTATAGTCAGCCTCTCTTCCCTCGGCCTTGAGGAAAGCTCTCGTCACCTCATCGGAGGGGAAAATGGAAGTGGTCGCGCCAAGCTCGGTTCCCATGTTGGTAATGGTGGCACGCTCGGGCACGGACAAGGTCGCAACGCCCTCTCCTCCCCACTCAATGATAGAGCCAACGCCTCCCTTTACCGAAAGAATTCTGAGAATCTCAAGGCTGACGTCCTTCGCGGTTACGAAGGGACGAAGCTTACCGGTAAGGTTGACGCGGATCATCTTGGGCATCGTAATGTAATATGCACCGCCGCCCATGGCAACCGCGACGTCAAGACCGCCCGCTCCAAATGCGAGCATTCCGATGCCGCCACCTGTGGGCGTGTGGCTGTCGGATCCAATCAAGGTCTTCCCGGGGATCCCAAATCTCTCAAGATGCACCTGATGGCAGATACCGTTTCCGGGGCGAGAGAAATAAATGCCGTGTTTCTTGGTAACAGACTGAATATAACGGTGGTCATCGGCATTCTCGAATCCCGACTGAAGGGTGTTATGGTCGATGTACGCGACGCTTCTTTCGGTGCGAACACGATCGATTCCCATCGCCTCAAACTCAAGATAAGCCATGGTTCCGGTCGCATCCTGTGTCAGCGTCTGGTCAATGCGAAGTGCAATCTCACTTCCGACCGTCATCTCACCGCTGATCAGATGGGATTTAATAATTTTCTGTGCAATAGTGAGTCCCATAATAATTCTCCCTTGATTGGTTACAGTTCAATTTTGATATGTGCTGCCGCGTTGTGAATATGCTCATACGTGCGCTTTTCCGCCAATTCGGGGTCACGCTTTGCAATCGCTTCGTAAATCGCGCGGTGTTCCTGAGCAGAATGCAAAGCACGGTCTTCGTTTTCAACGGCTGCCTTGCGGAATTTCTGCACTTTTTTGTGAAGCGGAAGAAGTGTATCATTCAGAATTGAGCTTCCGCTGAATTTGTAGAGTTGGCGATGGAATTTGCTGTCCAATCCTTTGATATGATCTGCATCCTTTCTGCCAACGTAGAATTCCTGTAATTCCACCGTTTCCAAAAGCTCTGCAATCTGTTCATCTGTGATATGAAGCGCGGCCTCCCTCGATGCAAGTCCCTCAATTCGCAAACGAATCGCGAAAATATCCTCCAGATCCTTTTGCGTCACGCCAACGATCAGAATTCCCTTTGAGGAAATCTGAATCAGATGCTCCTGCTCCAATCTGTGGAGCGCTTCTCTTACGGGAGTTCTGCTTACACCAAGATCCGACACCAGTCGCATCTCGCTAAGAAGCTCACCTCTCTGATATTTGCCCGAAAGAATCTCTCCCTCCAGACGTTCAAAAACCTGCTCTGCAAGAGACAGTGTACGATGCTCTAACATTCAAATATCCTCCTTACAGTCTCTGAAAGCGGCCCGCAGACAGCTCCTCGATCTTTTCCTCTACCTCGCTTGTGGTCAGGGTGGTCTGTCTTCCATCCTCATATTCCTTGTCGATCCATTCCTTCAAGGAAACCACCAGAGGGTCTCTCTTGTCAACCTTCTCGCTCTCTGCCAGACGATAGTTCTCGTTGATCCAATATGCAATTCCTGCAAGACCGGATGCCTTTCCGAGAAGAACCGTTGCGGGACGGTTGAGAATCTTACGCGTGTCAAAAATGTTGTAGATCTCCTCGTCCTTGAGCAGGCCGTCCGCGTGAATACCCGCGCGGGTCACGTTAAAGTTTCTTCCTACCAGAGGCGTCATGGGGGGCACCTTGTAGCCAATCTCCCGACGGAAGAAATCGCCGATCTCGGTAATCACCGTGGGATCCATGCCATCGAGGGAGCCACGCAGAGATGCGTATTCCATAATCATTGCTTCAAGCGGAATATTACCGGTTCGCTCTCCAATACCAAGCAAGGAACAGTTCACGGCACTGGCACCATAGAGCCATGCAGTGGTCGCATTGGTAACAGCCTTATAGAAATCGTTATGTCCGTGCCATTCCAGCATCTCGCTCGGCACATCCGAATAGTGCTGCAAGCCGTAAATAATGCCGGGAACGCTTCTGGGAAGCGCAACCTCCGGGTATGGCACACCATAGCCCATGGTGTCGCAAGCACGAATTCGAACGGGGATCTTGGCATCCTGCGACATCTTCATGAGTTCGTTTACAAAAGGCACCACAAAGCCGTAGAAATCCGCTCTTGTGATATCCTCAAGATGGCATCTCGGCATAACGCCTGCCTCAAACGCCTCAGCTACAGTTGCAAGATAATGCTTCATGCACTCGCTTCTGCTCATCTTCATTTTCTTAAAGATGTGATAGTCGCTGCAAGAAACGAGAATTCCCGTCTCGCGGATTCCAAGGTCACGAACCAGCTTGAAATCCTCCTTGCTCGCGCGGATCCAGGTCGTGATCTCGGGGAACTTGAGTCCAAGCTCCTGACATTTTGCAACCGCCTCACGATCCTTCTTGCTGTAAACGAAAAATTCGGTTTGGCGAATGATTCCGTAGGGGCCGCCCAAGCGAGACATCAGCTGATAAAGCTTTACAATCTGCTCAACGGTGTACGGCTCAACAGACTGCTGGCCGTCACGGAAGGATGTGTCGGTAATCCAAATATCCTCGGGCATTCCGATCGGCACGCGGCGATGGTTGAAGGAAATACGCGGCACCTCGGAATAAGGATACAGATCACGGTACAGGTTCGGCTCGTCTACATCCTGCAGCGAGTACTTATAGTTTTTTTGCTCCAGTAAATTGGTCTTATTGGAAATTTCAAGCATAGTTCAGACCTCCTTTGTACATCTGTATACAATTATACACATATACCGCCATTTTGTCAATAGAAAACAAGAAAAAAACACCGTGGAATGTGTTTTTTCTTGACAAAATCTACATTTAAAGCTATAATGAAAGAAAGTCCATTTCGAAAGGATTCTCTATGAAACTATTTATCGCATCCGACCTTCACGGTTCTGCATATTACTGCGAAAAATTGATCAATGCCATCGAAAGGGAGGCTCCCGATCAGATCCTTCTTCTCGGCGATCTCCTTTATCACGGCCCGCGAAACGACCTTCCACAGGATTATGCTCCCAAAAAAGTGATCGAGATGCTAAACGCGATTTCCAGCGATCTGCTTTGCGTGAGAGGAAACTGTGAGGCCGAGGTCGACCAGATGGTTCTCAACTTCCCTGTTCTTGCAGATTACGCCTGGCTGTGTGTGAATGGTCTTCGGATCTTTGCAACCCACGGGCACCACCACTCCGAACAGAATCCCCCTCCCTTCAAAAAAGGCGATATTCTTCTTTGCGGACACACTCATATTCCGGCATGGAACTGCCATGACAATTTTTATTATCTCAATCCGGGCTCTCTTTCAATTCCAAAGGAGCAATCCTACCACAGCTATATGATCTTGGATGAGCAGACCTTTTCCTGGAAAGACCTTGACGGCCATACGTATCACACCATGACCGTCGAGCATACAACGGAGAACTAACAATGTCATTTCCATTTTCGAAATGCCCTCGCGTTATGTGCTTCACAGCCGAATGCGGTGCAAAGAAATGGTCGATCGGCAAAAAAACAATTCATGCAAAGAACGATCTGATCATTTATCACGAGAATGCAGAGGTGCAATACACCACAGAGGATTTGATCCTGCACGCGCTTCCCAAAAGTGTGTTGTTTCTGCCACGCGGCTACTCTGCGACGGCTCAGGTTCTACACGGCGAATCTGTTACCGTCATCGAATTCGAGCTGTGCGAACAGGAATCCTCGCCTCTGAATCTTTCCCTCACTACAAGCACGGCCCCCTCGAGACTGAAGAACCGTTTTCTGCATTTTGCATCGGAATGTACAAAGCCACGCACCCTATCATCGGAATGCTCTATGCTGACGGATTTTTACAGCATTCTCCATGAATTGAGCCGAAACACGAAAGACGGAAATCGACAGACACTGCAAGAGGAAAAGATCCGTCCGTCCGTGGCTTACATGGAACGTCATTTTTCAGACAAAAAGCTTCACATCAAACAAATTGCAGCTCTGTCCGGCATCAGCCAAACGTATTTCAGAACTCTTTTTCAGAGACAATACGGCTGCACGCCTCTCCAATATATCAATCAAAAGAAGTTGGAGCGTGCAAAATCGTTGCTACAGGAAACCGATCTGCCCATTTCGGAGATCGAGGCAGCCTGCGGATTCCGCGACCACGCATATTTTGTTAAGCAATTTGAGAATGTTTACGGCTCGCACCCCGAGTCTCTTCGTCCGTAAGAGGACAAGCTTATTCCCATCTTTTACCCAACGGAGGAACTATGAAACGCAGAATTCTTACTACCCTGCTTGCTCTGGCGGCCATTCTGTCCATGACGATGGTTTCCTGCAAAAACAAAACGAACGATTCTTCCAACGATGTCGTCGGTGCAGACGGCACTGCGGGAGGCTCCGACATCAAAGTTGGAGAGATCGAGACACTTGACCGTGTTTTAAATCTTCGCCTTTACACAGAAAAAGACGGTGACAAGTACTATGCAGTCGTTGGCTTCACAAAAAATCAGCAGAACACCTTGACCATTCCAGCAACCTTTAAGGATCTTCCCGTTCGCGTGATCGCAGACGGTGCATTCAAGGGGTGCAAGCAGATCACTTCTCTGTCCATTCCCGAAGGTATAACCGTCATTGGAAAAATGGCTTTCGACGATTGCGATAAAATCACGGAAGTCGTCATTCCCGATTCCGTCATCTCCCTTGGAGAGCGCGCGTTCAGTGACTGCGACACCCTTGCAAGCGTGAGCATTGGCAACGGCTTGCATACCATCTCGGAGAGTGCATTCTACAGCTGTGACAAGCTGACGGCAATTCAGTTCGGTTCCTCTGTGCGTGTGATCGATCACGCCGCATTTGCAAACTGCTATGCGCTTGAGGAAATAGTCCTTCCCCGCGAGCTTACCTCTCTCGGCGAAAGAGCATTCCGTTACTGCAACAAGCTGAAAAAAATTCAGCTTTTTGATCAACTCACGAAAATCGGTGAAGACGCTTTCTTCGGATGCACCGAGCTGATCACAACCGAATCCGAGGGGGCGCGCTATCTGGGCAATGACGAGAATCCCTATCTGCTTCTGTGTGATATTTCCGACAAAACCATAACGGAATACACGCTCCGCGCAGACACGCTCTACGTTATGCAGTCTGTTTTTGCAGATTGCAGCAAGCTGACCTCCGTTACCCTTCCCTCGTCAGTCAAGCTTCTCTCCGAAAAGGTATTTGATCGCTGCACCGCGCTGACTACCATTCAGTTTGGTGGCACGACGGAGGAATGGAACGCCCTTCACAAGATCAATCTTTGGGATAACCAAACCGGTAATTACACGGTTGTTTGTACCAACGGAACACTTTCGAAAAGCTCATAAAGCAACAAAAAAAGCATCGGTCAGACGTATCTGACCGATGCTTTTCGTTTCGCGGTACTCATACGAAACTCAAAAAAACATTATTGGAACTCTTCATAAAAAACAGTTTCATCAATCGGACGAGATTGAAAATGCATATCAAGGGGCTTTGCATCATCCGATGGATATCCCATCACAAGCAAGGCGATCGGCTCAATGTGATCGGGAATGTGATAATTCTCCCGCATTGCGGCTGGGTCAAAGCTCATCACCCAACAGGAACCGACTCCTTCATTTTTGGCTGCGAGCATCAAATACGTCGTGACAATAGCCGCATCCACGGGAGAAGCAAGTGCGCCGTCGTATCTTCTCACCCAGCTTTCCTCTCGGTTATGGCAAACAAGCATTGCCGTCGGCGCATGAAAGTGGCTTCTGGTGCAGTTCTTAAGTTTTTCAATCGAATCGTCGGTGTTCAGCACAAGGATTCTTTGCGGTTGGTTATTACACCCTGTGGGTGCTTTGTGACCTACAAGCAGAATTCGATCTATCACATCTTTCGGCAAATGTTCCGGTTTGAAGCTGCGTACAGAATATCGCTCTGTAATCAGTTGTTCGAAATCCATTTTATTCTCCTTTGGGGACATTTTTTATACTTTACGGGAATTATATTTGCTTTTGCACGCTTTTATATTCATCATAAAAACGATAGTACGGGCAAGTTCTCGTGCTCCCGGACAAAAATCGTATCATTTCGTCCTCGTCAAGATTCACGCTGCACTCGTAGTCCTCGTAGTCTTCGTTGTAGTCATAGAACACGCAGGTTTCGCATGTTCCTGCTTGCTTCTTTTCGGTTGTCATCGTGCACCTCCTTGAAGGGATATCTTATTATACACGATTCTGCCGAAAAAGTAAAGATAATGAGAAAATTTATGATAACTTTTTTGGAATTTTCCCAAAAAAGACTTGCAATTTCAAAAAATGTGTGCTATAATATCCCCGTTGCATGGAAGCATAGCTCAGTTGGTTAGAGCGCACGGTTCACATCCGTGAGGTCGAGAGTTCGAGTCTCCCTGTTTCCACCAAAAAAGATCCCCCCGTATAAACGAGGGGATCTTTTTTGCTGAAAAAGCATCGGAACGAAGAACTCCGCAAATCTCGCGCCAAGCGAGATTTTGCCAAAGCGCGCGATAAGACAGAATAGAGGTCAAGCACAGAATCAAACCGCGCGCTTGAGTTCAGAGTCTCCCTGTTTCCACCAAAAAAGAACTCCAACATGCTGTGTTGGAGTTCTTTTTTTGCTGAAGAGCTTGGAACAAAGAGCTCTGTAAATCTCGCATTGCGAGATTTACCAAAGCGCGCGACAAAAGATACTGTTGGAAAGCCAAAGAATTAAAAACGCGTGTATGAGTTCAGAGTCTCCCTGTTTCCACCAAAAGAAGACCCCCAGCACTTTGTGCCGGGGGTCTTCTTTACTTTTAGTTTTCTCTCAAAAGTTTTTCCAAAAGCTGCACGCGCTCGTTCGAATAACGATATGCACCCTTGAAATCCTCGATCTCTCTGCAACAGATCTCAAGATCGCTCAGAATCGCCAAAAGACTAATCTCATTGAGCAAAATCTCTGCTTCCAAAAGGCTCAACAATGCTTCCCTTGCCTCTTCGAATTTACTCCGGTTCATCAAACTCTTGATATTCAAATGGGCGCAGAAAAGGGATTCATCCGAATAAACCTGAGCAAAATGCTCTGCCGGAGCCTCATCGCCGTTTTCCAATGCTTCCAACGCTCCTAAATACCGTGAAAAAGCGTTTCTGCAAATAACAGACCTTGTCGCCCCATCGTCCAACACGTCCGAGTACAGCATGGGCGAAATCCGTTCCATATAACGGAAATACACCTCTGCCTCAGCATAAATATGCTCTGCAGGATAGAGTGTATCCGCCGCATACAGCATCGCCTCGTCAAAAAATCGGCAGGCCTGACGGATCTTCCCTTCCCAAAAAAGGGATTTCGCAATTTCAAGATCACAGTTGGCAAGAATCAGCCGAATTTCATCGTCCGGCTCGGAACAAGACGAAAGGCAAAGACTTCGACATCCCGTCCAATCCCCTACGCGGTATGCCCTTTTAATGTTCGGCAGTGCGCTCATTTTCTGATAAGCGAGCTCGTCGCCCTCCTCTGCTAAAAGAAAGCCAACAGGAACATTGAGTGCCTTAGCGATATACCGAATAGTAGAAAGTGATGGTTGCGCGCTCCCGTTTTCTATGCAACTAAGCATATTTCGGGTAATCTGATTACCGGCAAGCTCTGACTGAGTCATGAGCTTTGCAACTCGCAAAGAACGAATTTTTTCACCGATATTCATAGCGTACCATCACTTTCACAAGGTATTCACAATCGAAAATCAGAGTTCAAACTCCTCATCTTCATATGTATATTCTTCTGCCTCGAGTTCCTCGATCGCATTCTGAACCTTTTTACCAACGGCGCGGCCCACTCTTCCGGGAATTCTTGCAGCCGCAACAATGCCGGAAGCAACCTTCATGGATGCGATATTGCAGGACTGGCAGAACGCCTCAAAGCGTCCGGGCAGAGATTTGGAGTAAATATACTCGTCCAACAATCCGTACATACGGTCCATGTTTGCATCTACAACATCCGCAATGCGATCAACGGTCAATTCATAAATTCCATCAGCTGCTTCTCTTGCCTGACTCATGCGAATCTCGTAATCGGTCAATGCTTTCTCCTCAATGGATTTCGCCTTTGCCTGTGCAGGAGCAAGAAGATTTCTGAAATCGCCATCCATCTTCTTCATCAACTTATCATAGAGTTCAATTTTCTCAGCAGCCTCAATCGACTGGGGCGTGAGCGCCTCCTCAAGCTTCACCTCGAGCCCTGCAATCTGCTGCTGCATTGCGTCGATAGTAGCAGCTCTCTCTTGAAGCTCACCCTCGATTTTTTTCAAAACCAAGTCAACCTCATTTTTGTTATAGCCGTTGAGCTGATTTCTAAATTGAACAGAAATTTCTGACATGCTCTATGTCCTCCAATACCTTTACTCTCACATTCCAAATATCCGCGTACGTGATACATTTCTTCTAATATATCATATCACAAAACGAAAAATCTTTCAATGGTTTTCTACTACTTTTTTTATTTTTGGCATTTTGCACAAATAAAATCGGGTGCCGCGAAGCTCTGCGGCACCCTTTTTTGGAATATTAAAGTCCTCTCTTGATGTAAGAGGTATGAAGAATCTCGTGAGCCTTATGGCTGTTGGGCTTTTCGAAGAACTCATCATAAAGCTTTTGTACAGCGAGATTGTCCTGCGACTTACGCAGCTCGGAAGTTGCGTCATCGTTATAAAGAACGGCTGCACGAACGGCACGAAGATCCATGTTCATACGAACCTTAGCAGGCTGGATCGGTTGACCACCGCCATTGACGCATCCGCCGGGACAACCCATAATCTCAATGAATTGAACATCAAGCTCGCCCTTCTGAACCTTTTCAAGAAGCTTCTTTGCCATACCTGTGCTGGAGGCAACTGCAACATTAACCGTCAAATCTCCAAGCTTATAGGATGCCGTCTTAATTCCTTCAACACCGCGAACCTCGGCAAAATCGAGTTTCTCCAGCTTCTTTCCGAGAATCACCTCGGCAGCATAGCGGAGAGCTGCCTCCATAACGCCGCCTGTTGCTCCGAAGATTGCGCCTGCGCTCGATCCGATTGCAAAGGGATCGTCAAACGCCGCATCGCCGAGTGCACGGAAGTTGATGCCCGCCTTCTGAATCATTCTGCCAACCTCACGGGTAGTGATGGCATAATCCACGTCAGGAACACCTGCCGCAGACTGATTAGGACGTCCAACCTCAAACTTCTTTGCGGTACAAGGAATTGCGGAAACCATTACGATGTCAGCCGGATCCCATCCCATCTTCTGTGCATAGTAGGTCTTAACGACTGCGCCGAACATCTGCTGAGGAGACTTGCAGGTAGAAAGATTGTCCACAAAATCCGGGAAGTAATGCTCGCAATACTTGATCCATCCGGGCGAGCAGGAGGTGATCATGGGAAGTGTTCCATTGTTCTGGATTCTTCCGATCAGCTCGTTTGCTTCCTCCACGATGGTCAGGTCTGCAGTGAGATTCATGTCGTATACGCCGTCAAAGCCAAGTGCCTTCAGAGCGGCAACCATCTTACCCTCGACGTCGGTGCCGGGCTCATAGCCAAAGCATTCACCAAGCTGTGCACGAACAGACGGAGCCGTGCAAATCATCACGTGCTTCTTGGGATCAGCCAGCGCCTCAAACACCTTATCGGTGTCGTCTCTTTCATAGAGCGCACCTACAGGGCAAGCCACGATACACTGACCGCAGTTGATGCAGGAGGTGCTTTCAAGCGCCTGCTCAAATGCAGATCCTACGTAGGTGTCAAAACCGCGGTTATTTGCACCAATTACACCGATCTCCTGGATCTTTGCACACGTTGCAACACATCTGCGGCAAAGAACACACTTATTGTTATCGCGGATAATGGGTGTCTTGTCATCGATCTCATATTTGTTTACAACGCCCTTGAAGCGAGACTGATCCACACCGTACTCGCGGCACAAAGTCTGCAGCTCGCAGTTGGTGGAACGCACGCAAGAAAGGCACTTCTGATCGTGATTGGAGAGCAACAGCTCCAGGTTCATCTTGCGCGAAGCAGTAATCTTGGGAGTGTTGGTCTTGATCTCCATCCCATCGGTGCAGGGATACACGCAAGCAGTAACCATGCGGAACGGCCCCATCGCAGCACCGCGTTTTTCAGAAACCTCTACGAGACACAGACGGCAAGCGCCGATCTCGTTAATATCTTTCAAATAACACAGCGTAGGAATATCAATATTTGCCGCTCTTGCAGCCTCCAAAACGGTAGAGCCGGCAGGAACGGAATACGCCACGCCATTAATTGTAACCTGAATCATATCCATTTTTCACAATTCCCCTTTCTTAGCCCTTGGAAATCGCCTTGATCTTCTTGCAAGAATCCAGACAAGCTCCGCACTTCACGCACTTTGCAGGATCAATCTCAAGAGACGGCAGCTTGTGTCCGGGCGCCACGTAAGTGGTCTTGCGAATGGCGTCTGCAGGACAATTTCTTGCACACATACCGCAGCCAATACACTTATCTGCATCGATGCTGAAGCGAATCAGCTTCTTGCACACGCCGGCCGGGCACTTCTTATCAACAATGTGTGCGATATACTCTTCTCTGAAATAGCGAAGCGTGGAAAGAACCGGGTTCGGAGCGGTCTGACCCAATCCGCAAAGGGATGCAGACTTGATGTAGTTGGAGAGCTCCTCCAAGCGGTCAAGATCCTCCATCTCGCCCTTGCCCTCAATGATCTTATCCAAGATCTCGAGCAATCTTCTGGTTCCGATTCGGCAAGGCGTGCACTTTCCGCAGGACTCATCCACCGTGAAATCCAGGAAGAAGCGCGCGATGTCAACCATACAGTTGTCCTCATCCATAACGATGAGTCCGCCCGATCCCATCATCGAACCAATCTCAAGGAGGTTATCGTAGTCGATGGGGGTATCGATCAGGTGAGAAGGAATACATCCGCCGGAAGGTCCGCCGGTCTGTGCCGCTTTAAACTTCTTGCCATTGGGAATACCGCCGCCGATCTCCTCGATAATATGACGAAGCGTAGTACCCATGGGAACCTCAACAAGACCCGTGTTCTTGATCTTGCCGCCAAGTGCAAAGACCTTTGTTCCCTTGGATTTCTCGGTTCCGATGCTTGTAAACCACTCCACACCATTGAGAATGATCTGGGGAATATTTGCATAGGTCTCCACGTTATTGAGGACAGTAGGCTTTCCAAACAGACCCTTAACAGCCGGGAACGGGGGACGGGGACGAGGCTCGCCTCTGTTACCCTCGATAGAGGTCATCAGAGCGGTCTCCTCACCGCACACAAATGCTCCTGCGCCCAAGCGGATACCGAGATCAAAATTAAATCCGGTTCCGAAAATGTTTTCTCCAAGAAGTCCCTTCTCCTTCGCCTGCTCGATTGCGATCTTCAGACGATTTACGGCAATGGGATACTCTGCACGAACGTAAACGTAACCTTGATCTGCGCCGATCGCATAACCTGCGATCGCCATAGCCTCAATCAGCGCGTGGGGGTCACCCTCAAGCACAGAGCGATCCATGAACGCACCGGGGTCACCCTCGTCCGCGTTACAGCAAACATACTTCTGTACGTTGCCGCGATTGCCGGAAGCAAACTTCCACTTCATACCCGTGGGGAAACCTGCACCACCGCGGCCGCGAAGCCCGGATGCCAAAATGGTCTCGATAACCTGGTCGGGAGTCATCTCGGTCAGCACCTTACCAAGCGCCTTATATCCGTCTCTTCCGATGTACTCATCAATGTTCTCGGGGTCGATTACACCGCAGTTTCGGAGTGCCAAACGGTACTGGGATTTATAGAAAATGGTATCATTCAAGGAATAGTGCGCATCCTCTACCACATCAGCATCTGCAACGTCGTTGTAGACAAGTCTCTCAACCGTACGTCCGTTCACCAGATGCTCGGAAACGATCTCCGCAACATCCTCAACCGTTACGTTGCTGTAGAAGGTTCCGCCGGGATAAACGATGACAACCGGACCAAGCGCACAAAGTCCAAAACATCCCGTCTGGATGACCTTGATCTCCTCGGAAAGGCCCTGCTTTTCAATTTCAGACTCAAATGCAGCCTGAATTTTGGGGCTTCCGGAAGATGTACACCCGGTACCGCCACAGCACAGAACGTGTGCGCGCACCTTGCTGTCATCACCGGCCTTGACGTCCTTATTATAGTCGCGAAGAATCAAAGATTGCTTCATTGTCTCTCTGATCTTTTCAAGTTCAACCAAAGATATCATAAATTCGGTTCCTCTCTCTCTTTATTATAAATCACAGATCTCGAAAGATCAGATGTATTTTGCCAAAATATCGTCAACGTCGTCAACGGTCAGTCTTCCGTAAACCTCGCCGTTTACAGTCAAAACAGGAGCCAGTCCGCACGCACCGATGCAACGAGTTGCCTCAATGGAGTACTTTCCGTCAGCCGATGTGCTTCCGATCGGAACGTTGAGTCTCTCGGAAATCTTCTCGATAATGTCGCCCGAACCCTTTACATAGCAAGCGGTTCCCAAGCAAACAGCAATCGCATACTGACCATCGGGATTCAGTTTGAATTGCGCGTAGAAAGACACAATTCCAAAGATCTCTTCCAAGGAAACGCCGGTCTTGTCCGCGATGATCTTCTGAACCTCGATCGGAAGATATCCGTAAATTTCCTGCGCCTCCTGAAGGATCGGCATCATGGAGCCCTTTTCTCCGATATGTTTCTCAATAACCTTCAGCAAAGCCTCTTCTTGCTCCTTGGTCCCGTGAAACTCGACCATCGTCAGTTTCTTTTTCATAATTCAAGCAGCCTCCTAACTTGTTTTTCGTCATTTTCACCGTTGCATTCTTACTTGCAACACACAACAAGTACATTATACTACATTATGTAGAAAAAATCTATAGTTTTTTGAAAATTTTCGTGATTTTTGTTAAAAATATTTGCCATTTGGGACAAAAATAATGTAATCAGCTTTTTAAAACACCAAAAAAGGCATTGCGGAATATCCGCAATGCCTTTTTCATACCGATTAGTGCAGAACGCAACGCTCGGTATCCTTATCAAAGATATGAAGTCTGGTCATATCGAATGCGACCTTGATCTTGTCACCCGCACGAGTCTTGGATCTGGAGGAAACGCGAGCGATCAGCTTGCCCTCTTCTCCAACGTTGAGGTACAGATAGATCTCAGCACCCATCAACTCGGTTACATCAACGTCAGTATCGAATGCTGCATCGGCATACTTCTCAAGATTCTGCTCGTCGTCAAAGATACACTCGGGACGGAGACCGCCGAATACTTCCTTGCCGATGTACTCCTGAAGCTCGGGAGCCTTTGCCTTGTTCTCGGGCATCTTGAGGTAGTTGCCCTCGTAAACGAAGTACAGCTCGCCGTCCTTCTCCTCCAGCTTGCCCTCCATAAAGTTCATCTGAGGAGTTCCGATAAAGCCTGCAACGAACATATTAACGGGCTCGTCATAGAGCTTCTGAGGAGCGTCAGCCTGCTGAATCAGACCGTCCTTCATAACGACGATTCTCGTAGCCATGGTCATAGCCTCTACCTGGTCGTGCGTTACGTATACGAAGGTGGTCTCAACGCGGTTATGGAGCTTGGTCAACTCGGTTCTCATCGCAGCACGAAGCTTTGCGTCCAAGTTGGAAAGAGGCTCGTCAAGCAAGAATACCTCAGGGTTACGAACGATTGCACGTCCGAGAGCTACACGCTGCTTCTGACCACCGGAGAGAGCCTTCGGCTTACGATCGAGCAGGTGGGTGATATCGAGTACGCGAGCTGCATCCTCAACCTTCTTCTTGATGACATCCTTCGGAACCTTGCTCAGCTTCAGACCGAATGCCATGTTTTCAAACACAGACATATGGGGATACAGAGCGTAGTTCTGGAACACCATCGCGATCTTACGATCCTTAGGAGCAACGTCATTTACCAAACGGTCACCGATACGGAGCTCACCCTCAGAGATTTCCTCCAGACCTGCGATCATACGCAGAGTGGTGGACTTACCACAACCGGAAGGACCAACGAGAACCAGGAACTCCTTGTCCTTGATCTCCAGGTTAAAGTCGGATACCGCAGTAACGCCGCCGGGATACTTCTTGTAAATATGCTTCAGAGATAAACTTGCCATACTTGTATTTTCCTCCTGTGTCTCCTTGCGAGTAGCTTGCAGACATTATTTTCATCGTATATTATTGTACCAAATTTTCAGCAAAAATGGAAGAGGTTAATTGCCCAAAATTGCATTCTTTTATTTATATATCTTGCACAAACAAAGATGCTCTTTTTTCAAAGTCTCGCCTTCAAAGATTTAATATATTAAAGTTTTGCTTCCGAATCAAGCCTTTTTCTTCATTCTGAGTGCAATTCTCTTCTTTTGAACGTCAACACTGATGACCCAAACGGTGACAACGTCTCCCACCTTCACAACCTCGGACGGATGCTTTATAAAGCGATCCGAGAGCTGCGAAATGTGAACCAGACCGTCCTGATGCACACCGATGTCAACGAAGGCACCAAAGTCAATGACGTTTCGGACCGTTCCCGTCAGCTCCATATCGGGCTTGAGATCCTCCAGGCTGAGAATATCGTCTCTGAGGACGGGAGGCGGAAGTGTATCACGGATATCGCGTCCGGGCTTTTGCAGCTCCGAAACGATGTCCTCCAACGTCGGCAAGCCGATTCCAATCGTCTCGCAAACCGAGCGCGCTCCCATCTGTTCAACCTTCTTGCCAAGCTCCTTGAGATTCCCTGCCTTGACATCGTCTCTGGTGTATCCAAAGAGTGCAAGAAGTTTTTCTGCAGCCTCATAGGATTCGGGATGTACGCCTGTGTTATCGAGAATATTCTTCCCTCCCGGCACGCGCAAAAATCCTGCTGCCTGCTCGTATGCCTTAGCACCGATTCTCGGAACCTTCAGAAGCTGCGCGCGAGAGGAAAATTCGCCGTTTTCCTCGCGATAGCGAACAATATTCTTTGCAGACGTGGAATTGATTCCTGCAATATGTGCCAGGAGTGAAAAGGATGCCGTATTGATATCAACACCAACCGAGTTCACGCAATCCTCGACCACGCCGCCAAGCGCCTCGTCCAATCTTGCCTGCTTCATATCATGCTGATACTGTCCAACACCGATTCCCTTCGGATCAATTTTGATCAGCTCTGCAAGGGGATCCTGCAAGCGTCTTGCGATCGAAACTGCACTTCTCTGCATAACATCAAATTCAGGGAACTCCTCTGCTGCCAGCTTGGAAGCTGAATAAATGGATGCTCCCGCCTCGCTTACAACGATATATTTTACGTCTCTGTCAATCTCCTTGATGAGATTTGCAATGAAGATCTCACTCTCCTTGGATGCAGTACCGTTTCCGATCGCGATCACATCAACGCCATGCTTCGAGATCATCTGCTTGACAATCCGCTTACTTTTTTCAATCTCCTCGCGGGGCTTAACGGGATAGATCACGCCGGTGTCGATGACCTTGCCGATCTTATCGACCACTGCCAGCTTACAGCCATGTGCATAACCGGGATCAAAGCCCAAAACGGTCTTTCCTTTCAAGGGGGATTGCATCAAAAGATGGCTGAGATTGTCAGCAAACACCTTGATCGCTCCCTCGCAGGCATTATCGAAAATGTCGCTTCTGATCTCTCTCTCAATGGAAGGTGCAATCAGTCTCTGATAACTGTCAGTCAGCGCCATTGCAACGTGCTCGGTGGCAGGACTGCCGTTTCCAAGAAGAATTTTTGCACGCAATCCTTGCAAAACAACAGTCTCCTCGACCGAAATAGATACCTTCAAAAACTCTTCCTTCTCTCCGCGATTAAGAGCCAAAACACGATGCGGCAAAACCTTCTTGAGAAGCTCGGAATATTCATAATATTGCGCGTAAACCGAATCCTCGTCCTTGGTGTTGCGTGCGTTGAGCGTTCCGTTTTCAAAGGTCAGAGTACGGATCTCCTTGCGGTACTCTGCATTGTCCGAGATGTCCTCGGCAATGATATCTCTTGCACCCTGGAGTGCCTCTTCAATACTCTGAACGCCCTTTTCTTCATCAATGAAAGCAGCAGCCTGCTCATCAATGGAGGGAGTGTACGAAGGCTCTTGCGCCAACAAAAGCTCCGCCAAAGGCTCCAACCCCTTCTCTCTTGCAACCGACGCGCGCGTCTTTCTGTGCGGACGGAAGGGACGATAAATATCGTCCACCTCGGTGATAGTCTTGGCTGCATCGATCGCCGCTTGAATCTCGGGCGTCATCTTTTCCTGCGCGGTAATGAGCGCAGAGACCTCTTCCTTTCGCTTTTCCAAATTTCTCAAAAAATTCAAGCGATCGTTCAGGTCACGCAACACGCTGTCATCCAGACTCCCCGTCACCTCCTTGCGGTAACGCGCAATAAAAGGAATGGTGTTTCCCTCGTCAATCAGTGCGACAGTCTTCTCGACCTGATCGACCTTGAGCCCAAACTCCGCCGCAATCGTCTCAATCATGTTCATACAATGAAAAACCTTTCTTACTTATTTACTTTCTCGTGGCATCCAAAAGCGCCTTCTCTTCTTCATCGGTCAAGAGTCTCCAGTCCCCTCGGTCAAGCGTGGGATCCAAAGACAACGGCCCGAAGGTCAACCGCTCAAGGAAGGTAATGCGGTTGTTCACCGCCTCCATCATGCGCTTGATCTGATGATATTTCCCCTCGGTGATAAAGATGACCCCCTCCGTCTCGGAGCGAAGCTCCACCCGACAGGGCTTTGTCACGTAATCCCCGATGTCAACACCAACCTCCAGCCGGCTGACATCCTCCGCAGAAAGCGGAAAACGGACAGAAAAACCGTAGCTCTTGGTCACGTGGCTCTTGGGCGCGAGCAATCTGTGAGAGAGCGCGCCGTCGTTGGTCAAAAGCATTAACCCCAGCGTATGCTTATCAAGGCGTCCGCACGGAAACAAGCCCATTTTACGGTACTTTTCGGGTAAAAGCTCGGTCACAACAGGATCTCTGCCATCTTCGGTGGCACTGATATAGCCATCCGGCTTGTTCAAAAGAATATAGAAAAACTTCCGATATTCCACAGGCTCACCCGAGAACACAATGCGATCTCGCTCGGGGTCAACTTGTTGATCCGATTTGCGAGCAGCCGTTCCGTTAACCGTCACAAGGCCTGCTCGACACGCCTTTGCTGCCTCTGTCCTGGTTGCAATTTTACATTCAGAAAGCAACCGATCCAATCGCATTCAAACGCCTCCCCTCTTTCATATTTCTACTTCTTTATTATATCACACCAAACCTGTTTTGTAAAGAGATATTTTTGCTGAAATAAAAATTATGCCGTCTGTGGAAGATGAAAAACCGGCACAATGCTCTACCCAAAAGCATCATGCCGGTCCATGAGATCTTTTCTGTTAAATTTCTGTGGTGTCAATTTCCGATGCGGCGATTTCTATCGCATCCGGCTCCGTTTTGTCGTCCTCTATTATATTTTTTTCTGTTTCCTTGATTCTCGAAAACCAATCGAGGAAGATCCCCACAAGGAATCCCAGTGTAAGTGTTCCCAAAACGCCCAAAAGGTACGCGATAAAGGTGACCTCAAAACTTCCGAAAATATTCAGAAAATAGATGGAATAATCACCATACATATTCATTCCAAAGTTAGCAAGGTGGAAGCACCAGTTCAGAAACACACCAAAGCCGATCGATGTGTAAACAAATGCAGCTGCTTTTCCGAAGTTTAGCCAAGTCAGTTTAACCCGCCCAACCAAAATCAGATAGAAACCGTACAACGCCATTGCAAGATGGCAAGCAGCTTCACTGATGTGTATAAAGTTGGCCGAATATTCATGGTTCATCAGGTATGATGCTCCCGGGCTGATATAAAGCGCCAAAAACATTCCAAATCCTAAAAACGCAATCGCACAGTAGGCAAAGTCCTTAATCTTTTCATTCAAAAACGGTGTGAATAAAATCACTGTGCAAATATAGGGACTGATATTCTCAAGCGTCATAAAGCCATCCTCGAGCCATCCGCGCTCGTACGCTGCATAATTCCAACAAAAGAAAAACACCGCACAAGCAATTATAAACAACGGATTCACAATCGGATGTTTAAGCTTTTTCCGAAAGAAGCACATCAAAAACAAAGCAGCAAAGAAGACCAACGACAGACCGCCGAGCATTTGCATCATGTGCATAATCAGCGATCACCGTTCCTTTCATTTGTTTCGGGGGGGATCAGCAAATCAGTGGAGTCAACAATCTCGACTGTTGCATCACCGTACCATCCATCCGCCCAGCTTTCCGGCCAGTCCTCCTCCGGAATCGTTGTCTTAATGACAAGATTTTCACATCCGACAAAAGCATTTGCTTCAATGGCGATCAAACTTTCGGGCAAAACAACCTCGGTCAGGCTTTTGCATCCGGCAAAAGCATACTTGCCAATCTTCCAAATCCCCTCATTCAAGGTCAGTTTTTCAAGAGATGAACAGTTGACAAAGGCATATTCTCCCACGTGTGTGACAGTTTCGGGAATTTCAATTTCTGTCAAGGAGGTACAGTTCTCAAACGCATGATCTCCGATTTTAACGAGGCCATCAAGCAAATAGACCTTTGTGACCCCTATACAATCCTTGAATGCACCATCGAGAATACCAAGCACTTTTTTCTCGTTAAAATACGCGCCTAAATAGACGTCGCCTTTCAAAAACTCGTACACTCTCTCAATTTCAACAAAATTTTGATTTTCGCTCTCCGAATAAACAATACCCGCTGTAGTTTCGTACTCCCAAACAGCCTCAAGCACAATATCTCTTGTGATTTTGCGATGGGAAGCACTCCAGCCGCGCAGATATGCTCCATCCTTTACAACAGACGGCGGAACAGCGTCCTGTCCTTGCAAAACACGTTGCACCAAGGATCCTCCCAAAAGCGTACCGCCATTCAAATCAAATTCTACAGTGTACGTTTTTTTACTATCAAAGAAGATCAGGGCCAACAGGATTGCAACAACCAAAAACAGAATTCCAAAAGCAATCAGAATTTTCATTCTGCCTTTATATTCTTCTCTCATATACAGGTCCTCCTCTATGTTTTTTCTAATTTTAACACATTTAAGTGAATGTTTGGTGAACATTTTGTTAATGCGAGTAAAAGATCCTCTTATTTTGTAAAAAAATGTTTTTTAGAAAGAATAAGTTGCCTAAAAACAAAAAAGGACAAAGTTTTTTCTTTGCCCTCTTTTATTACATTTTAAATTACAGCTCGTTTCTGCAGAGATCCTCGTAGGATTCACGGCGAATGATAAGCTTGTCCTCACCGCCTGCAACCATAACCATCGCAGGACGCGGGATACGGTTATAGGTCATCGACATCGCATAGTTATATGCTCCCGTAGTCAAAACAGCAACAATATCGCCACGCTCGGTCGTTGCAGGAACAGGAACATTCTCTTGGAGAATATCTCCGCTCTCGCAGCATCTTCCAACCACCGATGCACGCATACCCGCAGGCTCATTCATACGATTTGCGATATACGCCGTATAGGGAGACTGATAGAGCGCAAAACGCGGATTGTCGGTCATACCGCCATCCACCGAGACATAGTTCTTGTAACCCGGAATCTGCTTTACGGTTCCAACTGTATAAAGCGTCAGACCTGCATCAGCTACGATACTTCTTCCCGGCTCCATGCGAACAGCAGGAGGCGTCAAGCCGAGGCTCTCACACTGTGCCTTGAACGCTGCACCCACCTGGCGAATATTTGCAGGAATATCGATAATGGGATGCTCCTCAAGATAGCGAACGCCGTAACCTCCGCCAAGATCCAGCTCACGGATCTCATACCCGAACTTTGCCTTCATCTGCGCCGAGAAATCCAGCATGATCGCGCACGCGCGAAGGTAGATATCAGAATCAAACACCTGGGATCCAACGTGACAGTGGAAGCCCATCAACGTGATGTTCTTGAGTGCAAGCGCGTTGGAGACGATCTGTTCAGCTGCACCCGTTTCAATGGCATTACCGAACTTGGAATCTACCTTTCCGGTAGAAACGGCCTCATAGGTATGCGGATCGATTCCGGGGGTGATGCGGATCAAAATCTTTTGGTTGATCCCTCTCTCGCCTGCGATGCGATCCACCGCGTAAAGTTCCTCGTTGTTGTCCACAACAAAGGTTCCCACGCCATGCTCCATCGCATAGGCAATATCTGCATCGGTCTTGTTATTTCCGTGGAAATATGCTCTTTCCATAGGAAAATCCACCGATGCCGCCGAATAGATCTCCCCCGACGAAACCACGTCAATTCCCATGTTCTCCTCTCTCATCACACGATAAATGTGACGGAAAGCAGCAGCTTTTCCGGCATAAAGCGGAAGCGCAGATTCTCCAAACGCCTCCTTCATGGCGGTCATATACGTGCGGCAACGCTCGCGGATGCGATCCTCGTCCATCACGTAAAGAGGGGTGCCATGCTTCTTTGCAAGCTCTACGGTATCCATGCCACCAATGCAAAGATGCCCCTTCTCATTCACAGAAAGATTTTCACAAATCATAATTCACCTCAAAGCAAGCGGCGCAGGCGTTCTACTGCCTCGATCGTGGACTCACGCGTACCAAAGGAGGTCAGGCGGAAATATCCCTCGCCACACGTTCCAAATCCCTCGCCGGGAGTTCCCACGATCTGCGCGTTTTCCAACAAGTAATCAAAGAATTCCCAGGAGCCCATTCCGTTCGGACAACGGAGCCACAGGTAGGGAGAATTCTCTCCGCCCGTGAACCAAATGCCTTTTTCTCTGAGGAACTCTGCCAGGATTCTTGCATTTTCCATATAATAGCCGACACATTCCATCGCCTCAGCGTGTCCCTTTTCCGAAACAGCCGCCTCAGCAGCGCGCTGAACCACATAAGGAACGCCGTTGAACTTAGTCGCCTGGCGTCTTGCCCAAAGCTTTGCAAGCTTGACACCGTTTGCCTCAAGTTCAGCAGGAAGAACCGTCCATCCGCAACGGGTGCCGGTAAAGCCAGCGGTCTTGGAAAGACTGCAGATCTCAATTACGCAGGAACGTGCTCCATCGATCTCGTAAACAGAGTGCGGGAAATCACCCTTGATATAGGACTCATAAGCAGAATCAAACAGAATCAGTGATCCGGTGCGATTTGCAAAATCCACCCACTCGGTCAGCTGCTCGCGATTGTAGACTGCTCCGGTAGGATTGTTGGGGGAACAGAGATAGATCAGCCAAGGCTTCTCTTCAATCCCCATGGGCATAGGCAAAAAGCCGTTCTCTGCATTTGCCTCAAGCAGAGTTGCCTTCCGTCCGCTCATCAAGTTACTATCTACGTAAACGGGATAAACGGGATCGGGAATCAGGATATCGTTATCGCCGAGAATATCGACCATGTTGCCGATATCGCTCTTGGCACCGTCACTTACAAAAATCTCCTCTGCATCAAGTGCAACACCCATACGTGCATAGTAATCGGCAATCGCGCCACGCAGAAAATCATATCCATATTCAGGAGCGTATCCGCGGAAAGTCTTGGAGTCCGCCATTTCGTCAACCGCGCGGTGCATCGCTTCGATCACCGAATCGGTCAAAGGAAGGGTTACGTCGCCAATTCCCAAACGAATGATCTTCTGCTCGGGATGGGCTGCACTGTAAGCCTTAACACGCTTTGCAATATCGGAAAACAGATAACTTTCCTTAATCTCTCCAAAATGCTCATTGATCCGAATCTTCATAGTCAAACACTCCTTCATAAGACTTTTGCGCAGGTCCTGTCATCAGCACGCGCATATCGCTCTCACATACAATTTTAAGGTCACCGCCGCGCAAACGAACGGTGATGGGGGTATCCATTGGACAAATTCCATTCAAAACCGCAGCTACAACGGTTGCACATGCACCTGTGCCGCAGGCATAGGTCTCTCCGCTTCCGCGCTCCCACACACGCATCTGAAGCGTCTTTGAGTCAATCACGCGAACGAACTCGGTGTTCACACGGTCGGGAAAGATCGCGAGGTTTTCAAAGTTCGGACCGATCTTCTCAAGATCCAAAGAATCCACATCGTCCACAAAGGTAACGGCATGGGGATTTCCCATGGAAACAGCAGTCAGTCGGTAAACACCGCCGTTAACCTCAACAGGACTGTCGATCATGCGCTCTCCGTCAAATGTAACGGGGATCTCGGCAGGGGTCAGGATTGCCTTCCCCATATCCACCTCGACCGACTTGACTTTTCCGTTCTCAACATTGAGGTTCAGATATTTGATGCCCGAAAGCGTTTCGATGCTCAGTTTCTCCTTGCAAACGATCCCGTTGTCATACAGATACTTTCCAACACAACGGATGGCGTTCCCGCACATTTTCCCCTCACTGCCGTCCGCATTGAACATTCTCATCTTGGCATCGGCGGTCTCGGAGGAGCAGATCATCACAAGTCCGTCCGCACCTACCGAAAAATGTCTCGGGGACATTACAAAAGAGATGCGATTGGGATCGTCAAGCTCTTTTTCCATGCAATTTACGTAAATATAATCATTTCCGATGCCGTGCATCTTGGTAAAAGGAATTTTCATCTATCGCGCTCCTCAGTCGGCAAAATTCAAAAAATCCTGCATATTGTAAAGACCGGCAGGCTGCTGGATCAGAAATTCAGCCGCGCAAATCGCACCCTCAGCAAAGAGTGCACGGCTATGCGCCTCGTGGCGCAGCGTAATGGTTTGCGTATCGGTTCCAACGATAATCTCGTGGTCTCCGACGATGTTCCCCATTCGGATGGCATGGATACCGATCTCGTCCGGATCACGCTTGCCCTGTCCATATCTTCCGAAAATCAGCTTTGCGCCCTTTCTCACGGTGCGAATCGCCTCTGCAAGAAGCAGCGCTGTTCCACTGGGGGCATCCAGCTTACGATTGTGATGCTTTTCGATAATTTCAATTTCCGCATCGGGCATTGCCTTTGCCGTCTTTTTTGCAAGCTCTGCCAAAAGCGCCACACCAACAGACATATTTGCCGAGAAAAAGATCGGGATCTGCTTTGCAGCAGCATGAATACAAGCCAGCTCCTCCTCGGTGTGACCTGTCGTAGAAAGAACGACAGGGATCTTCTTTGCAACGGCGTAGGAAAGCATCGCCTCTGTTCCCGCGTGATGAGAGAAATCAATGATGCAATCGGGGGTCTCACAAACCGCATTCCAATCGGTATAACTCGGAAAATCTCTCGTATCCACCGGCAAAATATCAAATCCCGCAACCGGGCGAGAGCCTCTGCATCCGGCAAGGGTGAGAGCAGCAACCTCTCTTCCCATTCTGCCGCCGATTCCGCAAATCAGAATCTCCATCAAGCCTTTCCTCCCTCGGGGATCAGATTCCATTCTTTCATAACTGCGATCATTTTCGCCTCATGCTCGGGCTCCATTACGGTCAGGGGCATACGAACATAGTTCTCGCAAATTCCCATTGCCGCAGAAGCTGCCTTGACAGGGATCGGATTGACCTCACTGAACAATGCATTGATCACGGGAAGCAGGTCAAGCTGAAGCTTGGTGCTTCCTGCGATATCGCCCTTGAAGAATCTATCACACATTTCAACCGTCTCAGCAGGCATAATATCGGAGAGCACCGAAATGACACCGATTCCACCCAGAGAAAGCACGGGAACGATCTGATCGTCATTTCCGGAATAGATATCCATACGACCTCTGACAGCGGCTGCAAGCTCAGCGATTTGAGAAATGTTACCGCTTGCCTCCTTGATGCCAACGATCATGGGATGATCTGCAAGGACGGAAGCAGTCGCGGGAAGAATGTTGCACCCCGTTCTGGAAGGAACATTGTAAAGGATCACCGGCTTGGTGCTGACATCAGCGATTGCCGTGAAGGACTGAATCAGTCCCTTCTGCGTCGCCTTGTTATAATAGGGCGTCACAACCAGCACAGCATCCGCGCCTACCTCGCAAGCGTACTTGGTCAGCTCGATCGCATAATCGGTATCATTGGATCCGGTTCCTGCAATAACAGGAACTCTTCCTCTCGTCTTCTCTACCGTAAACCGAATCACCTCGCGGTGCTCGTCGTCGGTCAGAGTAGAAGCCTCACCGGTGGTACCGCAGGTAACCAGCGCATTGATTCCCTTCTCGATCTGCCATTCGATCAATCTCTCCAATGCAGGATAATCTACTCCATTTTCGTTAAGGGGAGTTACCAGCGCGCTCGCTGCACCTTTGAAGACGGTTTTCTTTTCGTTCATGTTTGTGTTTCCTTTCTGTTTGAGATTGCTCTGTCCGCAAAAACAGGCAGAGCGCATAGTTCGAATGCGGCTCTGCCAGTTCACTGATCTCCTTGCCCATTGGAGCAAATCTCTGTGAAGAAGGATAGCTCTCCGCATCTCTGCGACAGCATAACGGATTTTCTCACGTTCTGCCAGACCGATCTTACGCCTCGACCGTCTTCGGCATCCGAACCTTTTCCAACCGCAACGCCTCGCGAAGGCTTTGACACGCTCGGTACTCATTTCAAAATGCGCCTCTATCATATTTATATACGCAAGTATAGCATATTTTCAAATTGTTGTCAAGTTCTTTTGCAAAAAAACGGCTGTATTTTGCGCGTTTTTTTATTGTTTTTCGACCGACCCCTTGGAATTGAGCGGAAGGACCTCCCAACCGCGTCCTGTCGGCACGGCAAACCCACCGATTCCGCAAGATCTTGCATATCGAACAGCATCGTCAAAGGCATACGTCAGCGCGTCCTTTCGATGCGCATCCGAACTCAACGTGACCCTGCCTCGCTTCTCGGCAATCCGTCTGAGTACATACGGAGAAGGATACGGAAGACTTCTATATCCCCTCGCCATCGCCCCCGTATTGATCTCAAAGATCACGTCATGGCGTAGCAGCTCGTCCAGTGCATCCATCATGGGACGGCGGTAGCGGTAATCGTCCGACGCAAACATCCGATCCCCTTCGTTAAACTTTTCAATCAAATCAAAGTGTCCGATGATATCACAGCCGGTTCGGCCGGGAAGCTCTGCCACAGCCCTATAATACGCTGCGGCATATCGGTAAAAATCTCCGCCAAAGCATTCCTTCACAGTCCGACGGACATCCTCCTCGGAAAGATCGACCGCGTGATATTTTCCGTCTTGCAAAACATAGTGAACCGATCCGATGACATAGTCGAACCCCAACGCCTGCTCCTCGGTATAAAGATCCTGTTCGATTCCGCATAGAATGCGGATCTGATCTCCGTAGTTCTTTTTTAGACGCTCGACCTCATTACGATATGCGAGTGTCGACTCGGGCGTCATGCAATAATCCGGATCGAATGCCGTGCAGGAATGTCCCGAAAAGCCGAGGATCTCCAAACCTTGTCGGATCGCCTCGCCAACGATCTCCTCCGGAGTGTCCCTTCCGTCGCAGAAGGATGTATGGGTATGCAGGTTACATTTTGGATAAAAAACCATACCATAGGCTCCTCAAAAGGAAATATTTTAATCCTCTGCTTCGGGAGGCAGATTAGCGGCAACGACCTGTCGAATGTACTCCGTCAACTCATTTTGAGAAGTTGCATTGACACGTTCGCGATCAATCACTTCGATGATGTCCAATTCAACCACGATGGGAGAAAGTAAAAAACGCTTTGAAATCTTCTCTGTCCCCTGCGTAGTCATGATAACGATGGGCGCGTTAGCAAGCTGTGCCAGGTAGCAGGCGCCCGTTTTGAAGCGCAAAAGTTTTCCCGTTTTGCTGCGTGTTCCCTCGGGATAGATTCCAACATCCACGCCCTCGCTCTTCATACGGTCTGCAGCCGCCTGCAAGGTGCGAACTGCGCGAACACCGTTGCCTCGGTCGATCCCAACAAATCCCGCCTGTCGAATAAACGGTCCCACAATCGGGATCTTAAAATTCGCCTCTTTGGAAATATAGGCAAGCTTACGCTTGTTCAGCGCGGCAAGAACGGTCATTGGATCAAAATCCGATCGGTGATTGCTCACCAAAACGCACGGGCAGTCGGGCAATTTTTCCTCTCCCGTGAGACGAATGCGGATCCCCATCACAAGCATTAGCCATCTGAGAGAAAACCAAATGATAAAGCGACAGGCCTTGCTGATTTTCTTTGGCGATTTTTTCGGCATCATCAGGGATATCAAAAGCAAAATCGCAAAATAAAGCAGAGCGATTCCCACGTAAAACGCGGGAATCACCAGCAAGAGCCATGCCGGATGAAAGCCTTGACCTCCAAGCCAAACCGCCCCCGAAGCAATCAGGGAAAGGAGAATGAAAATCACGTTTAAAATCATCTGCACTACCTCTATATTTCGTATCTTATACCGTCGCAGGTTCTTTTGCAGGCACGGCTGAACAAACAGAATACTCCGAAACATTCAAAAACGTCTCTCCGTCAATTTGAAGAGCAACGGGGCGATCAAACTTTACAGTAACCTCATGTCCGCGAATCGCCGTGAAGATATCCTTATGGTTGACGTGCTCGCCCTTGAAGATGGACGGGAATACAATCAGCGTCTTCAGGCTGCCGGAACCATGCAACGCACAAAAAGTCACTTCTCTGTTTGGATTGAGACGATCCTGGTCGGGCGCCACCATCATACCGCCACCGTAATATCTACCGTTCATAGTGGGAGCGATCCATACCTTTTTAAACGCATACGTTTTGCCGTCTACGATCACCGTAGCATTGGTCGGCTTGTAGTGGAACAACAGTCCCTTGATCGCAATCGATGTATAGTTGATCGGCTTTGTGGTTGTCTTTCGCAATTCATCACCGACCTCACAGCAATATCCGTCAATTCCGTATCCGATACCGTTGATAAAACGATAGGATTTCCCGTGAACCGTCACGGTCGGAAGATCTTTGATATATGGCGTCGCAAAAATCAAGCCGCGTTCGTCAGCGGGTACATCACGGAGAAAATCGTTTCCGGTTCCCGTTGGAAAATAGTAGAAGCGCTCCGGAATAACCATTCCGTCAGTATCATTCACAAAGCGATTCAGGGTTCCGTCACCACCTGCCAAAATCAAAGCATCCGTGTCGGAAATCCCCTTCAAAAAAGCTTCCATGTTTCCAACTTCTCTGACATCACAGAAGGAGAGCTCTCCGTCCGTCAAAATTGTTTTCAGTTCATTCACGCGGCTCTGTCCAAACCCGTTTCCGGAGATCGGATTGTACAAAATAAAGTACTTCATCTAAAAAACTCCTTTCTCAAACCGTTTTCTGTCTCCTATAAATCAATCCAAAAATTCAGGAGAAATCGTTACACCGAAAGAGGTCGCAAGGCTCTGCAGCTCTCTCATGTTATCATCGGTAATCGTTTGATGTAAAGTTGCACCGCCGGTCATAGATGCGATCTTTACGTAAATCTCTGCACTCTTCTCCACCGTATGCGCCAAACCAAACGTCTCATCAAAATCGCTTCCCGAGCAGAAAATTCCATGCTGCGCCCAGATAACGACATTATACTTTTTGATCTTTTCTGCCGTTGCAACCGCAATTTCTCTGCCGCCGCAAACCATCCACGGAACAACACCGACGCCCTCTCCAAATACGATGGGACACTCGGTCATGTTTCTCCAAAGTGCACGGGTAAACGCCTTATCCGTCAGGGGAAGAACACTGCTCAGTGCAATAACATTAACAGGATGGCAGTGGTAGATCACACGGCTCTTTCCGCCGGACGCAATCTTCTTCACCTCATGATTCATCAGATGCGTAGGAAGCTCACTGGTAGGTCTTCCGCCACCTACAAGTCCCCAAACAATGCGGTAATTCTTACCTTCACCATCGATCTCAATGATGCAGCAGTTATCCGAGGGGTTTGCAAGGACGTTGGAAAAATACTTTCCGGATCCTGTCACCATGAAAAATTCATTTGCAAGCGCGGGAACCTCCGTTCCGATCGGGGCAAATTCACGTGTAAACGTAAGATCCTCACGAACCGATTCGATTTCCTCGGCAGGAATACGGTAAGAAAGATTTCCGCCGTTTCTCTCGTGATAGCGCAACTGCCATCCATCATCTGCAAATTTCACAAAACCTTTTGCGAATGCACTCTCCAGCACCTTCATTTGTAGTTCTCCTGTAAAAAGTTATTTTGTATTCGTTTTGTTATCATTGTTACCGTCCCGTCTGAGCACCACCCAAACGGTCCGAAGCAAAATTTTCAGATCAAATCCAAGACTTGCATGTTTGACGTAATAAGCATCCATAATTGCTTTGTTCTTATAATACACATCGTCCCTGCCGCGAATCTGCGCATAGCCGGAGATTCCCGGACGCACCGCAAACACGCCAAGCCGCGCTCTCATATCGTTGCACTTTTCTTCCGTCAACACCAACGGGCGGTAGCCTACAAAGGACATCGTTCCGATCAACACACACCACAGTTGGGGTAATTCGTCCAGCGAAAGGCGGCGAAGCACGCGTCCGATCTTCGTGTGATATTGCTCGGGATTTTCCAGTCTTGACGTAGCACAATCGCTTGGAGCATCGGTTCTCATGGAGCGAAACTTGTAGCAACGAAAGACTTTTCCGTCCTTGCCCACGCGGTTCTGTATAAAGATCGCGGGACCTTCGGAATCCAATTTGACCGCGATCGCAAGAAGCAACATCGTCGGACAAAGCAGAATCAAAAGGATCAGCGACACCACAATGTCAAATAATCTTTTAAAAAAACAGTAAAAATAACATTTTTCTTGATTGGGCTTATATTCAACGATGAATCTCTCGTAGAAGGACTCCGGATATTCCATCAACGGGTCGGCAATCCCATCTACCCCCTCAGAAGACGTTCCAAACCCAACATCATGTGTTTTTCGGGATAGTTGCATATGATCTCCTGCTCTGTCTTCCGCCTGCTGTTTCCAAGATGAAGCACAATGTACAAGACATCATATATTATTTCTCATTATATCACTTCTAATCAAAAAAGTCAACACGATTTCCTTTTTTTCAATGGTTGAATTCGTTTTTTGGAATCGAAATCACTCGTATTTTGCTGATTTAACAGAGACTTGCAGTCCGAAAGCAAAAAGGAAAGCGCACGCCCCTTCCACAAAAAAGGGGGGGCCCAGG
>JAZQVI010000041.1:0-13352 GCA_045631745.1 Eubacteriales bacterium
ATCATCGCCATCGACGAGGCAACGCAACTGAGCGAATATCAGTTTTCTGTTTTCAAGGCCTGTCTGCGAGGCACCGACGATTTTCCCCGTCGGATGTATCTGACCTGCAACCCCGGAGGCATCGGACACGCGTGGGTGAAGCGGTTGTTTGTCGATCGTCTCTATCGAGGAGACGAAAACCCCGACGACTACCTCTTTATCCCCGCGCAGGTGTACGACAACCCTGTCCTGCTCGCGGCAGATCCCGACTACGTCCGCCAGCTGGAGTCTCTCCCAGCCAAGATGCGGGACGCCTGGCTGCACGGGCGGTGGGACGTTTTTGAGGGACAGTTCTTCCCCGAGTTCGCCCCCGACGTCCATGTCCTGCCCCCCTCCGAGATCCCCGCGCGCCTGTGCAAATTCGCTGCCCTTGACTACGGATTTGATATGCTGGCGGCGCTCCTCTTGGGAGCGGACGAGGAGGGAAACCTCTACGTCATCGGAGAGTTCTGCTCCCCCGAGCTGACCCTGCGCGAGGCGGCGGAGCGTGTGAGCGATCTTTGCCGAGGGCATCGGGTGGAATACCTCACCGCCTCCCCCGACCTTTGGAACCGCCGACAGGACACGGGCAAGAGCGGCTTTGAGATCATGCAGAGCGTCCCCGGGATGCCCCCCATGTGCGCGGCGGACAACCGCCGCGTGCCGGGCTGGCGCATCCTGCGCGAGTATCTCTCCCCTCGTGCGGGCTGCCCCGCCCTTCGCATCAGTCGGGACTGTCACAATCTCATCCGCTCCCTCCCCGCCCTGCTCTGCTCCACCGAGCAGCCCGAGGACGCATCGAGCCAGCCCCATGCCGTGACGCACGCCCCCGAGGCGCTGCGCTACGCGGTGATGAGCCGATTCGGAGCGGCAAAGGACACCCGCCCCGACCGCAACTTCCGCTTTCCGAATCAAAGGAGGGGGAATCCCCTGCTTTGAGCGCACTCCTTTTCTCTTTCCGTGCGACATTCAATCTTTTGGAAAGGAGTTATGTTTCATTCCATGGCAACAAACAATCCCAAGACCGCCACCCGTCAGGTCACCGTGACGCGATTTGGCGGGATCGCTGACCACGCGGGACTGGCTCTTGACGCCGCGTCGGACGTGCGAAACTTCCGTATTCTGTCGGACGGCACCCTGGAAAAACGGTGCGGCTACGTGGGACGCTACACCTTCCCGCAGCCCCTGCGCGGTCTGTGGGAGGGGGTCGTGGCGGGAGAGAGCTACTTCTTTGCCGTTGCAGGCAATCAGATCTATATGCGCGCCCCCGACGCGGTCTCTCCGAGTGCGATCTACGTCATGACCACCTCGACGGGAGAGGTCAATTTCTTCCTCTACCGCGAACGCCTGTGGCTGATGGACGGCACCTCCCTGCTCGTCTTCCGCCCCGGGATTCAAAACTTTTCGGTCGCAGAGGGCTACGCACCCCTCTACGGCTACAACTGGCATCCCACCGCCCTCGGGGAGATCAACGAGCCGCTCAATCTCCTGCGCAACGAGATCCGCATCCATTACTTCAACTCAAACGGCAGCACAACCTTCAACCTTCCCTTCACCACCAAAAAGCTCCGCAGCGTGAGGGTGAACGGCGCATCCATCACCACCTATTCCTTCAGGGAGGGAACCTCATCCTTCACCATTCCCACGGAATATGCAACGGTGGGAGCGGTGGAGGTGCTGGCAACGCTTGATGCCTCCTTTAACAGCAGACCCGCTGTGCTGGCGGCATCCTGTGCCAAGGTCTATCAAACCCCGCACCGCGAGGTGATGATGTGCTACGGCTCGGATGCGGGCTATCTCGTTTATCGCACCTCCCCCGTGACCGACGAGATGCTCCACACCTGTCAGCTCACCGTCTCCGACGCCGACCCGATGTACATCGCCAAGGACACCGCCTTTGCAGTGGGAAGCTCCGCTCATCCCGTGACCGCGCTGTGTCAGTATGAAAACCATATGCTGGTCTTTAACGACGAGAGCGTCTGGTCGATCGGATACCCCTCCTCCCTCTCGAACGACGCTGAGATCCTGCCCGTCCGCGCAGGGCTGGGCTGTACCTCAAATGGCGGCGTGATCCTTGGAGGCAAGTATCCCATCGCCGTGACACAGGCAGGCATCGCGCGGCTGAAATTCTCGGGGTACGACCTCGATTACTGTCAGCCCGAGATCCTCTCGGCAGGCATCCGAAACCGCTTTGACAAGGATTTTCTCCGACGCGCCGTGCTGTTCTGGGACAAATTCAGACAGGAGCTTTGGGTGAGAGATCCCAACGATTCTGCAGGCTCCGTTTGGATCTGCGATCCCGAACGCGACGTTTGGTTCCGCTTTGACGATGTCCCCGCCAAACGGTTCTTCCCGCTCGAGGGCAACGTGGGCTTTGCCGACGAGACCAATCTCTACTGCTTTGAGGAGTCGCTGGAGACCGACAACGGCAGGGACTTCACGGCGGAATATCTCAGCCACGCGCTGGATTTCTCCCGTCTCTCCCCGCCAAGGCGCTCCCTGCGTCTGTCGGTGGTGGCAGAGAAGGCCGAGGACGCCCTCTCCACGCAGATCCGCACCGACCGCGCCTCAAAGACGCTCGCGCTTTCTGCACAGACACCCTCCCCGTCCGTGCCCACCCGCTTTGACCGCCGATTGGCGATGGGACGGTTCCATATCCTGCAATATCTGATCGTCGCGGCAGGTCAGAGCCGCTGCAGGATCTATTCCTACTCCCTCGCCGCAAATCCCTAACCCTTGAAAGGAGGTTCTCTCTCTGTATGAAATCAGAGCAACACACCCTTGCCTGGCAGCGCTATGAGGCAGGCAAGGAGCACAAGCGGCGCATCGGTCTTTACACCACCGTGCGCCAAAACGAGCAATTTTACCGAGGGGATCAATGGAAGGTGACGGGGGACGGTCTGCCCCGCCCCGTCTTCAACGTGGTGCGACGCATCACCGACTATCTCGTCGGCTCCATCGCACCCGGCAACCCCTCCATTCACTACACCGATGACCGTCTCCCCTTTTTGGACGTCTCCTCGGTGCGAGAGCGGGTGCTGGAGGGCATCTCGCTGCTCAACCGCAACGCCGACTACCGCTGGACGCAGAACCGCATGGAGGAGCTCTCCCGACGTGCCCTTCTGGAGGCCGCTGTGACGGGAGACGCCATCTTCTACTGCTGGTGGGACGATTCCTGCGATTGCGGTCAGCCCTTCTGCGGTGACATCCGCACCGAGCTGATTCCCAACCTCAACTTCTTCCCCGCCGATCCCTGGCGCGCCGATATCCAGGCGCAGGACTATATCCTGCTCTCGGGCAGAGCAACGGTGGAATCCCTCCGCCGCGAGGCGATTGAGGCAGGCATGGATCCCGAGGAGGCAAACAAGATCTCCCCCGACAACGACGTGGACGCGGTCTCGGCCGAGCGAAGCTTTTCGGGCAACTCCCGCCGCGCGACCTACCTGCTCCACTTTTGGCGGGAGGGCGACGAGGTGGTCTTTGAAAAGTCCACCCGCACCCACGTCATCCGCCGCTCCAAAACCGGGATGCGCTACTACCCGGTGGCATACTTCAGCTGGTATCCCACCGCAAATTCCTTCCACGGAACCTCTCCCATCTCGGAGATGATTCCCAATCAGAAGTACATCAACTCGGCATACGCCATGATTATGAAACACATGAGCGATACCGCGTTCTCCAAGATCATCTACGACAAATCCCGTATCCCCGAATGGACGAACGAGGTTGGCGAGGCGATCGCGGCAATGGGAGGCGGCAGCGTATCCGACGCGGTGGCTGTGGTGGGTGTCGGTCAGCTCCAGGAGGGCTATCTTGACCTGATTGAGAGCGTGATCGAGAACACCAAGAGCATGATGGGTGCAACCGATTCTGCCCTTGGAGACGAGCGCGCAAACAACACCAGCGCGATCCTGGCGCTCCAGGAGGCGTCTCACGTCGGACTTCGCGGCGTAGAGGCGCGATTCGAGCGCTGCATCGGCGAGCTTGCATCGGTCTGGGCGGATATGCTCTGCACCTACTCCCACCCCGAGCGAATGCTCCCCGTACAGGAGGGGGGCGAGGTGGTTGCCCGCCGCGTGGACTACAAGCTGCTCCACCGTGAGCTGCTTCACGCCACCGCCGAGGCAAAGGGCAACGATCGCTTTACCCCCTCTGCCACCGTCTCCATCCTGGACCGTCTCCTCGACAAGGGGCACATCTCCATCGAGGACTATCTCCGCCACCTCCCCGAAGGCTGTCTGAGCGACAAAAACGCATTGCTCCAGAGCATTGCGGAGAAAGGAGCGAAAGGGTATGTATGAGTCCGATGAGACAATGGAAAGTCCGCTTCAAATGGATGCTTCGCCGGCTCCGATGCCGACACCGACGGAGGAGCAAGCCCCCCTTGAGCCCGGAGGAGAAAATCCGCCGACGGCAGAGGAGGTGGCAAAAGACCTGGATGGTGCTGCGGCTGATTCTGAAGCTCCTGCCCAATCTCCTGATCCTGATTCCCAAGCTCCTGCGGCTGATCCGGAGCCTGCTTCAGAGCTGGAACGCCTCCGGGGAGAGCTGAACCGTCTGAAAGAAGACATGGAGGCGCAAAGACGCGCCTTTGACCGAATGGGCGCGGAATGTGCCGAATTTTTGGAGCTCTACCCCGATCAGTCGCCCACCGATCTTCCCGACGACGTCTGGGAAAGTATGCGTCGGGGCATCCCCCTCGCCGCGGCATTCGCGCTCCATGAGCGCCGCCGCACCCGCATTGAGGAGGCGGCAAGACTGCAGGATGCACAAAACCGCATCCGCTCGACGGGAGGCGTGGAAACCTCCAAAGGGGGCTATCTCTCCCCCGACGAGGTACGCGCCATGACCCCCGCCGAGGTGAAGGCAAACTACGGGAGCATTCTGCTCTCGATGCAAAAATGGCGTTGAGCAAGATCTCAACACCCCCCAAAAAAATCATTCTATATTTAAAATCAGAAAGGAACACACATTATGGCAATCGAAAACTTTATCTCTACCGTTTGGAGCGAAAGCATGCTCCGCGCACTTGACCAGGCATACGTTGCTGTTGCAAACTGTAACAGAGAGTACGAGGGCGACATCCTCGAGAAGGGCAGCCGAGTCAAGATCTGCGGTCTTAACCCCGTTACCATCGGTGACTACGTCAAGAACACCGACCTCGACGCGCCCGAAGCCCTCTCCGACACCTGCAAGGAGCTGGTGATCGACCAGGCAAAGTACTTTAACTTCCAGATCGACGACATCGACCAGGCGCAGGCTTCTCCCCGCCTGATGGAGCTGGCGGTCAAGAACGCGGCCGACTCCCTGGCTGCGGTTGCAGAACGCTACGTTTACTCCCTCAACTTCCGCGCCGAGCACTCCGTCGACATTGAAGAGCCCTCGGTTGACAACATCATCGGTGCCCTCATCAACGCACGCACCATGCTGCTCAAGGAGAACGTAAACGACGCATCCGATATCGTCATCGAGGTCAGCCCCGAGGTTGCTGGTCTGATCCTCAAAGCAAAGGTCAACCTCGCTACCGACAACACCGATTCCCTGGAAAAGGGTTGCATCGGCAGCATCGGCGGCTGCAAGATCTTCGTTTCCTCCAACATCCCCGTTTGCACCATCGACGATATGCCCTACTCCCAGTGCATCGCTCGTACCAAGCGCGCGATCGCCTTTGCAGAGCAGCTCTCCGAGGTTGAGGCATACAGACCTGAATTGCGCTTTGCTGACGCGATGAAGGGACTCCACCTCTACGGCGCAAAGGTCGTTTACCCCAACGAAATGGTGCTCATCAACGCCGCTCTGAACTTCGATTGATTCGGAGGTGACCTCGCTTGACCATCCAGGAAGTCTTTGACGCCGCCCTTGCGATGGCGTGTGAGGTGGAGGGAGAGAGCGCAAACGAGGACTACAAGGCGCGCACGCCCTTCCTCGTTGCCGCCCTCTGCTATCGACACGCCCCCTTGGATGCACTCTATCGGGAGGCCTTTGGATTGGAAGAGCAAAATCTGCTCTCCACCAACTACCTCCCCCTGGGGGCAACCTTCCCCCTGTGCGATGAGCTTGCCCCCGCCGTCTCGACGGCCCTCGCAGGCCTGCTCACCCTCTCGGAAAATCCCGATATGAGCGAGCAGCTCCTATCTCTCTCGGATAACCTCATCGCCGAGCTCCGAAGCCGCATCCCCTCCCCCTATAAAAAAGAACACATCACCCAGATGTACAATCTTTGAGGGGGTGTTCTGAAGGGGGAAGACCTCGGGAGGGGGGGAAGACCTCGGGAGGGGGAGGACTTCTTTCGGTAAAGAAGTCCTCCCCCTCCCAAACCCTCCCTCTCTCAAGAAACTTGCCAAAGCTCCCATTCCGTCATGGAACGGGAGCTTTGGCAAGTTCTTTTTTATTTATGGGAGGCTTTTGTAGGGCGCGCTTTACGGATTTGACGGGCACCTGCGGTACTGTCACAGAACGAACAAATTTCCTTGTAGGGGAGGCGTTTTGCCTCCCGCGTGTGCGGAATTTGCACCTTTTTCGGGAGGGGAGACCCCTCCCCTACAAGATCATTTTTTGTGCCGCGAAGAATTTTTGCCGCAGGGCAACGAGTTAAAAAAAGGCTCTCCCCAAGGGAGAGCTCCCGCGAAGCGGGTGAGAGGGTAGCCTCCCGCGTGTGCGGAATTTGCACCTTTTTCGGGAGGGGAGACCCCTCCCCTACGATGTAGCCGTGTGGAGAATCCAAGGTTTTGTCGGCATCTTCGGACTGTTGCAAAACGAACAAATTTCCTTGTAGGGGCGATCAATTTTTGTACCTCAAAAATCTTTTGCCGTATCCCCCGATCTCGTTGTTCCACCGCAAACTAACATCGTGAGAATTTAGGGTAGCGACCCCTAAATTCTTTCGGTAGTACCATTCCGTCTGTTGGAGAAACTTCCCCAAGCAGGCTGATGTCGCATTGAAGCAAGGGTCGAGGCAGAGAAAAAACTTTCCACGCACAAACAAAGGAGGGTGCACATTGATCGTACACCCTCCATTGGGATTGCTATTCTTTTTCGTCGGGCACCTGCGGTGCGGCTTGAACCTCGCCCTTCGTGCCTCAAAAATCTTTTGCCTCATCCCCCGATAGTATTCTTCCATCATAAACTTACGTCGTGAGCATTTTGGGTGGCGGTCCCAAAATGCTATCGGCAGTACCATTCCGTCTGTTGGAGAAACTTTCCCAAGCAGGCTGATGTCGCATTGAAGCAAGGATCGGGGCAGAGAAAAAACTTTCCACGCACAAACAAAGGAGGGCGCACATTGATCGCACACCCTCCATTAGGATCGTTATTCTTTTTCCACGGAAAGTTTTGAGGGTTCTTAGGGGACTTTTACGAAAAGTCCCCTAAGCAGGTGCGGACAGAGTCCGCGACCTTCCGCGACCTTACTCTTCTTCCCCTTCCTCCGCACCAGCGTCGCCTTCGATATAGCGTTCGATGAACTGCTCGGCGGAGATGAGGATGCTGCGCGCTTTGGAGCCGTCGGGCTTGGAGACGAGGCCTTCCTCCTCCATACGGTCAATGATTTTGGCGGCGCGGCTGTAGCCGATGCCAAGCTTACGCTGAAGGAGAGAGGTCGAGACGCGGTTCTCCTCGATGGAGATGCGGATCGCGTCCACGTACTTGTTGTCGCCGCTCTCGCCGGGGAGCGCAACACCGTCCGAGGCGTCGCCGCCTTTGCCCTTCTTGCCGCACATCGCGGAATATTCCTTCATTTTAGAAGTAAAGGCTTCATTGTAGACCGCAGTACCGTTGGTAGCGCGAATAAATTCACAGATCTTTTCCACTTCGGCGTCAGAGACGAAGGCACCCTGCACACGAGTAGGCTTCATCGAGCCGACGGGAGCAAAGAGCATATCGCCCTTGCCAAGCAGCTTTTCCGCGCCCGCGATATCGAGAATGGTACGGGAGTCCACCTGGGACGCCACCGTGCAAGCCACACGGGAGGGGATGTTGGACTTAATCAGACCGGTCACGACGTCAACGGAGGGACGCTGGGTACCCACGATGATGTGCATGCCGGCAGCACGCGCCTTTTGCGCCAAACGGCAGATGGAATCCTCCACTTCGTCGCGCGCCGTCAGCATCAGGTCGGCAAGCTCGTCGATGATGATGACGATGTGCGGCATAGGAGGCAGATCGGGATCCTTCTCGGCAGCCTTGTTGTAGCCCTCGATGTTGCTCACGCCAACGTCCTGGATCTTGGTAAAGCGATCCTCCATCTCGTTCACAGCAGCCTGCAGCGCACCCGCCGCATCCTTGGGAGTGACGATGATGGGCGCCATGAGGTGCGGAATTCCCTTGTAAAGGGAGAACTCCACCTTCTTGGGGTCAACCAAAATGAGCTTGACCTGATCGGGACGCGCCTTGAACAGGATGCTCATGATGATACAGTTGATACAAACCGACTTACCCATACCCGTTGCACCCGCAACCAAAAGGTGGGGCATCTTGGCAATATCAAAGAGCAGGGGCGCACCCGCAACGTCGGCGCCAAGTCCCGCTGTCAGACGGCTGGGCTTCTCGGTGAAGGCACTCGATTCCAACAGCTCGCGCAGATAAACGGTCTGACGGGTGGTGTTGGGCACCTCCACACCGATCGCGCTCTTGCCGGGGATCGCCTCCATACGCACGCTCTGTACTGCAAAGGAGAGAGCAATATCGTCGGCAAGATTGGTAATGGTACGCACACGCACGCCTGCCGAGGGGTAGATCTCGTAGCGCGTGACGGTGGGACCGCAGGAATAGGTGATCTCGTCAATGCGAACGTTGAAGTCGCTCAGCGTCGCATACAGCTTCTCCATGTTGCTCTTGATCTCCGACTGGTTCTCGGCGGTCATCGCCTCGGAGGGGTGCAAATAGGAGATGGGTGGGAAGATATAAGGCTTCTCGCCGCCCTCTGCCGCAGGCGCTTGCTCTGCGGTTTTCTTGGTTTCGGTCTTCTTTTCGGCGGCAGCCTTCTTGTCACCGCTCGCCTTGGCGGCAGGCTTTGCTTCGGGCGCAGCCTTCTTTGCCATCGCCCCCGAGATCGCCTGTGCAGACGCCTCTCGCTTTTCAAACTCCTCGCTGGAAAGTCCGTACTCGGCGGTGGTCTTCTCGCTCTGACGGAAGATGGGCATCTGTCCTCTGTCGGCAGGTTTTACACCTGCAGGCGCGGTCGCAGGACGAACCGTGATGCCCTTTTTCTGACCTCCGACGGGAACCGTGTTCGGTGCCGTGTTCGGCATTCCGCTCCTTGTGCCAACAGGAGCACCGCCCGCAACGGGACGTGTTGCTCCGCCGCCCTGTGTTCCGCTCGGCGCAGAACGTCTCGGTACATCGGTGGGAGCTCCGCTCGGCGCTCTGCTCGGCATTCTGTCCACCGGTCTCGCTCCGCCGCCGGGCAGAGGTGCCTCGGGAGGCAGGGGCGCGTGCTTTTTGACCGCCGCAGGACGGCGCTCGTCCGAATCCACAAAGATCTTTCCAAGCTCAAAGCCTTGGTCGTCTCTTTGCATCCTTCTTGCATTTTTCGCATCGTTTGCCGAGCGCGGGAAGACCGATTCCATCGAATTGGGATCAGCCGGCGTTGCGGCAGGCGTCGGAGGAGGCGGCACGGGACGCTTCGCACCCGTCTGACCTCTTTGGTCGGGAGCCGGAACGTTCCCTCTCTGCCCCGCCACAGGGCGCGCGCCCTGACTTGGGGTAGGCGTTACTCTCACACGGCCAACCTGCTCCCCGGCTCTCATCTTTCTGCCAATATCGGCAGGCACGTAGAGATTGCTAACGGGGGTATCATCCGAGGCATCAAGAATGGGCATGGGCATGGGTGCGAGATCGTCCTCCTCGGATCTCTCTGCCTTCTCTCCGCCCTCGACAGGCTTCTGCCCCTTGTCCTTCTTCGCGTCCTTCTTTTTCTCATCGACAGAATCGTCTGCCGATTCCTTCTTTTTGGCTTTTTTGTCTTCCTTCTCGGGCGTCTTGTCCGCGGTGTCAGCCTTCTTGTCGGCGATCTTTCCGCAAAGCTTGCGAACCGCGCGCCAAAGATCCGCGGGCGTCATGCCAAGGAAGAAGAACACAGCGAGCACCGTGAGGGAGAATCCCACAATCAGAGCGCCCAGCCAGTTCATGTACTTGGCGAAGAAATAGCCGATTCCGCCGCCGATCACACCGCCGCCGCGCAGGGAGGCGCCGAGCTGCATCAGCTCCCGCGCGCTCCGTCCCCACTGATCCTTGGGCAGGGCGATAAAGCTGAAGGAATGTACGAATACACCCAGGGAGAGCTGCGCAAGCGTTCCCACCAGCACCTTCTCCAGGGTCATCTTGTTGTCGATCAGGGGCTTCCAAAAAAGTGCAAGATAGAGCAAAATGGCAGGAAGCAGGAAGGCAGCACTGCCAAACAGGCCGTGCAGCACGTAACAGATCCAGTATCCCACAGCCCCCAGCAGGTGGGCAGAGGGGGTCTCCCGGCACACGTTGCCGAAATTGCAGAACAGATTGAGCAGAAGCGTCACGCCCAAAAATGCCGCGAGGCCAAACAGGACATAGGGGATCACGCGGTGCGCGGGGCGGGTGGAGGGCATATCGGGAATCCTTCCCTTCCCATCCTTTGCCGAATGAAGCTTGCCCGTCTCGATCTTCTTTTTCGGAGGATTTGGCTTCTTGGGTGCCGCCTTTGACTTGGTGTCGGCAGGCTGCGCCGTGCTGGCACGCACCGTATCGGAGTCATTCTCGCGCTTCTTGGGAGGCTTTTTGGGTGCCTCCTTGGGCTTTTGTGCAGGCGCGTCCCCCACAGGGGCAGATGTCGCTTGCTTGTTTTCTTCGTTGTTCATATCGGTCATCCTTTCATGGAAGATGCGTCTTTGCCTCGGAGGATACACTCCCCCATTTTCTATCCTTTATTATATCATCGTTTTCTCGGAATTGCAAGAGGAAAAATGCGCTTTTTTCTCTTTTTTCCCATCTCGCCCCTCCGCTTGCCCGTTTCCGTGTCCTTTAAATTTTGTTCCGAAACAAGAACTTTTCGATTCTCCCAAAAATCATAAAAAACAATAGTCTTTTTTAAAATTCCACTTTCGGAACTGAATATTTTCAAAAACCCCTTGACAAGCCCCCAAAAATGTGCTATCATAGTACCAATCAAGGAAACGACGCGATGTCACAGGAAAGGAAACAACATCATGGCAGCAACCAAAAAAGCAATCAAATCCGCAGTTCCCACCGAGCTGGACGCAGAGGGCAAGAAGAAGGCTCTCGCCACCGCGATGTCTCAGATCGAGAGAGATTTCGGCGCAGGCGCGATCATGAAGCTGGGGGAAAATCGGCACATGGAGGTGCAAGCCGTGCATACAGGCTCCCTCTCCCTCGACCTCGCGCTTGGAATCGGAGGCGTTCCGAAGGGCAGAATCGTGGAAATCTTCGGCCCCGAATCCTCGGGTAAGACCACCGTCGCCTTGCACATCATGGCAGAGGTACAGAAGGCGGGCGGCACCGCAGCCTTCATCGATGCCGAGCACGCGCTTGATCCCGTTTACTCCCGCGCACTGGGCGTAGATATCGACAATCTGCTCGTCTCCCAGCCCGACTGCGGAGAGGACGCGCTGGAGATCTGCGAGGCGTGGGCGCGCTCGGGCGCGATTGACGCGATCGTCGTAGACTCGGTGGCAGCACTCGTTCCCCGTCAGGAGATCGAGGGAGAAATGGGCCAGTCCATGGTGGGCGTGCAGGCAAGAATGATGTCCCAGGCAATGCGTAAGCTCTCGGGCGTCATCTCCAAGAGCAACTGCGTGGTCATCTTCATCAACCAGATCCGCGAGAAGGTCGGCGTCGTTTACGGCAACCCCGAAACCACCCCCGGTGGCCGCGCGCTCAAGTTCTTCGCATCGGTGCGAATTGACATTCGCAAGAGCGAGCAGCTCAAGGACGGCAACGATATTTACGGAAACCATGTCAAGTGCAAGATCGTCAAAAACAAGGTCGCTCCCCCCTTCCGCGTGGCGGAGTTTGACATTCTCTACGGCAAGGGCATCTCCCGTTCGGGCGAGGTGCTGGAGTTTGCCACCGCGCTGGATGTGATCCAAAAGAGCGGATCGTGGTTCTCCTACAAGGGCGAGCGCATCGGCCAGGGCAAGGAGAACGTCCGCAAGCTCCTGGAGGCAAATCCCGAGTGGATGGCAGAAATCGAGGAGCAGGTTCGCGCGCGCAGCCAGGAGGCGTCTGTCAACGCCGAGGAGGAGTACGAGCTCGACGAGGACGACGAATTCGATCTGCGTCTGGAAGACTAAGGAGAACAGAATCCTTTGCAAAACGTAACGCAAAAAAACAACGGCTGTCGGCTTTTGATCCGATCCATCCGCGCCCTGGGGAACGGCGAGCGGATGGAGATCGCCGTGTCGTTGGAGTGCGGCGAGAACCGCGAGGAACGCCGCTTCCCTCTCACCGCAGGGCAATATTATGAATTGAATCTGAAAAAGGGCGAAATCTCGGAGGAAACCTTTGACGCCATCGAACGCGCCTCCCGTCTCACGGGTGCCATTCGGCAGGGAGAAAATCTGCTCTCCTACGGCGCCAATTCCGCCCTCGCTCTCACGCGCAAGATCATGCGCCACGGCTATACCCAAAGCGAGGCGTCCGACGCCGTCGCCTACCTGCAGTCGCTCGGCTTGATCGATGAGTGGAGCGACCTCTCGCACGAGGTGGAAAAGTGCCTGTCCAAACACTGGGGCGCCGAGCGCATCCGAGGTCACCTCTGGTCGCGCGGCTACGATCGCAAAACAATGGAACGCCTGCCCGAGCTGCTCGATGGCATCGACTTTGCCGATCACGCCGCCACGCTCCTGCGAAAACAGTACGGCGGACTCCCCCAAAACCGCGACGAGCGCAACCGTGTCACCGCCGCCCTCTATCGCTACGGCTACCGCCTCGACGAGATTAAAGAGGCTTTTAAAAGATTGCAGCAAGGGTAAGAGGAAGGTCGCGGTCGCTGTCCGCACCTGCTTGAAACCTTTTTAGGAAAAAGGTTTCAAGACTTCCAAAAACTTTCCGACGAAAAAGAATAGCATTCCCAATGGAGGGTGTACGATCAATGTGCGCCCTCCTTTGTTTTGTGCGTGGAAAGTTTTTTCTCTGCCTCGATCCTTCCTTTCGGTGCGAACATCGGTCTGCTTGGGAAAGTTCATCGGACAGACGGAATGGCACTGCCGAAAGAATCCAGGCGCCGCCAAGACCCTGGATTCTCACAATTTAAGTTTACGATGGAAGAACACCATCGGGAAATACAGCAAAAATCTTTCGCGGCACCAAAATTGATCTCGTAGGGGAGGGGTCTCCCCTCCCGC
>JAZQVI010000042.1:0-7111 GCA_045631745.1 Eubacteriales bacterium
CTTGAGGTAACGTTTTGTTCAACCTTTTCAAAAAGTTTGTGGGGTGGAGGGGCACCGCCCTCCTCGCGCTCCGCAGAGCGCGAGACGCCCCTTTCGGCGTTTCTTTTTGCGAACTTTTTCTTTGCGCCTTCTTCCTGCAAAGAAAAAGTGGCTATAAATTTTGTGCGATTCCACAGACTGTCATTTTTTATCAGTAACCCGAACGAGGGCAATCCATGCGGATCGCCCTCATTGTTTGAATAACCGAATTATTTCTTATTCTTTTCCTTCGCGCGCTTATCATTGATGATCTGCATATGCTCGGCGGTAATCAGCTCCACGCCGTTTTCCTTCGCCCATGCAACGCAACCCTTGAGCACGACCGAAAGGAACACCCTCGGAACCCCGAGAATGGTCTTGAGCGCGTCGTCGGTGAACTTAACCTTATCGTCAACACGGTCGGCAGCATAGCGCACCGATTCGAGCGACGCCTGTCTCACCTGCAACAGCTCGGCTCTCATTCTGGTCTTTCTGTGGAACCAGAAGTTCTTGCTGTCACGGTAGCCGTAATCGACGGGAAGCGCCGGGAAATCCTTTGCGCGAACGCCGTTGATGATGGCATCGCTGTATTTCTTCTTCATCAGAATCTTGTCCACACGCAGAATAAAGTGCGCGCCAAACTTGCTCGTAATTCCGTTAAAATCGTGATAGGGGCCCTCGTAGCCATTCAGCTCACCCGCTTCGTCGCGATCCGCTCCGTCCAGCTCGCGCATCCAGGTACATTCGATCGCCTCAATCGCATCGGTGAGCACCATGGGTCTCGCTTCCCCGCTCTCCTCCTCGATCAGACTCTTTTCCAGCTTGAACTTGCACTTAGGCATCTTCTCAGAGGGCTTGTCGCCCGGCCAGGAGAGCTTGACTGCCTCCTTGAAGGTCTCGGGCTTGTCGTCAATGAAATTGAGGGTGCACTTGCCGTTGCGAAGAATGTTCTGCGCGGTGTTGGAGGAATTTCGGCAACAAAGAAGCATCGCGTAATAGTCCTTTCCCGCTACGTAGTAGGGTTGCACGAGAGAATAGGGGCCGAGGTTCGTCGTGCCGTCCTCACACAGGGTGCTGATAATGACCGTTGGCATGGGGAAATACAGGGAAGTCTGATAGAAATTGTCTACAATCCGAAGATTCTCAAAACTGCTCATCCTGGTTCTCCTTTACTGGATAAAAAATTTTACTCCTCATTATACCACAAAAAAGGAAGCATTTCAACCTTTCTTAAAAAAGCAATGGAATTTTTAAGGCTTTTATATGGTCCGCATAAAATTTTTTCAAAAATTCGCAAAAAAACATTGACAATTTCATTTTCGGGGAGTATAATGTGTTTAATATTTGAATATCACAAAAACGACGTTGACGAAGACGGTCGGGATGTGGAGTCTGCAGAGAGTTGGCGGTTGCTGCGAGCCAATGGCAAAGCGTTTCAAGGACCTATCACTTCTGAGTCGAAGGACCGAAAGCATTTTTTTGCAAGTAGACTCCTTCCGTAATGCTGCGTAAAGGCAAAGGACTTGTCAGAGTCCGGAAAGTGGCGAAGCGACCGCTTCGCAATTTGAGTGGTACCGCGGGTGTAATGCTCGTCTCAAGCTTTTGAGACGGGTTTTTTTGTTTTATTCAATGCCGTCAATACCGCCCCGACGTGGGCAACGGAAACGAAAGGAGCAAAAATGGATTTTAACTTGAAAGAGGTGGCCGATAGAATCAAGGAGCTTCGGGAAGCCAGCGGCTTTACACAAGCCGAGCTTGCAAAGCTCACGGGTGTGTCCGAGGAGGACTATCGGATTTTGGAAATGGGCGAGACGGACTTTACCTTCACGTTCATTTATAAATGTGCCAAGGCGTGCGGCGTTGAGGTGGTAGACCTTCTTGAGGGTACCAGCTCAACTCTGACCTCCTTCTCTATCACGCGCCGGGGTGAGGGACTGAAGATCGTCAAGAAGAACGGTTTTGTCTACAACAACCTCGCGCCCAAGTTCAAGGATAAGCTTGCCGAGCCCTTCCTCGTCAGCTTCCCCTATATTCCCGAGGAGCAGAACGCCCCTCTCAAGCTCAGCTCCCACAACGGCCAGGAGTTTGACGTCATCGTCAAGGGCTCCCTTAAGGTTCAGGTTGGAGATCACGTAGATATTCTGAACGAGGGCGACTCCATCTTCTATAACAGCCTTATCCCCCACGGTATGATCGCGGTCAGCGAGGGCGGGTGCGAGTTCCATGCGGTGGTGCTCAACCCCCAGAACGGCGAGGTCACCGAGGAATATCCCGAAACGCCTTACGTTGTCGCAAAAGCGCCCGTGGCGGAGAAGAGCACCGAGACGGTTGCCGACAAGTTCGTGACATCCTCCTACGACGAGCACGGTGTTTTCAATGGCATCTCCTTCCATAACGACGATCAGTTTAACTTTGCGTTTGACTGCGTCGATGCGATCGCGGACAAGGATCCCGACAAGCTCGCCATGATGTGGGTGGCAAATGACAAGACAGACCGCCGCTTCACCTTCCGCGACATGAAGCGTTATTCGGCAAAGACCGCAAACTACTTTGAATCCCTTGGCATTAAGAAGGGCGACACCGTCATGCTGGTGCTCAAGCGACACTACCAGTTCTGGTTCTGTATGCTCGCCCTCCACAAGATCGGTGCGATCGCAATTCCTGCCACCAATCAGCTGGTAGAGCATGATTTCTCCTACCGCTACAAGGCGGCAAAGGTTAAGGCAATCGTTTGTACCGCTGACGGAGACGTCTCGGCAGAGGCAGAAAAGGCTGCAGCGGAGTTCCCGGGAATGGTTAAGATCCTGGTTGGCGGCAAAAAAGAGGGTTGGAAGGACTTCAACGTCGAGATGGAGCGCTTCAGCACCCACTACTTCCGCAACGAGAACACCCCCTGCGGCAACGATCCCATGCTCATGCTCTTCACATCGGGCACGACGGGTTACCCCCGCATCGCAACCCATTCCTACAAATACGCCCTGGGGCACTACCCCACGGCAAAGCATTGGCATAATGTCAACCCCGACGGATTGCACTTTACCATCTCCGACACCGGTTGGGGTAAGGCGCTTTGGGGTAAGCTTTACGGTCAATGGCTCTGCGAGGCGGCACAGTTCACCTATGACTTTGACCGCTTCCACTCCGATGACATTCTTCCCATGTTCAAAAAGTACGGAATCACCACCTTCTGCGCTCCTCCCACCATGTACCGTTTCTTTATCAAGGAGGATCTCTCCAAGTACGATCTTTCCTCGATCCAGTACGCTACCACGGCAGGCGAGGCGCTCAATCCCGAGGTGTTCAACCAGTTCAAGAAGGCAACGGGACTTACCATTATGGAAGGCTTCGGACAGACCGAGACTACCCTGTCAGTTGCAAACTTTGTGGGCTCCACGCCCAGAATCGGCTCAATGGGTAAGCCCAGTCCGCTTTACGACGTGGTAATCCTCGATCCCGACGGAAACGAGTGCAAGACCGGTGACGCGGGCGAGATCTGCATCCGCACCAAGGACTCTGTTCCCTGCGGTCTCTTTATCGGCTACTATCTTGACGAGGAGAAAACGCAGGAAGCATGGCACGACGGCTACTACCACACGGGCGACCAGGCAACCATGGACGAGGACGGATACCTTTGGTACGTGGGACGCATTGACGACGTCATCAAGTCCTCGGGCTACCGCATTGGCCCGTTTGAGATCGAGAGCGTGATCATGGAGCTTCCCTACGTGTTGGAATGTGCCATCACCCCTGTTCCCGATGAGGTGCGCGGACAGATTGTCAAAGCGACCATCGTGCTCACCAAGGGCACGGTCGGCACCGACGCCCTCAAGAAGGAAATCCAGGAATACGTCAAGACGCACACCGCCCCCTACAAATACCCCAGAATTGTGGAGTTCGTTGACGAGCTTCCCAAGACCATCAGCGGAAAGGTCAGACGTGTGGAGATCCGCAAGAAGGATCTCGAAAAGGCAAACGAGCAATAAAAGAGCGAGGCAAGGATTTTCATCCTTGCCTCTTTTTTTATTCTTCGTTGTAGCAGGAGAAAATCTCCTCTACTCTTTCACAATCCTTTTGCTTGGTAAACGCGCTGACAACAGGCACGACAATCAGAGAGACCGCCATGGCGGCAACTCCCATCTCGGGCGATTTCGCAGCCGCCGCAGAAAATCCCGACGTCAGGGAAATGACCAGCGTGGGAATTCCAACGGTCAGAAGCCCTGCAAGCATCCCTGCATACGCCCCAACCTTGGTAATCTTCTTGGAGAAAAGTCCCCAGATGTACGGACCGATGAAGCAGCCCGAAACCACACCCCAGGAGAAGGACATCACGCTGACGATGATGGGGATATTGCGCGTTGCAAAGAAGAAGGAGCATCCCACGAACGCAAGGCACAACAGTCTTGTCAGGAGCATCTGCGTCTCTGCCTTGACACTCTTTTTTCTGACCGCGGGAATCAGATCCACCGAAACGGCAGATGCAGAGGTCAGAACGACCGACACGAGCGTGGACATGGACGCGGACAAAAGCAGAACGATCATGACCGCCAAAAGAACCGTTCCAAAGACGTTTGAACCAAGCACCTCCATGAGCACAGTGGGAATGACGGCATCAATGCCCCCCTCGGGAAGCTTTCCGCCCAGGATCAGCCTTGACGTGCAGCCGATCAGGTATGCGCCACATCCGATAATCACGCAGAAAACGGTGGAAATCACCGTTCCGCGCTTGATGGAATCGGTATCCTTAATGGCGTAGAATTTTCCGATCATCTGCGGAAGTCCCCACGTACCAAAGCTGGTGAGCAGAATGTTAAAGCAGAGGAACTTAAAGGAAGAACCTCCGAAAAGGCTGGTCAGCTGCTTACCCGTCGTGGGATTGGGATCGCCCGGCAGCGACTCGAACGCCTTGAGGTTTTGGATCAAGCCGCCGATACCGCCAACGCGATCGTGCCCTAGAACGACAATCACAAGGCAAACCACGCCCGCGATCATCACAATTCCCTGAATAAGATTGGTGTAAGCGGTTGCGATGTATCCCCCTATCACAAGGTAGATCGCGGTCAAGCAGGCAATCAGAAGCATCCACACCCAAGTCTCGACACCGGGGAAGATGACCTCAAAGAGAGACCCCAGACCCTTGTAAACCGCTGCGGAGTATGGCACGAGGAAGACGAAGATGATGACCGCGGAGAGAACCTTCATTCCCTTCGCATCATATCTCTTTTCAAAATAATCGGGCATGGTCTTGGCATTCAAGTGTCCCGTCATCTTTCTGGTTCGGTTGGCAAGCAGGATCCAGGAGAGCAAGCACCCAAGGACTGCGTTTCCGACGCCAATCCAAATGCTTCCCAATCCAATATTCCAGCCGTGCTGCCCTGCGTAGCCGACGAACACCACTGCCGAGAAATAGGTCGTTCCGTAAGCGAACGCCGTCATCCACGCGCCAATGTTTCTTCCACCAATCAGAAAGCCGTCAAGCGTTTTGGATTTTCCGTAGCTGAGGCATCCCGCAAACGCCATTGCAATGCCATAGATGCAGAGTGCTACGATGGTGTAAAGTTGTGGAGCTGTCATGTTTTTTCCTCCTTTGGGTTTGGGAATGACAGAGAAACCTCACAGAGGAAAAAAACACGCCCTCTGCATTCCGCTTAGAATACAGAGGACGAGAAAATCCCGTGGTACCACCTCAATTTACCCCTGTCTCACGACAAAGGCCTTTCAGAGTGTCCATCAACACCCCCGTTCTGTAACGGGAACTCCCGTTGCGGCCTACTGAAAAAAATCGTTCGGCGCACTGCTCACAGGATGTATTCAGCCGAGTCACTCCATTGTCTTGCACCAACCGACAACTCTCTGTAGGAAAATTCCCTGCCTACTCTTTCCTGCTCAAACGCATTTGATATTGGTATTATAGCACCATCAGGTCGTAATGTCAAGCATTTTTTTACATTTTCAGCTACAAACTATTGCAAGATCTGCAAATACTCCTCCGCCATGTGCGCCCCCACGGCACCGTCTCCCACAGCAGTAACGACCTGTCGGAGGATTTTTGTCCGAACGTCTCCAACGGCAAACACGCCCTCGAGATTGGTTTTGGTAGATTCATCGGCAATCACATATCCATGTGCATCCAAGTCAACCTGCCCTGCAAACAATTCTGTAGCAGGCATCCGTCCTACACTGACGAAAACCCCGTCCAAAGGAAGAGAACGCCGCTCACCGCTCTGTGTATTTTGAAGAACAACGCCTGTCAGCTTGCCGTCGGATACACTCCATTCTGCAACGGTATTGTTCCACAAAAACTCCACGTTCTCCGCCGCCATGAGCGGCTTTTCATAGATCGCGGTCGCACGCAGCCGATCCCTGCGGTGAATGAGGTACACCTTTTTTGCAAGTCCGGACAGATACAAGGCATCCGAGACAGCAGAGTTTCCTCCGCCCACCACGGCAACCGTCTTGTCCTTGTAGAAGCGTCCGTCACAGTGCGCACAATAGTGCAGGCCGCGCCCCACCAAGGCATCCTCTCCCACAAGCCCCAGGGGCCTCGGATTTGCCCCTGTCGCGATTACGACCGTCTTTGCCAGACGCTCTCCATCGGTGGTCAGGACCCGTTTGATTCTTCCGTCCAACTCCACTTGCAAGACCTCGGCATATTCGGTCTGCGCACCAAACCGCTCGGCACCCGCTTGCATTTTCATACCAAGCGTAAAGCCATCCACACCCTCGTCATATCCGGAATAATTGTCGATCACATCGGTCAGAGCCATTTGTCCTCCCACCGACATTCTCTCCAAAACCAGCGTGTCCAGCCCTGCGCGGCAGGCATAGAGCGCCGCCGTGTACCCTGCAGGCCCCCCGCCAATCACGATCATATCATAAACTCGATCCATCAGATCCACCTCTTTTTATCATATCATCTTTTTTATAATATTACCACATTCTCTCCAAAATTTCCGTGATTCGATCACGATATGAAAAGATATTAAGCAAAAAGAGAAATGACCCTTGACCACGGTTGTAAACCCACGATCAAGGGTCATTTCTGTTCACTCTTAATATCTAACTTCATTTGGTCAACCTCTCTTTCTGCAAGTTA
>JAZQVI010000043.1:0-3650 GCA_045631745.1 Eubacteriales bacterium
TTACTCTCCCTTTGCCTCAGCCTTTTCGTCTATAGACAGGAAATGCACCTGCTCGGCATCTCCGTAAAGCTTCTCCAGCTTATAAAAATCCCTCGATTCCCCACTAAAGATATGGACGATGACGTTACCGTAGTCCACAACGACCCAGTTGTTGTTGTCGCGTCCCTCGAAGTGGACGGGATCGACCTCACGCAGACCGATCTTATACTCAACCTCACCGCCAAGAGATTTGACGTGTGTGCTCGACCGACCTGTGCAAATGACGAAATAGTCGGTGATTGCCGTTTGTTCCCTGACGTAGAGCACCTGAATATTCTCAGCCTTTTTTTCATCTAATACGTCAAATACTGCGTGCGCCAGCTCCTTGGGATCTGCGTTCTTCAAGGATGGAAGCGCTTGTTTCATTGTTTCTTCCATGTTATTTTCCTTTCCTGGGAAATCAAGATTAAAATGTTGGTTCAGCCCCTCTTGGGGGCAATATAGATATTGTGAAAATCCGGGTTTTCCTCTCTGTCAAACACGTGCGCGGGATCAAAACGTTCCTCCGTATAATCCGTGGGCATGAGATATTCTCGGATCGCACCGATCATTCCTTCTCGGTTCAAACAGTAATACCAAGCGCCGCTCACTCCCTGCACCGCCTCGCCGGGCGCCGTCAGCATGGGGAGATCCTCGGCATTACATTGGGGCACCAGCCTTGCAAGCTCGATCACCTTGTGGATAGGTGCATCGGTTTCTGCATGGGGGAATGCCCTCCAGATCAGCGAACCGAGCGACATGACCTCGATCTCACCGCACTTTTCTACAAACGCGGCGATAAAACGCTTTTGCGCGTCCATTCTTCCAAGATCCGCGTTGACGTATCCCGATCGAAATCGAAGAAACTGCTCTGCTCGCACGCCGTCCAAAAGGTGGATGCCCGGCTCCAATTCAATGGTCAGATCCTGGGAGGGATCGCGATAGTGCATCGGTCGCGTGACCTCAACCTCCACTCCCCCAACCGCATCGACCAGCTCTGAAACACAGTCAAGATCAACCGCCACCGCATAATCAATGGGAACACCGAGCGCCTGTGAGAGAAATTGTTTCGTCCCGGAAAGCCCGAGCGACGCATACGCGCCATTCAGCTTCTTATAGTCGCGGTCGGTGTATTCCGCATAGGTATCTCGCGGTAGCTGCAGCACACTCATCACTCTGCTTCTCGTACGAAGGGTTACAATAAAAATACTGTCAGTCAGTCCGGCTGCGCGATCCTTTCCCAAAACAAGGACACGTACAACAGGCTCATCCGCGTTCGGTTGGGCCGCAACGGGAGCAAGATGCAGTTGATTTTTTGCGGGGCTCAAGCATCCGCCGCACAGGCAGATCGCAGCTGCCAAAAGACAGATCAGAAATTTGGACATCTCGGTACCTCAGGTTTTCATAAATGATGTACCGAGAAAAGAGTCAAGCCTCTCTCGCCTTCTCCAAAAGGAGTCGGTTTCTCGCCTCAACCGTGTCGATCGCGATGGGAAGCCCTTCCCCGATCAGATCCTCGATCGTGAATTGATAGGACAGAATCAGCGTCTCACGCAAAAGCGTCAAACGTTCCTCCATCTTCATATCCTCTGGATGCGCGTCCCAAAAGAATTGTCGCAATCGCACGCAATTTTCAAACGTTCGTGACGCATCGATGTAGTCTGCCAAATACAGAAGCTTTTCGGGGATGCTCATTTCTGCGCGCCCCGTCGTGTGCCACCGCACAGCGTCCAAAACAGTTGGATGCGCAAATTCCGGATACTCTCTCGGAATAAGCGCCGCTGCGGTCTTGGCGTGAAAGATCTTGGGGGCAAGAAGATCCGCTTCTGACACCTCAAGTCCAAGCTTTCGGCACAAATCCACCTGTTCTGCCGTTTTCTTTTCCTTTGTCACGTCGTGCAGGAGCGCTGCCGCGCGCAAAGGAATCGTTTGATCGGGACAGTACAACGTTGCCAAGCGCACAACCATCTCTTCGACGGCAACCGTATGTACGAAACGCTTGGGTGACATTTCCGCCATAATCCTCTCTCGCAAGCCATCCAGCATCTTTTCGGTAATCTCTATCATTATGCCTCTACCTCCGATCATTCAAACGTACAAATGATTGTCGGAAATGTATTTTTCAACCGACGGCGGAAGCATCTTGTTCACGCTTTTTCCGTCCTTCAGACAAGCACGAACCTCGCTCGACGACATCTCGATGGGATCCACCACGATGCGGCGTACCACTTTCCCGTATTTTTCGTTATATTCCGCAATTTTCTTTACGATCAATTCATCCAGCGACGAATCGGTGTCTCTGCGGATATAGACGGGATAACAGAGGCGGAAAATCTCCTCCGGCTCGCGCCATCGGTCCAGCGTCAGCATCATGTCGGTACCGCAAAGCAGAAAGATCCTGCGATCCTCCCCCGAAAGCTCGTGCAGGGTATCCACCGTGTAGCTTTTGCCTCCACGTTGGATCTCCATATCACTCACATAAACGCCCTCCATCCCCGAAAATGCCAGTCGGCACATCTGTAAACGGTGTTCGGCGGAAACAGGGATTTCCATTTCCTTGTGAGGAGGGAGCGCGGTAGGAATGACGTAGAGGATATCCAGCCACATCTGCTCCATGAATGCCTTCGCGGCCTGCAAATGTCCCTGGTGAGGGGGCGAAAAGGTGCCTCCGAAAACGCCGATCCGCATCATGGCAGCTCGATCACGGGCTTTTTGGAGGAGCGTCTGTAGAAGACAACCTTCTTACCGGTTACAGCAACAACGTCTGCATTCAATGCTTCTGCCAGTGCGTCTGCGCTCTCTCTTGGCGTCATGCCGCTGTTCTCCAAAATATGAAGCTTAATCAGCTCCCTTGCCTCCAGCGCATCCGAGCAGGTCTTGATCAAATTGTCGGTAAGTCCGCCCTTTCCAATCTGCATGATCGCAGGAAGGTCGTTCGCAAGTCCGCGCAGATACGCTCTTTGCTTTGATGAAATCATAAAATTCCTCTTTCTATTCTCGTTTTTAGCCCCAGCCCTTTTCCGAAAGGACACGGAGCATTTCCTCGACAACGGGAGTCTGCACGCGGACAAATTCCCGCTCGTTCAGATAAATATTGATGCAGTAATTCTCATCCTTTGAGATCCTGCAAACGTCTGCCCTTGAAAGCTCCAGCCGGTGCTTTCCCTTCTCCAGGGCGAGAAAGATCATTCTCTCCTCGGTCAGAATGAAATACCCCGACACGTTTGCGCCACGCGCATCGAAGCGCACGCGCTCATCAAAAATGAAGGGACCCGAAAGCTGCTTCTTGATACGGTTGTATGGTACGTCCTGAAGAAAGATGATCACGGGAATGGCGAATGACAGGATCAGAACCGCCGAAGCGCCAACAAAGCCGCCCATGATCCAGTCTGTGAACAGGGACGTTAACAAGCCGATCAGAACGCCCGCCGCAATCGACAGAGGACGCACCCCCGGGGCAAACAGATAATCGCTGAATTTTCTCATTTTTACAATAAACTTTTCAACTTCTCGGCAAATTTTTTCATCGCCTCCCCGCGGTGGGAGACACTGTGCTTTTCCTCGGCAGAGACCTCTGCAAAGGTCTTTCCGAAGGGCTCGTAATAGAAGAGCGGATCATAGCCAAAGCCACC
>JAZQVI010000044.1:0-4696 GCA_045631745.1 Eubacteriales bacterium
ATTCAAGGGTTCCAGAAAATCCACTCCGTTTGCAGCGCAGTCCGCTTCCGAAACTGCAGCAAAGGCAGCAATGGAGCATGGACTGAAGAGCGTTGAGGTTTACGTAAAGGGCCCCGGCGCAGGACGTGAGTCCGCAATCCGTGCACTTGAGACGGTTGGTCTTCAGATCACTATGATCAAGGACGTAACTCCCGTTCCTCACAACGGATGCAGACCCCCGAAACGCAGACGCGTTTAATTTTTCGTGGAGGTAAAACTATTATGGCAAGATATACAGGACCTGTATGCAGACTGTGCCGCAGAGAAGGCACCAAACTGTTCTTGAAGGGTGATCGTTGCACTTCCGGTAAGTGTGCTCTGGATCGCAGAAGCACCGCTCCCGGTCAGCACGGCGCTGCTAACAAGGAAATGAGAGAGTACGGAATGCAGATGCGCGAGAAGCAGAAGACCAGAAGATACTATGGTGTTCTGGAGAAGCAGTTTGTAAACTATTTTGAAGAGGCTGACCGCAAGGAAGGTATGACCGGTGAGAACCTGATCTGCCTGCTCGAGCGTCGTCTTGACAACGTTGTTTACAGAATGGGCTTTGCAGCTTCTCACAAGGAGGCTCGTCAGCTCGTGCTCCACGGTCACTTTACCCTCAACGGCAAGAAGGTTAACATTCCTTCTCTGATCGTAAAGGCAGGAGACGTGATCACCGTTAAGGAAACCAGCCGTAGCTCTGAGAAGTTCAAGGCATTGGCTGAGGCAGCAGCAACCCACATCGCTCCGAAGTGGTTGGAGGTTAAGGCTGACGCATTTACTGCAAAGGTTGCAACCCTTCCCGCAAGAGAAGACGTTGACTTTGATTTCAACGAGCAGCTGATCGTCGAGCTTTATTCTAAGTAATTCAGACGGACTCCATGCTAATACACTGCCATGTGGCAGGTGTATAGACCCCGCAACATTTATAACAAATGAAAAGGAGGCTTTTTTGGAATGATTGAGATTGAAAAGCCCAATATCATCACTTCTGATTTGAGTGAAGACGGATCAAACGGCGTTTTCGTTGTTGAGCCGTTGGAGCGAGGATATGGCACAACTCTTGGCAACTCGCTTCGCAGAGTCATGCTTGGCTCCTTGCCCGGTGTAGCAGTGACCAATATCAAAATCGACGGTGTGCTTCACGAATTCTCCACAATTCCCGGAGTGACCGAGGATGTTACTGAGATCGTTTTGAATGTGAAGGGAATCACCGCAAAGCTTCATTGCAACGGTCCGAAGACTGTTGTGATCGATGTGATGGGTGAGCATGATATCACTGCAGGCGATATCAAGCAGGATTCCGACATTGAAATTCTCAATCCCGAGCATCATATTGCCACCATTGGCGCGAATGAGCGTTTTTACATGGAACTGACCTTTGCACATGGTCGTGGATATGTATCTCAGGAGAGAAACAAGCAGCTTCACACGCAGAGCTTGGGCGTTGCAGCCTCTGCTCCCATCGGTACCATTTATACCGACTCGATTTACACGCCTGTGTATAACGTGAAGTATACGGTGGATAACACCCGTGTAGGAAGTAATATCACGGATTACGACAAATTGACTCTTGAAGTATTGACCGACGGAACCATCTCCGCAAGAGAGGCAGTTTCGCTGGGCGCCAAGATTCTCAACGAGCATCTCAACTTGTTTGTGGACTTGTCCGACAGAGCAAAGAAGGCAGAGATCATGGTCGAAAGAGAAGAGACCATCAAGGAAAAGGTTCTTGAGATGACCATTGAGGAACTTGACATGTCTGTTCGTAGCTTCAACTGCTTGAAGCGCGCAGGCATTGACACGGTTGAGGATTTGATCAACCGCACCGAGGAGGATATGATTAAGGTTCGTAACCTCGGTAAGAAATCCCTGGAGGAAGTTATTGCAAAGCTTCACTCCCTTGGTCTGGATCTGAGAAGAGACGAAGAGTAAGATCCGTTGATAACCAACTTAATTTAAAACAATCGTAAATATCAGAAGGAGGGAATAGAAATGCCCGGAACCAGAAAACTCGGCAGACCTACCGCGCACAGAATGGCTATGCTCCGCGGAATGGTTACCCTGCTGCTTGAGAACGGACAGATCGAGACCACGCTCACCAGAGCAAAGGAAGTTCGTTCCATGGCAGAGAAAATGATTACTCTCGGCAAGAAGAACACTCTTGCAAGTCGCCGTGCAGCTCTTGCATACATTACGAAAGAGGACGTTGTAACCAAGCTGTTCAACGAAATCGCTCCCAGCTATGCAAAGCGCAATGGCGGATATACTCGTATCCTCAAGCTCGGTCCTCGTAGAGGTGATGCTGCTGAAATGGCAATCGTTGCTCTCGTTGAGGCTGATGCTGCAGAGGTTGTTGAGACTTCTGAGAAGTAAGAATCAACCCAAAGACCGAAAAGCGGTCTTTCCATAAAGAAGGACACCAAACGTGAAAACGTTTGGTGTCCTTCTTGCATTTTAATCAGAAGTAATGGAAATTTGATTGTGAAATTGGCGGCGGATCAGTTTTTTGAGCAGATCCGTCAAGGGCAAAATCAAACATCCGGCTGCCAGATTTCCTATCCCGTGTACGATGTCAAAGGGCAATCCGCTGGCGATCCAGGCAAGCATTTGCTTAAAATTCAGTCCAAACACCAGTGCTTGCGCGGGGGCGTAAAGAATTCCGAAAAGAAAGCCGTGTAAGCCACATACCAGCGGGTAGATCACAAGAGCGATTTTTTTTGGCATTCTTCGAGGCAGAAGCATGGTCACGCCCCACAGGATCGTCCAAATGTAAAGATAGGGAATCCACCACAGATTAAAGCCCCCGTAGAGCCCATTGAGAATGACGTAAACATAAATGGGATATAAGGCTTTTGTACGGAAGACAAGTGTGTAGCACATGGTCAACATTCCGAGCAGGTGAATGTTTGGTAGAACTTCCATGATGATCTTGGAACAGAACATCAGCGTGCCTAACAGAGAATACAGTACAAGCTCCTGTGTTCGTATTCTGTAAGACAGCCTTCCGTTGCCATTCTTATTTTGTGTATGCAAGCTTGTATGTTGCGGATTCGTCGATCGGTGTAGAATCAACGCCCGTCATTGCCATTTCGCCGTTGATGTAGAACGCCCAGTAGGATTGATCCACGTCATAGTCGGCGGTAATGCCATTCACAACCTTGACGTACAAGCCGTATTGACTGTCATCTCCTGCGATCAGATCGTGCTCCAGAAGGGCTGCACCGACCGTCTCTGCATCGGTATGAACGGTGAAGGTAACCTTCTGCTCTACAACCTCGACCTCAACGACGACCGTTTTGGAGCCTGTTCCAAACTCCTTGTCAGCGCGGTAGGTCGCATTCTCCCAAAGACCTTCTTTCGGAATTTTGGTTTGGCAAGATGCCATAGATAAAATAAGGATCAGTGCGAGAAAAAGTGTGGTGATGGATTGAATTCTTTGTTTCATGTTGTTATCCTTTCTTGTTTGTTTTCAAAAGGATAAAATAAAAGCACCCCTCCAAGGGGTACTGACGGTATTACACTTGACGTCCTGCCACGCCAAAATGCAGTCAGAGGTTGTTCTGACTGAAATACACGCCTCCCCATGTTGCCCAAGAGACCTTTTATGTGTCACAGAACGATAAGCATTCCGACTTGACCTGCCGCTTGTAAGCAGGAGATACGGTAATGGCTGTTGCTGCGGACTCCCACCGCGATTTCCTTATCCCCGAGCATCCTGCCATGCAGAACGCTCGACAACCAATGCGACGCGCGCATTGAGATGAACTGTGTTTATTCTTTTGTAAAGATATTATATCATAGAGCAGGGAAGATGTCAATGGTGTGTCGAAAAAAGGAATGAGAAATCCCCGGGGTTAATCAATGAAGGATATTGAATAGCAATATTTTTCGTTCACTTTGTGAGATTCGCAGTATGTCAAACGTGAGTCAGACTCAAGAGCCTGAAATGTCAAAGGAATGTCGACATCAGGATTCCAATGGGGAATTTGAAATTCAACAATATCCAACATTCTGGAATTTTCTATATACATCAGTTTGCCTTCATTTGGATAAAACTTAATTGAAGGAAATTGTTTATTATAGAGAATTGCGGAGGAAAGGCAGCAGGCGGTGAGATATTTTATTACTTCTTCTGATCTGTTCATTTTACACCTCATTGAAAATAGGTTCTCTCAAATTCTTCAGATAAAACAAGACGAGACACCAATCGGTGTCTCGTCTTGTTTTGGCGGAGGGTGTGGGATTCGAACCCACGTGACATTGCTGTCAAACGGTTTTCAAGACCGCCTCGTTATGACCGCTTCGATAACCCTCCGAATAAAAACATGCTTACTGTCTATGCGGAAATCTTATTGGAATCAACATGACGTAACCAAATCGGTCATTATATAGAATAACATAAAAAACACAGAAAGTCAAGGGATAATTTCCTCGAATTTTCGGAAACGATCCGGAGAAACTGTATTTGGAGGATCGAATGATGGAAAATGCTACGAAAAAAATGTTGTCGGAAATTTATATTAGTGCTCGGAGCGGGTGTGAGGCGATTAATACACTGATACCAAAGGTTCGCGATCCCTTGCTGCTGGGAAAAACCGCATCACAGTTGGAGAATTATGCGGATTATGCTGCAAGAGCCGATAAAATGATGCAGGAAAAGAATCTGGGTGAT
>JAZQVI010000045.1:0-12606 GCA_045631745.1 Eubacteriales bacterium
GGGATCGAACTTGGTCTCTACGTAGGTAAATCCGTTGATTCTGGAAATGATGTAAGCTGCGTCCTTGCCCAGACCGTTCAGAATTACGCGGAGGGGCTTTACGCGAACCTTGTTTGCGTTGAGTGCGATCTTGATTGCGCCCTCTGCAGCTGCGAAGGACTCGTGACCTGCCAGGAAGCAGAAGCACTCGGTCTCCTCGGAGAGGAGCATCTTGCCGAGGTTACCATGTCCCAGACCAACCTTACGGTTCTCTGCAACCGAGCCGGGGATGCAGAAGCTCTGCAGACCGATACCGATTGCAGCAGCAGCGTCAGCTGCCTTGGTGCAGCCCTGCTTGATTGCGATTGCTGCGCCTACAACATATGCCCACTTTGCATTCTCGAAGCAGATGGGCTGGGTCTCCTCTACGATCTTGTAGGGGTCGATGCCCTTAGCGTCGCAGATTTCCTTGCACTCGTCGATCGAGTTGATACCATATTCCTTGAGAGCGGCGAGAATCTTCGCTTCTCTTCTTTCATAACCTTCAAACTTTGCCATGATACATTACCTCCTTTAATTATTCCTTACGGGGGTCAATGTACTTTGCAGCATCATTGAATCTACCGTATGTACCCTTTGCCTTCTCATATGCCTCGTTGGGCTCGATGCCCTTCTTGATCATATCGGTCATCTTGCCGAGGGATACGAACTCGTAGCCGATCACCTCGTTGTTCTCGTCGAGTGCCATTCTGGTGCAGTAGCCCTCGGTCATTTCGAGGTAACGAACGCCCTTTTCCTTGGTGCCGTACATGGTACCTACCATGGAGCGCTCGCCCTTACCGAGGTCTTCCATACCTGCGCCGATGACAAGACCGCCCTCGGAGAAAGCGGACTGGCTTCTGCCGTAAACGATCTGGAGGAACAGCTCTCTCATTGCGGTGTTGATTGCATCGCAAACGAGGTCGGTGTTCAGAGCCTCAAGCAGAGTCTTGCCGGGAAGAATCTCTGCAGCCATTGCTGCGGAGTGGGTCATACCGGAGCATCCGATGGTTTCCACCAGTGCTTCCTCGATGATGCCGTTCTTCACGTTCAGAGAGAGCTTGCACGCTCCCTGCTGGGGTGCACACCAGCCCACTCCGTGGGTGTATGCAGAAATATCGGTGATTTGCTTTGCCTGGATCCACTTGCCCTCTTCGGGAAGGGGAGCAGGACCGTGGTCGCAACCCTTTTTGACTACGCACATGTGCTGAACCTCAAGGCTCTGTGCGTAAGGGTATTCGCTTACGTTGCTCATAGTTATATCTCCTTTTTATTGTTTTCTATTCAAACCACTTCCTCGCATGAGGAACGGGTGGTTGCCATGAAGTTGGAATTACGGAATGATCTCGCCGTAAACCTCGCCGAATGCGCCTGCTGCGTTGCATTCGTCGGTGTCGATGTGCATTGCGAGCGCGTAGTTTGCGTTCACGCGGCAAACGACGTCCTCAAAGATCACGGGACGGTCGGTGTGAACCTTCACACTGACAATCTGCTTATCCTTGATGCCGCCCAGTGCCTCTGCATCGGCAGGGGTCATGTGGATGTGTCTCTTTGCGATGATGACGCCCTCGGAGATCTCGATCTCGCCTGCGGGGCCTACCATCTTGAGTCCGGGCGTACCGGCTACGTCGCCGCTCTCGCGAACGGGAACTGCGTTCAGTCCCAGCGTGCGGGCATCGGTGTAGGAAAGCTCAACCTGATTTGCCGGACGCGTGGGGCCAAGCACGCTGACTGCCAGCGTTCCCTTGGGGCCAACCAGGGTGATCTTCTCATTTGCGGTTGCAAACTGGCCGGGCTGGCTGAGCATTTTCTTTACGATCAGCTCTGCTCCCTCGCCGTAAAGTGCATTGACTGCCTCGGTCGTCAGGTGAATGTGACGAGCGGATGTTTCGACCAAAACTTTGTTTTCCATAATGATAGAAACCTTTCTTCTTTTTCCTTTTGGGATCCTTGATCCCATACACCATCATTATACCATTTTTTTTTTGCGTTGTAAAGACTGTTTTTTCATAATTCGCGGTATATATCGCAATTTTTTTTGTTCATAATAATAAAACGAGTCTGATTTTGAAAAGGAATGAGAAAAATGAGTGAAAAAACAAGAAAAAACACGGTTGGCGAGGAGCTGGATCTGAAGCTTTCGAGCATTGAAAAAATGGGAGACGTTGTCACCGAGGGGCGCCGCGGGGGAATCCATTGCATCTCGGTGATCGGACAGATCGAGGGGCATTATGTCCTGCCCGACGGGCAAAAGGCAACCAAATACGAGCATCTGCTTCCCCTCTTGGTTTCGGTGGAGGAGGATGACTCCATTGACGGGCTCCTGGTCTTGCTCAATACCATGGGGGGAGATGTGGAAGCAGGGCTTGCCATCGCTGAGGTGATCGCCTCCATGAAAAAGCCGACCGTCTCCTTGGTGCTTGGCGGAAGCCATTCCATCGGTGTGCCCCTGGCTACTGCGGCTCGGCGTTCCCTGATCGTGCCCACCGCGACCATGACACTCCACCCTGTGCGTGTGAGCGGTACGGTGATCGGCGTGCCGCAATCCTTCCGCTATATGAGCGAGATGCAGAAGCGTATTATTCGCTTTATCTGCGCGCATTCCAAGGCTGACGCGCAGGTTCTGGACAGTCTGATGATGCGTCCCGATCAGATCGCAACCGATTGCGGCTCTGTCTTGGAGGCTGAGGAGACGGTGCGATACGGCATCATTGACGAGGTGGGTGGGCTTGACAGAGCCTTGGAGATCCTTCGGAAAATGGCCTCTGACCGCAGAAAATATAATAATAAGAACAATTATCATTCTAAAAAAGTGAACAAAAACAGAGAAAATCGCGGTTGAAGGTGCGAAAAGTGCCTGGTGAATTGCGAAAACCTATTGCATAAATTATATTTATATGTTATAATGGTCGGGTATGTCTGTTTTATCGCGCGCGTACGCGATGGATCGACTTGAATAAAACAGATCAAAAACCGTTTGAGAGATACCGGCAAGCGCTGCCAAGGAGCAGGCGATGTTGCGGACGGCTCCGGCGGTAGGAAGGAACGAAAGTTGAAAGAAATTATCAAAACGCGCTCGGGTGCACCCATCCCGCAGATCACGCCCGAGCAGGCAGAGAGCAGACGGTATCTGACGAAGGGGCTGCTCTCCCGTATGCACCTGATCCCAGAGGGAGATCCCATTGCCTATACTGCGGCAGAGGATGGAAGTGTGACCTATTACTTTGATCCCCAAAGAGTGGTGGAGGCACCGCCCGAGACTTGGTACGCTCCTGCGATCCAGTTCACCGAGACGATGACTCTGGAAAGCGGAAAGGTCATCGGACGCATGAGCACCAAGCGTGCGGCAAGCTGTGGGTATTACACCAAGGAGCGTCTCTCGCAGATGCACTACGACGTGGTGGAGGAGCCTGTGGCGTACACGCTTCGCAACGACAAGAGTGTGATCTATTTCTATGACAAGACTGCCGCGATCCGTCAGCCTCTGATGTGTGTGGAGTGCGGCAAGGATGTCCGATACCGCCGCAAGCTTTGCAAGGCCTGCTTTGATGCCGACATGGCGCTCCGCCGTGTCGAGGGAGATGCACACCGCAGCGCATCCTACGGAATGAAGCGCGAGCGCGTGATCTTCTTTGACCTGGAGCTGACGGGTGTTTACGATCACGATGAGATCATCTCCATCTCCATTCTCGACGGCAACGGAACGCTGATTATGGATACGCTGGTCAAGCCCACTCACACCAAGAAGTGGAAGAAGACCGAGAAGATTCACGGCATCACCCCCGAGATGGTGGCTGATGCGCCTTATCTGAAGGAGCTGACCCCTCGCATCAAGGAGATCTTTGCAAATGCCGACGCGATCATTGCCTATGGAATCTCCACCGACTTCAGCCATATCAAATACATCTATGACACGCAGGCGGAGCGCGAGGCGCTTCGCGAAAAAACGAGATGCGCCGCCAATGAATACGTGCGCTACATTCAGGAGCATCACCCCGAGCTGAGCCATGCCTCGCTGAGTGACGCGATGGAGTGCCTTGGTGTTGCGTGGGACGGTGTGGCGCACACCTCCATCGCGGATACCATTGGCTGTGCAAAGGTTTGGGAAAAGCTCTTCCCGAACTACTACGAGAATTGAGGTGCCACATGGACAAGTTTTTTGGCTTGGATACTCCTCGACAGGAGGAGGGAATGGAGCTGCTCACCACCGCTCACGATGACGTTGAGCTCTCGCTGATTCAATCCATTCTGGAGGGGGAGGAGATCCCCTACCTTGCAGAGGATCGCGGCGGCGGAGGTGTCTTGCGGATTGTGATGGGAAATTCCATGTACGGAACCGACGTGCTGGTGCCAACCGAGTTCATCGGGCAGGCGCGAGAGGTCCTGGACGCTTATCGCAACGCAGAGCCTGTGGAGGAGTGGTCGGACGACACGGAGAGTGAGGACGAGGAATGAGAGAGATTTTACTTTGTAAATACGGAGAGATCGTGCTCAAGGGGGCGAACAGACGCTTCTTTGAGGACACGCTCATGAAGACGCTGCGCTTTCGCGCGAAGCATTTTGGAAAATTTGAGATCAACCGATCCCAGAGCACCATCGTCATTGAACCCATGACCGAGGATTCGGACATCGACGGACTGTTTGAAACGATTTCCAAGGTGTTTGGAATCGTTGGCATCAGCCGTTGTGCGGTGTGCGAGAAGAATATGGACGAGATCTCTCGTCTGGTGAAGGAGTACGTTCCGCAGTTTTTGGAGGGCAAAAAGACCTTCAAGGTGGAGGCAAAGAGATCGGACAAGCGCTTCCCGCTCAACTCTCCTCAGATCTCGGCGGAGATCGGAGGCGTGATTCTCGGCATGATGCCCAAGCTCCGCGTGGACGTTCGCAACCCCGAGATCATCGTGCACGTCGAGATCCGCGAGCATGGTGCGTACATCCATGCAGGTCAGTTCAAGGGAGCGGGCGGTATGCCTGTCGGAACGAACGGCAAGGGAATGCTCCTGTTGTCGGGTGGAATCGATTCTCCCGTTGCCGGCTACATGATCGCCAAGCGAGGCGTGCAGCTGGAGGCGGTTCACTTTGAATCCTTCCCCTACACCAGCGAGAGAGCCAAGGAAAAGGTGATGGATCTTGCGCGGATCGTGGCGCAGTATGCGGGATCCTTCAACCTTCATGTGGTCTCCCTGACACATATTCAGGAGGAGCTGGTGAAGAACTGCGAGGAGGATTACTTTACCCTCATTCTTCGCCGCTACATGATGGCGATTGCCGACCGCTTGGCGCACAAGACCGATTGCGGCGGACTGATTACGGGTGAGAGCCTCGGTCAGGTGGCATCTCAGACCATGCAGGCGATCGGGGTTACCGACCCTGTGGCGACGCTCCCTGTGTTCCGTCCCTGCATTGGCATGGACAAGGAAGAGATCATTCAGATTGCCCGTAAAATTGACACCTTTGAGACCTCCATTCAGCCCTATGAGGACTGTTGCACCGTCTTCACGCCCAAGCACCCCAGAACCCGCCCCGAGTTGGAAAAGGTTTTGGAGCAGCAGAACCGACTGGATTTTGAGGCGTTGGTTCAGGAAGCGATCGACGGCGCGTATGTAGAACGCATCCGTACGGAATTTTAAGATAACGACACAGAAAAGTGAGGAAATATCATGAACAGAACTTACATTCAGGACATCACCCCCGGCGCACGCCAGTCGATTTGCGGCTTTGTGGAAAACCTTCGTAACAAGCGCACCATGGCGTTTCTCGTCATTCGTGACATCACCGGAAAGCTTCAGGTTACCCTGGAGAAGGAAAAGTACCCCGAGCTGGCGGCTCTCGTGGATCAGCTCACCATTCACTCGGTTGTGAGCGTGGAGGGTGAGGTCGTTGCCAACGAGTACGTTAAAATGGGTGGCATCGAGATGCTTCCCGATGCGATGACGATTCATTCTATCGCAGACGCGCTCCCCATCAAGGACGACTCCGAGATCGACTCCAAGATGGACTTCCGTTGGATCGATCTGCGCCGTGAGCAGAATCACGTGATGCTGCAGGTGCAGACGACTATGACCGCTGCGATGCGCGAATTTTTGGTGGAGCGCAACTTTGTGGAAATCCATACCCCCAAGCTGATCGGCGCGGCAAGGGAGTCGGGCTCTGAGGTATTTGAGGTGAAGTATTTCGACACCAAGGCATACCTCGCGCAGTCTCCTCAGTTCTACAAGCAGATGGCGATGGCGGCAGGTCTTGACCGCATCTTTGAGACGGGCCCTGTCTTCCGCGCAGAGAAGTCCTACACCAACAAGCACGCCACCGAGTTCACGGGCTTTGATTTGGAGTTCAGCTACGTGACCTCTTGTGAGGAAGTGATGCACATGGAGGAAGAGCTCCTGGCTTACACCTTCCAAAAGATCGCTGAGAAGCATGGCGAGGACATCAAGCGTCTGTTCGGTAAGGAAGTGATCGTTCCTACCGTTCCGTTCCCCCGCATGAAGCTGAAGGATCTTTACGACGAGCTGGAGAAAACCTACGGATACACCGTATCCGAGGACGCAAAGGGAGACCTCACCACCGAGGCGGAGCATCTTTGCGCGAAGTATTCGATGGAGAAGTTCGGAAGCGAGTTCCTCTTTGTGACCGATTACGATGCAAAGGAGCGCGCATTCTATCATATGCGTGACGAGGCTGGCGTTCCCATGGGCTACGACCTCATTTGGAGAGGCTGTGAGATCACCACGGGTGCCGTTCGTGAGCATCGCTTTGACGTGCTCAAGAAGCAGGCAGATGAGAAGGGCCTGGCGGCTGACGTGGAGTTCTATCTCCAGTTCTTCCGCTACGGTTGTCCTCCTCACGGCGGATTCGGCCTTGGAATTGACCGCATGACCATGCTCTTCCTGGGACTTTCCATCAAGGAAGCGGAATTCCTCTTCCGCGGCCCCAACCGCCTCACTCCGTAAGATGGGAATCTGTATGCCGGAACTGTTATCCCCGGCGGGGAATTTTGAAAAGCTGAAGGCGGCGATCCTCTACGGTGCAGACGCCGTGTACATGGCGGGGCATATGTTCGGAATGCGGTCTGCCGCCGACAACTTCAGCATTGAGGAGATCTACGAGGCGGTGGACTACGTCCATGCGCGCGGAAAGAAGATCTATCTCACCGTCAACACCATGCCGCACGAGAACGAGTATGCGGCGCTTCGCACCTTCCTGACTGCCCTGAAGGGCGCAAAGCTTGACGCGATGATCGTTGCCGATCTTGGCGTGATTGCGCTGATCAAGGAGATCCTGCCCGACATGGAGATCCATATCTCCACCCAGGCGAGCATCGTGTCCTCGGCATCTGCCAAGGCGTATGCGGCACTGGGGGCAAAGAGAGTGGTGCTGGCGCGTGAATTGACGATGAAGGAGATTCTCGCGATCCGACAAAATCTTGATCCCGAGATCGAGCTGGAGACCTTTATTCACGGCTCGATGTGCATCTCCTACAGCGGCAGATGCCTGCTTGCCAACGCCATCAACGGGCGGGACGGCAATCGCGGAACCTGCACGCAGCCCTGCCGTTGGAACTATTCACTCCTGGAGGAAAAACGCCCCGATATGCCTCTGCCCATTGAGCAGAACGATTTGGGAACCTTTATCCTGTCCTCCAAGGATATGTGCATGATCGAGCATATTCCCGAACTCATGGAGAGCGGGATCGCTTCCTTCAAGATCGAGGGAAGAATGAAGAGCGCGTACTACACCGCGGTGGTGACCAACGCTTATCGCATGGCGATGGACGCTTATGCGAAGGACCCTGCAGGCTATCGCTACGATCCCGCGTGGCTTTCCGAGCTTGAGAGTGTTTCGCACCGCGAATACGGAACGGGATTTTTCTTTGACGATCCCATGGAGAATCCCCAGGTGGTCAGCACCTGCGGTTACATCCGTGAGAAGGCATATTTTTCGACCGCGATTGAATATTCTGAAGAAGAGGCCGATGCCATCGTGGCGAGCGGCGTTCCGATGGAAAACGAGAAGGGAAGACTGTATCGCTTTATCCAGCGAAACAAGGTGAGTGCCGGGGAGGATGCCGAGCTGATCTCGCCCGGCAAGATCGGCAGAGGCTTTGGCGTGGAGGAGCTCTACGCGCCGAGTGGGGAGAGGCTGGAATCTACGCCCCACCCATCCATGATCTACTGGTGCCGCGTGCCCTTTGAGGTGCAGGTGGGGGACATTCTTCGCGCCGCTACCGGAAAAGGACTTGACGTACGTGCAAAAGATCGACTGAAAGGAGCTTTGCCCTGTGATTGTAATTGAACTTTTGAAGGCGATTCTTTATGGAATCGTGGAGGGAATCACCGAGTGGCTTCCCATCAGCTCGACGGGACATTTGATCCTGCTTGAGGAGTGGTTGCCGTTTTCCTTTACCGGGGACGCGGTGCTTCTCGCCGAATTTGGTGAGATGTTTGAGGTGGTGATCCAGCTTGGAGCCATTCTCGCCGTTGTGGTGCTTTTTTGGGGCAAGCTTTGGCCCTTTTCAAAAGCCAAGGATGTTGCAGATCGCCAAAAAACCTGGAATCTTTGGCTGAAGGTGTTGATCGCCAGCGTTCCTGCAGCAGCTGTTGGAATCCTTGGCGACAAGCTGATCGAGAAGCTGACGGGCAAGGACATCGACGGTTGGATTTTTAACCCCGTGGTGGTTGCAATCGCTCTGATCGTTTACGGAATTGCCTTTATTGTGATTGAGAGACTTCACAAGCCGCAAGGCGAGCAGGTGAAGACGGTGGAGGATATTTCCTATCGGAGTGCATTTTGGGTGGGACTCTTTCAGATCCTTGCCATGGTGCCGGGAACCTCCCGTTCGGGCTCGACGATTCTTGGCTCGATGCTCATCGGATTTTCCCGTCCTGCCGCGGCTGAATTTTCCTTCTTCATGGCGATCCCCGTGATGGTGGGAGCAAGCGGCATTAAGGTGCTGGGCTTTCTCGGGTTCCTTTCCGAGACGGGCGTACAGGTGCCGCTTCTCGCATGGGGGATCCTTGCCCTGGCGTGCGCGGTATCCTTTGCGGTCTCTATGGTTGCTATCCGATTCCTTACCGATTTCGTCAAGCGTCATAGCTTTGCCTCCTTCGGTGTCTACCGCATCGCGCTCGGAATCCTTGTGATTCTGTATTTTGCATTGGCAAGATGATGGAGAGATTGCAGATCCCTTACCCCGTAATCGTGGAGGGGAGATACGACAAGCTTCGCCTGGAGAGTGTGATCGAGGCGCAGATTCTGACGACCGACGGCTTCGGACTGTTCAATCATGATGAAAAGAGCAAGCTGTTTCGAGCGTTGGCAAAGAAAACGCCGCTGATCGTCCTGACCGACAGTGACGGCGCGGGCAAGTTGATCCGCTCCAAAATCACATCGAGTATTCCGACCGATCGCTTGATTCACCTGTACGTGCCCCGTGTGGAGGGGGTGGAGAAGCGGAAGAAGTCGCCTTCTGCCGAGGGGATCCTTGGCGTGGAGGGTATGGAGCGTGAGCTTTTGTATCGGTTGTTTTTGCCCTATGCGAACGAAGAATTTGCAGACCGTGTGCGCGAAAATCCGCTTTCCAAGACGGATTTTTACATCGACGGGCTGACGGGCGGCGCGGATAGTGCTTCGCGTCGGGACGCCTTTGCCGAGCGGCTGGGGTTGCCTCCCAAAATGACGCCCAACGCCCTTTTAGCGGCGACGCGTATGATCTGTACCTACGAGGAATATCTCCGACTGGTCGGAAGAGAATAAAAGATTGAACGCATGGCGCGATGCTTTGTTTGGAGCAACGCGCCATGCGTTTCTTTGGTGAGTTACAGGATCGCCTCGTCGAAAAGTTTTGGTCAAGCTTTTTCAAAAGCTTGCGCAGTGGAGGGCGCGGAGCCCTCCTCGTGCTCCGCAGAGCGCGAAACGCCCCTTTCGGCGTTTCTCTTTTGTTAGCTTTTCTCTTGCGCCTACATCGTCAAGAGAAAAGCGGCTAACGAGTTTTGGTGTAATTATGGAACGTGCGCTTCAATATATTAGCACCAATTTATCCGACGTGTGCAGCTTTTTGCAGAGACGCAGGTAAAAATAACGCCTTACGAGGTAGCAATTTTTTGATTCCGCGCGCAGGTTGAGATAAAAACGGGAGGAGATGCCTCCTTTGGGAGAGATCCAATGCGGGGAGACGATCAGGCATAGCCGCGATTCGCCCTGTGAGAGCGTCAGGGCGTTTTCAAGCCCGAACTCCCCCACCGAAAAGAACACCCAAACCGGTCTTTCGCCGATTGTGACAAGCAATCTCGAGAGGCTTTTTTTCATGTCCCAAAACGATGCGGCAAGGAATCCGATGAGGGAGGCGAGGAGGAGGGGCAGGACGATGAAAAACAACACCGTTGTTAAAAGTAGGAGTGTTCCCGTTCGCAAAACGGTAAGGATCCAGCCCAGTACGCGAAAGAAAAAGGAGATGGCGCGCGCCCGTCGGAAGTAGGACAGGATTGCCTGCCAGATGCGAAAGGGGCGCGCCTCCTTCAGGGATGCGATCAGGTCTCCCCAAATGCTTTTTCGGCGGCTTCTTTGATAGGCTTGCAGGGATTTTTTCAGTACCTGCTCTGCGTAAATCGCTTTTTTTGTATCAGAATTCATGGAGAAATACCCGACGGCGGATCACACCGCACAGCGCTCCGACGGGGAGGCAAAGCAGAAACCAGGCGATCGAGTAGGAGAGGCAGATCTGTCCCCACAGGTTGAAGGGAAGGTGAGAATAGTTCCACACGCCAAGTCCCAGCCAAAGATTGACCGCGCAGCCCGTCAAAAGCTCGGCGGCGGTGATTGTCAGTGCCCCCAGCAGGGCGCGCAGCATGGCACTTCGCTCCCGGAAATGCTCGTTGATGCGGTAGATCGCCCAGGCACACACCCCACCGCAGATCGCCATGCTCCAATGGGTATGGCCGCGATAGAGGATTTCAAGCCAAGCGTAGAGAACCCCTCCCATCAGGAGAAGAAAGGCGTTTTCCGCAAGCCGCTGATATGAGGGGGTGTGTGCTGTTTCAAGCTGATTCATGAATGTATCGCATCCTTTTGTTCGCTTTTTGATAAAGTATTTCCGAAAAAAACGAAAAAAATGCAACATACCTATTGTAAAGAGAACAAAAATTTGCTATAATAATGAAAGATATGGAAAAGGGGGGACAGCATTGAAGCAGAAACGCCTGCCTGGGGTGGATTTTAGCCGCCTTTGGCGAGAGTCGGGTGCAGCCTTGGCGCAAGGCTCCAACCGCTTGACCATGATCCTTGCCATCATGGTTGCCGTGTCGCCCTTGCCTGTCTACCAGGCGATTTTCTCGGTGGGATCCATTCTGATCTCCCGCTTTCCCCAAAAAGGAATGCTCACCGATGGTGTTGTTCTGCTTTCGGCGCTTGCTCTGACCGTCCTCTTTACCCTCCCACTCCTTTTCGGATTGCTCCGAATGGCGAGCGAGATGGAGCAGGGGAGAGAGGTTCTTTTGCAGGACGTGCTGTGGGCGTTTTCAAGCCGACGCGCCTATCGGACATCCCTTTGCGTTTCCTGTTCCGCGTTTTGGAGGATTCTGTTGCTGTGTGCCGCGGAGATAGCGGCGGCTCGGTTGGTTCTCTCCATTCCGGCGGACAAGGGACTTTTGTTGCCCCTGTGGACGGTGTTGATTATCGGTGTCTTCGTGCTGTGGTATCTCTTGGCGGCGAGGGGATTCCTTCATGCCTACGTTGCCCTCCGAACGCCCAACGAACCCGAGCGAATGCAGCCCTATGCGCGCTCGCTTGCCTGCCACTACGGCTGGGGATCCCTTCCGTGGATTGTTTTGTCCCTTTTAACCTTTGGAATCCTGCTTTTGGCAGACGTTTTGCCGAGAATGCTGATCGCGTATTTTCGGCTTTGCAGAAATCTGAATGAAATTACCACCCGATCGGAGGAATTGATAAATGAGTGAAAAATACTATCTGACAACAGCCATCGCGTACGCGTCGCGCAAGCCCCACTTCGGCAACACCTATGAGATCATCATGAGTGATGCCGTGGCACGCTACCAGCGCGCCCGCGGAAAGGACGTTTATTTCTGCACGGGTACCGACGAGCACGGTCAGAAGATCGAAAATCTTGCAAATGAAAGGGGAATCACCCCCAAGCTCTACGTGGACGGCGTTGCGGGAGAGATTAAGGGCATCTGGGATCAGATGAACAGTTCCTACGACTACTTCATCCGCACCACCGACGACAACCACGTTGCTGCTGTTCAGAAGATCTTTAAGAAGTTCTACGAGCAGGGCGACATCTACAAGAGCGAATATGAGGGATGGTACTGCACCCCTTGTGAATCCTTCTTCACCGCAACCCAAGCAGTTGACGGCAAGTGCCCCGACTGTGGCAGAGAGCTGTCTCAGGCAAAGGAGGAGGCATACTTTTTCAAGATGAGCAAGTACGCCGACCGCCTCATGAAGCACATTGACGATCACCCCGAGTTCATTCAGCCCGAGCTTCGCAAGAAGGAGATGGTGAACAACTTCCTCAAGGCGGGCTTGCAGGATCTTTGTGTGTCCCGTACCTCCTTCAAGTGGGGAATTCCCGTT
>JAZQVI010000046.1:0-23174 GCA_045631745.1 Eubacteriales bacterium
CGCGTGCTGGCAGGAGCGGTGAAAAAGTCCGAGCCGTTCATGAGAAAGTCCAGGAGCTTGTCAGAACCCTCTCGAGTGATGGTCTCTTCAAATATTTTCAGAAAACGTTCTTGATTGGTCATATCCATTTTCCTTTCCAAAAAACTCTGTTGGTTTTATTTTACCATGCTTTTTGCAAAAAGTAAATAATAAAATGAAAGTTCGTGCGCCAAATTTAAAAATAAAAAGAAAAAATTGAAAAAAGGTATTGACATTTTCGAAAAGTATGGTATAATTGTAAAGCAAAACACTTTACACGTAGATTGCGGAACGGAGAAAGCCATGTTTGAGAAGGATCTGACCATCGGATTTTTACTGGATTTTTACGGTGAAGTTCTGACCGAACGACGCCGCACCGTTTTGGAATATTACTACAACGATGACCTTTCCTTAGCGGAGATCGCGCAGGAGATTGGTATTTCCCGTCAGGGTGTGCGAGATCTCATCAAGAAGGCAGAAGAGGAGTTGTATTTCTACGAGACAAAGCTGGGCTTGGCAGAGCGATTTCGAAGCACACGCCGCCGAGCTGAGCATCTTATGGAGCTTTTGCAGGCGTCCGAGACGGACGGTGAGGTCTATCGGGCGGCACAGGAGCTGATCGAGTCGGTTCGTTGATTTCCTGAAGAGAGGAGAAGCAAACACGATGTTTGAAAGTCTTGGCGAAAAGTTAAATCAGGCGTTCAAAAAGTTTCGGAGCAAGGGTAAGCTGACCGAGGCTGACGTCAAGGCAGGTATGCGCGAGATCAAGCTGGCGCTCCTGGAGGCAGACGTTAACTTCAAGGTCGTTCGGGAATTTATCAAGATCGTTTCCGAGCGTGCGGTCGGAAGTGAGGTTTTAGACTCCCTGTTGCCTGCACAGCAGATTGTAAAGATCGTAAACGAAGAGCTTACCCGACTCATGGGTGGCTCTCAATCCAAATTGACCATTGCACCCAAGCCTCCGACCGTCATCATGATGGTTGGTTTGCAGGGTGCCGGTAAGACTACGCACGCAGGAAAGCTTGCGGGTCTGTATAAAAAGCAGGGCAAGAAGCCCCTGCTGGTCGCGTGCGACGTTTACCGTCCCGCTGCGATCAAGCAGCTTCAGGTCGTGGGTGAAAAGCTGGAGATCCCGGTATTCACCATGGGAGACAAGGAGTCCCCCGTTAAGATCGCCAAGGAGGGCGTTGCACACGCTATCCAAAAGGGCTATGACATGGTGTTCATTGACACCGCAGGACGTCTTCAGATTGATGAGGTTCTGATGGAGGAGCTGCAGAACATCAAGGCAGAGGTAAGCCCTGCGGAGATCCTCTTGACTGTTGATTCTATGATCGGACAGGAGTCCGTCAATGTGGCGGAGACCTTCAACAACCTTTTGGACATCACAGGTGTGATTCTGACCAAGCTCGATGGCGATACCCGAGGGGGCGCGGCACTTTCGATCCGCTACGTAACGGGCAAGCCTATCAAGTTTGTGGGCACGGGTGAGAAGCTTGATACCATTGAGCCCTTCCATCCCGATCGTATGGCGTCCCGAATTCTCGGAATGGGGGACGTTCTGACCTTGATCGACAAGGCGCAGGCTGCGTACGACGAGAAGCAGGCGGCAGAGCTGGAGCAGAAGATGCGTCAGCAGACTTTCACCCTGGATGATTATCTTGAGCAAATGCAGCAGCTCAAAAACATGGGAAGCTTGGATCAACTCATGGGTATGATGCCCGGTGTGAACCGTGCAGCGCTCAAGGATGCGAAATTGGACGAATCGGTCATGACACGTACCGAGGCGATCATCTATTCCATGACCAAACGGGAAAGAGAACGTCCCGACATCATCAATGCCTCTCGCAAGAGAAGAATTGCCGCAGGATCGGGCACCTCCGTGGAGGAGGTTAACAAGGTGCTTCGTCAGTTCGAGCAGATGATGAAAATGATGAAGCAGTTCACCGATATGGGAAGAACAAAAAAAGGAAAGAAAATGCTGAGCAGAATGAAGATGCCCTTCTGAGTCTGTTAAGTATTTCAAAATAAAAAAATTGGAGGAAACATTATCATGGCAGTAAAAATGAGACTCACCAGAATGGGCGCAAAGAAGGCTCCCTTCTACCGTGTAATCGTTGCTGACAGCCGCAGCCCCAGAGACGGACGTTTTATCGAGGAGATTGGTTACTACAACCCTCTGACCAACCCCGTTGATATCAAGATCGATGCTGACAAGGCGAAGAAGTGGCTCAACAACGGCGCTCAGCCCACTGAGACTGTAAAGGCTCTTTTGAAGAAGAGCGGAATCGTTGACTGATCGCTCCCACAGGAGAGTGCAGGATGACGAATTTACAAAATACGTTGCTTGATATTGCGAAAGCAATCGTCGATTCCCCCGACGAGGTTCGAGTAACCGTTGAGGAGACCGAGAATCAAGTGAATCTCACCCTCACCGTTGCTCCCGACGATATGGGAATGGTAATCGGCAGACACGGCAGAATCGCAAAGGCGATCCGCACGGTCATCAAGGCTGCTTCTGTGAGCAGTGGGAAAAGAGTGAACGTGGATATCCGATAAGATGTCCGCAAAAAACGCCTGTTGCGAGGAGCAACAGGCGTTTTTCCGATGAAGGGGGATGTGGAATGGAGAATATGGAGATCAGCCGTGCGCAGGCGGATGCCAAGACTGCAGGGAAATCGGTCAGACACGTTTGTCGTGAATCCGAAAAGGTGCAAGCCGAAATGACGGAGACCGTGGCGAAAATTGCACAGGCGGTGCAAGCATGTGCGGACAGATTGCTCGATACGGCTGGAAATCAAAACCGATATCTCATGATTTGTGGGATGCTGGCGTGCCTGGAGGAGCAAAAACGGGTGTTGGACGCGTCTTTGTCAAATAGCTTCTATTTAGATCAGCATTTCATGGAGGCTATGCATCTTTGCCTCGCTTGGGAAGGGGAGTGGATGCCTCAGATTCCGATGAATGCAGAGCTTAGACTGCCCTGCAAGCGGATCGAAAAAGCTATTCTCTGCTTGCAAAGCGAGAAGGAGAAGTGCACGGAATGTCGGGAGAGGTACAGCCTGCTTTCAAGAGAGGTTCTTCCCAAATTTCTTTCGGAGTTGCAACGTCTTTCCGATGCCGATCAGAACGGACGTGGGATGCGTGCGCAGTCGGTTTGTATGCTCTGCGGCGAGCTTTGCAACCATATTTCAACAATCATTCACAGATAAGATAACGGAATTTTCTGCATTCAGGATCACCGATGCATGAGGGTTCCGTTATTTTTTACCTCTTTTTCTTGACTGCAGCGGTAGGGTATGGTAAAATAAAGGTGAAAAACATTTACGGAGGCGCATATGAAACGGTATTTGTTAGCGTTAGATCAAGGAACGACAAGCTCTCGCTGCATCGTGTTTGACCGTGAGGGAAACATTCGGTCGCAGGTGAACCGCGCGTTCCGGCAATTTTATCCGCAGGATGGTTGGGTGGAGCAGGATCCCACCGAGATCTGGGCATCCCAGATGGGCGTTGTGGTGGAGACAATGCTGAAGATGGGAATCACCGCGCGCGATATCGCCGCCATCGGAATTACCAATCAAAGAGAAACGGCGATCGTTTGGGAAAAGGAGAGCGGAAAGCCCATCTATCCTGCTATCGTGTGGCAGTGCAGACGAACGGCGGAACAGTGCGAGGACTGGAAACGCCAGGGCGTGGAGACGGAGATTCGCGAGCGCACAGGATTGTTGCTGGATCCCTATTTTTCCGCCACCAAGATCGCGTGGATTCTCGATCACGTTGACGGTGCGAGAGCGCGTGCCGAGCGTGGAGAGCTTCTTTTCGGAACGGTGGATAGCTGGCTGATCTACAATCTGACCGACGGAAGGGTGCATGCCACCGACCCCTCTAACGCGGCAAGAACTATGCTTTATAATATTTACACGATGGAATGGGATCGCGAGCTTTTGAAGCTCTTTGGGATTCCCGAGGCGATGCTCCCCGAGGTCAAGCCCTCGGCCGGTGTGTTTGGATATACGGCGGAGCATTTGTTTGGCGGGCAGATCCCCATCGCGGGCGTTGCGGGAGACCAGCAGTCGGCTCTCTTCGGACAGTGCTGCCTGGAGGCGGGCGACGTCAAAAATACATACGGCACGGGTGGCTTTTTGCTGATGAACACGGGGAACGCGCCTGTGAAATCCGATCAGGGACTTCTGACCACGGTTGGTTGGAAGATAGGAGATCAGGTGAACTATGTTCTTGAAGGATCTGTTTTCATCTGCGGTGCGGTGATCCAATGGCTCAGAGACGGTTTGCATTTGTTTGAAAATTCGTCTGACACCGAACGTATGGCAAGAAGTGTTTCGGACAGCGCAGGGGTTTACCTTGTTCCCGCGTTCGTGGGACTTGGCGCCCCCTATTGGGATCCGTATGCCAGAGCGTCCATTCAAGGTCTCACCCGAGGGGTGACCTCCGAGCATATCGTTCGGGCAGCGCTGGAGGCGATGGCGTATCAGACGGTGGATGTTCTGAACGCCATGAAGAAGGAAACACCCTTTCCGATCCGTTCCCTCCGCGTGGACGGTGGCGCGTCCTCCAACAATTTTCTTCTGCAATTTCAGTCGGATATTCTGGGGGTTCCCCTGGAGCGTCCTGCCTGCATCGAAACGACCGCCAAGGGTGCGGCAAGCCTTGCAGGGCTTGGGGTAGGGTACTATTCCGACCTGGAGGAGCTGAAAAAGCTGTGGAGATCGGATCGCGTTTTCCTTCCCGGTATGGACGACCGTGAGCGTGAAAAAAGGCTCCAGGGCTGGCACAAGGCCGTCGAGCGTTCGCTTGGCTGGGTGCAAGGATCATGATCAAAAAGGAGAGCCAAGTGCGAAAGTATTCGGCTCTCCTTTTTCCTTCCATTACATTGCACAAAACTATGACATATTATATATATAAATTACAAAAATTTACAATGCTTTATTGACATATTCAGGTTTTTAGTGTATAATATGGGTGCAAGGTCAATTCCTTACAGAGTTTTTTGAATAAGGTTATTTCTAATCACGATGTTGCACAACATCATAAACGGAGGTTGTCGCATGAAGAACTTAAAAAACAGAAAAGCTTTATATGCAGTTTTGGCTATTGTAGGTTTGTTTCTCAGCATCTTGCCAATTCTTTTGGGGGACAATGCCGAGTTGACGAAGTATTCAATCGTTCCCTTTATCTTTGCTATCTGTTCGGTTATTTATGCGGTCATGGCGTTTATTTTCATGGACAAAGGGAATCTATTTTTGTGCGGACGGTTTTGGCTTTACAGAGCGTTATCTTGGACGTTCTCCGGGGAATCACGTGCCGAGGACGAGGAATACAAAAGGGAATTTGAGCTCTCAGCCTTTCTTTATTGCATCACCATACCCGCATATGTTACGTTTGCCTTTTTCGCCACCAACTTTTATTCCGCGCTTGAGCAAGCGATCGGTTGGACGATTATTCGAATACTTGCGGAGATCATCATTGTCATCATTCCTCCCATTATCAAGAGCGTAAAAGCAAAGAAAGAACAACAAATGAAGGATGAAGTAGACAGAAAAACACAAGAGCACCGTGAGTCGATGGGCAACTGGAAATAATATAAAGAAAAACTGCTTAAAGCTCCGTATCAGAGATTTTATCTTTGATGCGGAGCGTTTTTTTGCCTTTGCTAAAGTTGGAACTCTTATGTTTGTTTTCCATTAAAACGCGGAAAAATAATGTTGAAACATCTTTACATTAAAAATTGGTTATGATATAATGTAAAGTGAGGAAATTTTGGCAAACGGAGGTGCAGCATGGGGAATTTTAAGCTAAAAAGTGAATTTCAGCCGACAGGCGATCAGCCCGCAGCGATTGCAAAGCTTTGCGAAGGACTGGAGCGCGGCACCCGTATGCAAACGCTCCTGGGGGTGACGGGATCGGGAAAGACCTTTACCATGGCAAACGTGATTGCAAACCTCAACCGCCCCACGCTCATTCTGGAGCCCAACAAGACACTTGCGGCGCAGGTCTGCTCCGAGATGCGGGAGTTCTTTCCAGACAATGCCGTGGAGTTTTTTGTGTCCTACTACGATTACTATCAGCCCGAGGCGTATATCCCGGGCAAGGATATGTACATTGAAAAGGATGCTCTGATCAATGACGAGATCGACCGATTGCGCCACAGTGCGACCAGCGCCCTTTTTGAGCGGCGTGATGTAATCATTGTCGCGTCGGTTTCCTGTATCTATTCCTTGGGTGATCCCTCGGAGTATCAAGGCCTTGTGCTGGCGATCCGCCCCGGAATGCAGATGAGCCGCGATATCTTTATCCGCAAGCTGGTTGCCAATAGCTATAACCGAAACGACCTGGTTCTGGCGCGCGATTGTTTCCGTGTCAATGGAGATACCGTTGAGGTCATTCCTGCAAACAGCAGTGAGACTGCCATTCGCGTGGAGTTTTTTGGAGACGAAATTGATCGCCTGACCGAGATCCATATCGTCACGGGCGAGGTGATCCGAACCCTCTCCTATGCCGCGATCTATCCTGCTACACACTACGCCGTGTCGGATGAGAAGCGCGAAAAGGCGCTTGCCGAGATTGCTGCCGAGATGGAAGACCGCGTGGCGTATTTTGAATCACAGAATCAGCTCATCGAGGCGCAGCGTATCCGTGAGCGCGTGCGGTACGATCTGGAGATGCTCAGAGAGATCGGCTTTTGCTCGGGCGTGGAGAATTATTCCCGTGTCCTGTCAGGCAGACCTGCAGGATCGACCCCCTTTACGCTTTTGGATTATTTCCCGAATGATTATATTATGTTCATCGACGAGTCTCACGTCACCGTTCCACAGGTGCGGGGTATGAGTGGCGGAGACACGGCGAGAAAAAAGAACCTGGTGGACTATGGATTCCGCCTGCCGTCGGCATATGACAACCGTCCTCTGTTTTTTGAAGAATTTGAGGAGAGCATTCATCAGGCGATCTTTGTCAGCGCGACCCCCGGAGACTACGAGGAGGCGCACGCCGACGCCGTTGTGGAGCAGATCATTCGTCCTACAGGACTCCCCGACCCTGTGGTGGAGGTTCGTCCTGTTGCAGGGCAGGTGGACGATCTGATCGGAGAGATCCGTATCCGTGCCAAAAAGGGAGAGCGTGTATTGGTTACAACCCTTACCAAGAAAATGGCAGAGGATCTGACTGATTATTTTGAGAACAACGGGATCCGTGTGCGATACATTCACCATAACGTCGAGACCATCGAGCGTATGGAGATTATTCGAGATCTGCGTCTTGGTGTGTTTGACGTGCTGGTTGGAATCAATCTACTGCGCGAGGGATTGGATATCCCCGAGGTATCCCTCGTTGCAATTCTCGATGCCGATAAGGAGGGCTTCCTCAGAGCCGAGCGATCCCTCATTCAGACCATCGGTCGCGCGGCGCGAAACGCAGAGGGTAAGGTCATCATGTATGCCGACAACATTACGCGCTCCATGAACGCCGCCATTCTGGAGACCAATCGTCGTCGAACGATTCAGCTGGAATACAATGAGGAGAACGGCATCGTTCCGAGAACGGTCATCAAGGGCGTGCGAGATGTCATTGAGATCGGCTCCAAGGAGGAGCGCAAGACCACCAAGGGCAAGAAGGAACCGACGCGCAAGCTCTCCGCCTCCGAGCGTGAGCGCATGATCGAGCTTTTGACCAAGGAAATGAAATCAGCAGCCTCCAAGCTGGAATTCGAGCAGGCAGCGTTTCTGCGCGATCGTATTCGTCGGCTTCGTGAGGGCAAGAACGATATTTAAAGAACAGGAGTCCAAAGGATTTATGCCAAAGAAGATTCAGATCCGCGGTGTGCGGGTACACAATCTGAAAAATATAGACGTCGATATCCCAAGAGACCAGCTGGTCGTTCTGACGGGACTCTCAGGCTCGGGAAAGTCCTCGCTGGCGTTTGATACCATCTATGCCGAGGGACATCGCCGCTTTGTGGAGTCGCTGTCCTCCTACGCCAGAATGTTTCTCGGACAGCTTGATAAGCCCGAGATTGATTCGATCGACGGCCTTTCCCCTGCCATCGCGATTGATCAGAAGACGACATCCAAAAATCCTCGATCCACAGTGGGAACAGTGACTGAGATCTATGACTATCTTCGTCTGCTTTATGCCCGGATCGGAATTCCACACTGTCCTGTTTGCGGCAAGGAGATCCGTCAGCAGACCACCGATCAGATCATCGATCGGATTTTGATGATGGAGACGGGTACGCGATTCATGATCCTCGCGCCCGTGGTCAGAGATCAGAAGGGTATGCACGAGAAGGTGTTCTCGGACGCCAAGAAAAGAGGATATGTCCGCGTACGTGTCGACGGAAATCTGTATGATCTTTCCGAGACGATTACACTGGATAAAAATAAAAAGCACCGCATTGAGATTGTGGTGGACAGACTGGTGCTCCGCGAGGGAATCGAATCTCGCCTTTCGGACTCGGTAGAGAATGCGCTGGCAGTGGCAGACGGCCATCTGATTGTGGTGACATCCCCCCGAGAGGGGGAGGGAGAACCTCGAGAGTTGGAATTTTCTCAATCCTATGCTTGCGAGGAGCATAACATTTCCTTCGGTGAATTGGAGCCGAGAATGTTCTCCTTTAACAATCCCATCGGAGCCTGCTCGCATTGTTCGGGTCTTGGTGATATGCAAAGGATTGCCGTTGAGCGCCTGATCCCCAACAAAAAGCTTTCTCTGAGCCAGGGGGCGATTAACGTCAACGGATTCAAGACGCTGGAGGAGGAGAGCTGGAACGGTCCTCTTTTCTCGGCGGTTGGTGAGCGCTTTGGATTTACCCTGAACACCCCTGTCGAGGAATTTACCGACGAGCAGTTCCAAAAGCTGATGTACGGTACAGGGGAGGAAATTTACGATATTCACCGCTGGTTTGGCAGGGAAGAGCATCATCAGAAGGTGAGGTTTGACGGCTTGGTCTCCATGATCGAGAACCGCGCGCAGACCTATGGAAACGATTATTACGATCAATTTATTGAGGAAGCGCCCTGCCCAAAATGCAACGGACAGAGACTTTCTCCCATTGTGCTTGCGGTGACGGTTGGCGGATTGAATATTCATCAGCTTTGCGCCCTTTCGGTGGAGCGCGCGCTGGAATTTGTCAACAACCTTAAGCTGACCGAGACCGAGCAGTCTATTGCAAACGAGATTCTCAAGGAGATTCGGGCAAGACTTGGTTTCCTTGTCAGCGTCGGACTGAACTATCTGTCCCTGGTGAACAAATCGGGGACGCTGTCGGGCGGAGAGGCGCAGAGAATCCGTCTTGCAACACAGATTGGTTCCTCCCTGGTTGGCGTGTTGTATATTTTGGACGAGCCCAGTATTGGTCTTCATCAAAGAGACAATTCCAAGCTCATCGCAACGCTCAAGCGACTGCGTGACCTTGGGAATACGGTCATCGTCGTGGAGCATGACGAGGAGACAATGGAGAGTGCCGATTATCTGATCGATATCGGCCCGGGTGCGGGGATTCACGGTGGACAGATCGTGTCTGCAGGAACGCCGCGCGAGGTCATGGAGGATCAAAATTCCATCACGGGCGCGTATCTGTCCGGACGGATTCGCATTCCCGTTCCCGCAACGCGTCGGAGCGGAAACGGAAAGGTGCTTCGCATCAAGGGGGCACGGCAGAACAATCTGAAGAACGTCGATGTTGAGATTCCGCTGGGAGAGCTGGTTTGTGTGACCGGCGTTTCGGGATCGGGCAAATCCTCTCTTGTCAATGGAATTCTCTATCCTGTTTTAGCTGAGAAATTGAACCGTGCCTTGACCTATGCCGGCAAGTATGATTCGATTGAGGGAATCGAGCATCTGGACAAGGTGATTGACATTGACCAAAGTCCGATTGGCAGAACGCCGCGATCCAATCCCGCGACCTACACGGGGCTCTTTGGAGATATCCGTGATCTGTTTGCTCAGACCAAGGAGGCAAAGGCAAAGGGATTTAAGCCGGGACGCTTCTCCTTTAACGTGAAGGGCGGCCGCTGTGAGGCGTGTGAGGGAGACGGTGTGAAATGTATCGAGATGCACTTTTTGCCGGACGTTTACGTGACCTGTGACGTCTGCAAGGGCAAACGGTATAACAGAGACACGCTGGATGTCCACTACAAGGGTAAGAATATCTCCGACGTGCTTGAAATGACGGTAGAGGAGGGACTTTCCTTCTTTGATGGGATTCCGTCCATTCACCGTAAGCTGCAGACTCTGTACGATGTCGGACTGGGTTATATCAAGATCGGTCAGTCCTCTACCACCCTGTCAGGCGGCGAGGCGCAGCGCGTCAAGCTTGCAACCGAGCTTGCCAAGCGGGATACCGGTAGAACCATCTATATCCTTGACGAGCCTACGACGGGGCTCCATTCTGCAGACGTTGCAAAGCTTTTGGAGGTGCTTCAAAGGCTGGCTGACAGCGGAAACACTGTGCTTGTGATCGAGCACAACCTCGATGTGATTAAGTCCGCTGACTGGATCATTGATCTTGGCCCCGAAGGGGGAGACGGAGGAGGAACGGTTCTCGCAACAGGCACACCCGAGCAGGTTGCCGAGGTGGCGGAGTCTTATACCGGTCAGTATCTCAAAAAGTGGTTGAATAAATAAAAAACAAGGGCGAGACAATGCGAATGCAGTTGTCTCGCCCTTTGAATTTTTATCAGTTTTCCGAAAGATTGACTTCGGAAATATCCGCGCCCAACGCCTGAAGCTTTTCGACAATGTCGCAGTAGCCGCGGTAAATATACTTGACACCCGAGATCTCGGTCTTTCCGCTTGCAATCAAGCCTGCAATAATCAACGCTGCGCCTGCACGCAGATCGGTCGCATTGACCGATGCGCCGATGAGCCCCTCGCCGCCGATGAAGGTCGCCATGTCACCACCCACCAAAATGTTTGCACCCATCTTGCGGAGTTCTTCAACGTAGCGGAAGCGGTTTTCCCAAACCCCTTCGGAGATTGTGCTCACGCCATTTGCAATGCAAAGCAGAGGCGCGAACTGCGGGTGCATATCGGTTGGAAATCCGGGGTAGGGAATCGTGGTGATGCTAATGCTCTTCCGTTGCCCCGATGCAGTCACGGTGATGGCATCATCCTCCTCCAGGATCTCCACACCCATCTCTGTCAGCTTTGCCATGATGATTTCGACGTGCTTGGGGATGACCGAGCACACCTTGACACGTCCCCCTGTTGCCGCTGCGGCGACCATATAGGTGCCTGCCTCGATCATGTCGGGAATAATGGTATATTGACAGCCGTGAAGCTCCTTCACACCGCGGATCTTAATGATCGTGGTGCCGGCTCCCGTGATGTTTGCGCCACAGGTGTTGAGAAAGTTTGCAAGGTCAACGATGTGCGGCTCGCGCGCTGCATTCTCAATCACCGTTGTGCCCTCTGCAAGGACTGCCGCGATCATGACATTTGCAGTCGCACCGACCGATGCAAGGTCAAAATAAACGTAGTTTCCCGTCAGTCCGTTTGGTGCGTCGATCTGAATCTGATCTCCGATGTTCTGAACGGAGGCTCCCAGTGCTTCAAATCCCTTGAAATGGAGATTGAGCGGGCGTACGCCAAAGTCGCATCCGCCCGGCCAGCCCGATCCGGCCTTTCCAAAGCGCCCAAGCTCAGCTCCCAAAAGATAAGAGGAGCCCCGAATGAGGGAGACCAATTCGCGGGGAGAGGTGCCCGGCATGACGCGTGAGGTGTCGATGCGAACCGTCGTGCGATCAAGATGCTCCACCGTTGCCCCCATGCGTCGCAGGATCTCCAGCGACAGAGAAATATCGTTCACAGGAGGAATGTTTTCCAGCGTACAGGTTCCGCGAACCAGAATGGTGGCAAACAAAATAGGGAGTGCTGCGTTTTTCATTCCGCTCACGGTAACCTCTCCGGAGAGGGGCTTTCCGCCTTGTATAATGATTTTACTTGCCATGTTGATGCCCAACGGAAGAAAATCTCATTCCGCATTCCTTTCCCGGTGTACGCCACCTGTGTTATATCCATATCATTATATCATATCTTTGGAAAAAAGAAAAGCATTTTTTTACTTTTTTCTAAAAAAAGATAAAACGCCTTGCCGTTATCAGGGTATGCAAGGCGTTTTGAAATGTTTCAAGATTGAAACTGTGGGCGGTAATAGGCAACTGTCAGATCTACTACCAGATTATAACTTCTTGTACCCTCTGCCGCTCCCTGTGATTGGAGATAGATATCGTTGGTTGCTTCGCTGATTTTGGCGATGGCATTGTCACTGTATTTCTCAAAGAAACGGGCGTATGCCTGTTCCTCGCGTATGACCGTTGGGGATAGAGTCTGATAGACCGAGGCGTACAAGGCTTTGTCTGCCGAATAAAGAGCGGAGGCAACGTATTCATAAACATTGAGCAGGGCACTGTAGCGGATATAGGCATCGTCCGATTCGAGACAGACCAAAAAGGCGATCATATTCGCCTCGTCCTCGCGTGCCACGCCTCGCTGATGCGCCAACTCGTGCGCCGCGGTGAATGGAATGGTGTAGTCGGGGAAATGCACGTTGATGTTCGCTTCTCCCGTAAAGAAGGTGTACACCCCTGTGATGTGGGTGTAGGACATGGGTCCGCTGAGCATGACAGGTTTGACGCGGCTGTAAAAGTGGTCTGGAAAATCATGCGTCTCGGTATATTTTTCATAGGCGGCCATAAGCTTTCGGTTCATTTCGCTGTAGGAATAGGGCATGACCGAGGAACCATCCTTGTCAGGGAAGAGGATCTCGTCGGAAAGATCCTGCAGCTGGGTTGAAAGAATGAGTGCGGTCTGATGAAGCTCTGCGGCGCTCACCTCTGTTCTTTCCAATTCCAACTTTTGGTCCAGTGTTGTTCCGGAGTATCCCGAGGCAAAGTTCCATACGAAGATGATCCAAATCACACAGAGGAGAGAGAGGAGCTTGGCCGTATAGATCCAAAGGGAACGCGCCGAATCATCATCGCAGGAGCGATAACCGATCACGATCAGGGTGACGAGAATAACGGGGAGCAGAAGGAATAGACATTCTGCGGCGGAAAAAGGGATCCATACCGTGAGATAGGAAAGCACTCTCCTTCCGAGTGAGGAAATGTTTTGGTTGAACCAATCCGAAAAAACAGGGCTCAGACGGAAAATGAGATAAAGAACGGCACTCGCCGCGGCAAGGGAAAAACAAACGATGCACCACAGCGGCAGCTTTTGTTCGTTCTGTTCAATATCCTGCGAATCTTGCAATTCTTCGTTCAAGGGATTACTCCTTTCGGGATTCATTTGATGGAAAGCAGGCATCTATAAGCACTTGCATATCTTGAGGGATAGGCGCGGAGAGATTGATCTGCTCCTGCGTGATGGGGTGTGGGAAAACCAATTCCTTGGCGTGAAGCGCCTGGCGAGCGATCCTATGGTTGTCGATCCCATAAAGGCTGTCTCCGCAGATGGGGTGTCCCAAAGAGGCAAAGTGCACGCGAAGCTGATGCGTCCGCCCTGTCAGGGGGTGCGCCTCCACCAAGGTACAGCCGTTTCCTCTTGCCAACACGCGAAAGCGTGTTTGGGCGGGTTCTGCATCGGGGGCATCGGGAGCGCATACCTCTCGCACGATGATGCTTGCTGCCGTGCGGTGGAGCGGCTTGTCGATCAAACCCTTATCTGCCTCCATTTCACCCTCCAGGATTGCCCAGTAGGTTTTTTGGAATTCACCATTTTGCATGGACTTGGCAAGAAGCCCTGCGGAGAACTTGTTTTTGGCTACCAGCATCACACCGCTGGTGTCTCTGTCAAGACGATTGATAGGCCGAAAGACGAAGGGGATGCAAGCCTTTTGATAGCGATATGCCAGGGCGTTTGCGAGGGTGTCGTCGTGGTGATTGTGAGAGGGATGCGTTGGCATATTCGGGGGCTTGGAGGGCGCGATCAGCGCCTCATCCTCGTAAAGGATCTCGATGGGGAGATCCACAGGGAGCAGCTCCTCCGAGGTGTAATTGTCGGTCAGGGCAAGGGTGACGGTGTCTCCCGCGCGCAGAATACGGCGCACGGTGCAACGCTCTCCGTTGACAAGGATGCCGTCGTTTCGGTATTTCAGATATTTCATCATTTTTCCCGACAGACGAATGTTTCCTTTGATCCATTCGCGCAGAACACAGCCGTCGTCTCGCTCGGTGACCTTCCAATCCATCACATGCCCTCCTTCCGTTCTTATTACTCATTATTATATCATTAACCTGTGCTGATTACAAGGCGTTTTTGTGTCTAAATTGAAATTATTCTGAAATGTTCCCGAAAACCCTTGCGAAGGATGCAAAACTGTGTTAAAATAAAGCAGATCATAAAACCGAAAGGAAGTTTCCATGAAGCTGAAATTGATTGCGCTTGCAATGGCGGTTGCGATGCTCGCGACCTCTCTTGCGGCTTGCAAAAAGAAAACATCGACGATCGATGTTCCCGAGTTGCCAAAGGCACTTTCCGAATCCGCTCCCGAAAGCACTGCGGATTATGAGGAGCTGATTGCGTTCCCCTTCCAAAGCATGACCGAGGAATCTCCCGCGTCGGATTTTGCATACGAGATTCACGACGGTAAGGCGACCGTGACGGATTATCTCGGAGAGGCAACCAAGATCCGCGTGCCCGAGACGATCGAGGGCGCATCCGTTGCGGCGATCGGAGATGGCGCATTTGCAGATCTTGCAGATCTGAAGGTGCTGTGGATCCCCGATTCAGTGACCTCCTTCGGAAAAGAGATTCTGAAGGGGAGCGGCAAAATCTACGCTCTTCGCACTCCTCTCCCGACAGAGGAGGGAAAGTCCCATCTGGGATATCTTTACGGAGCCCAAAGCTATGAGACCAACAACGTCGCGGATCTCCGCGAGCTGGACTTTTTGGTGATCGGAGGCACCCCCACCGAATTGGCGGAAAACGCACTCTATGACTGTAACGATCTGTTGGCGATCAAGCTGCCGAGTTCTCTCACACGGCTTGCGTCCTATTCGCTCTACCGTTGCGAATCACTCAAATATCTCAACACCGAGCATCTGACCGAGATCGCGCCGCACGCGATGGACTATTGCACGGGAATCGAAACACTTGCCTTTCCCTCGACCCTGCTGAGTATTGGACTGGGGGCATTTGAAAACTGTCGCTCACTCCGTCGCTTGACCGTCCCATTTGTTGGGAGAAGCCGCACCGAGAACACCTATCTTGGCTATATCTTCGGCGCGCAGAATTACGGAACGTCCATCGGATTCTACTCCTACGCACTGGAGTGGGTGACCGTAACGGAGGGGATTGAGAAGATCGACGATCACGCCTTCTATCAATGCAAAACGCTCAGAAGTGTCACCCTTCCGCAGAGCGTGAGGGAAATTGGTGTACGCGCATTTGACGCGTGCGAGAGCCTGACCCAAATTAACCTTCCCGATCAAGTGACCTCCATTGGTGATGCGGCATTCTCGGGGTGTATTCGCATGGGGCAAATTTCCTTGGGAGACAAGCTCACAAATCTTGGCACCAACGCTTTTCTCGGATGCCTGTCCTTGGAGGCGATTCAGCTTCCCACCTCATTGACCGCTCTGCCCAATTCCGTTTTCCATGGGTGCATCTCCCTTAAAATTGTGGATCTCGGCGGCGTAGTGGCTGTCGGACAGAACGCATTCCATGGCTGTGATTCGCTCGAGCAGGTTACAGCACACCAAAAGGTGAAGTGGAAAAAAGGGAATGATACTGCGAAGGATCTCTCAAAGAAATAAGCTATATCAAAAAAAGAACGGCTATCACGCCGTTCTTTTTGATTATTCGTCACTTATGAATAATCGTCACCCCTGTAGGCGAGATGCCTGTTTGGGAATAAACGATCTCGTTGATCTGTGCGATCTGAGCGGGCTGAAGGGTATCTGCCGAGACCACAATGCTGATGGAGTCTCCGTTGAGAACGGCAACACACTGCTCAAACCCTTTTGCGGTGATGAGGGACTCGATGTTGGATTCCTTCTGAATTTCCTCAGCGATGGCGGAAATGCCTGCAAGAGCCTCTGCCTTTACCGTTTCGTCGGCTTCTACATTGTCAACGACAGATTGCAGAACCTCAAGTGCCTCGTCGCGCGCTCTCTGACGGCTGACCTGGGTGGCAGAGAAGTATGTACCGGTGCTCACGTCAGTGTTGGGGGTCTCCTGCACGTTTCCGCTGGGCTGGTCGTAGCCGTCGTAGCCGTCCTGATTGCTGTTTCCGGTAAAGAGAAGGAAATTGAGCAGAACTGCAACACCGATGAGCAGAACGGATGCCGCAATCACCAGGTTGCGTTTTCCAATCTTGACACAGATCATGCGGAATTTTTCAAGTGGCTTTTTTTCAGGCTCGCCTTGGACTTCACTAAGGGCGGTCTTTTGTTGTTTCATGTTGTGATCCTCCATTCGTTTTGATTCGTTACACTATATGAGGAAAGCGTCATCCATATGCGAAAAGCAGAGAAGATGTTCCTCTTAAAATTTTGACTCGGTGATATAGATGCGGTTTGCGGGCACCTTGAAGGTGGCGGAAAGCAGGGAAAGAAGTTCTCGGCGCACGTTGTCGTTTCCGCCTCCTCGGCAGACTACGCCGATCCCCGCGATCTCGGGTGCTTTTTTGGATAGATAGAGTGCAGAGGCATTTGAGCCGCTTCCAAGGATAACGTACGTCTCGTTTTCGTCGATCAGCTCTGTGGCGTAGATCTCCTCAAAGCCTCCGCTGAGGGTAACCGCGACCGTCACGTTTTCCACACCCTTGACCGACTCGCAAAGGGATTTCACACGCGTTTCTATATAGGTTTGATAGGCTTCCAGCTCCTCCTGCGAGCTCATCGCGCTCGGTGTGTCGACGGAGTCCTCTTTTTTTTCGGATTTTCCGATCTGACCGCCAAACAAAATGAGCAATACCCCGATCAGCGCGACGCCGACCAAGAGAAGGAGGGGCGTTTTTCCTTGTCGCGAGGCTTCGTCGCCGTCTTTGATTGAAAAGAACATATTCGATCTCCTTTCAGGATAATGCGGGTGGATGCGCTTCGATTGCCGTGACGCAGGGGCAGCCCAAAAGCTCGGTGACCGCTGCCTCGATCGGATCGGGATTTTTCCAGATTGCAGAGCCGGAGAGGATCACAGTCACCTTCTGCGGCTCTGCTGTTCCGTCGCCGCTCCATTGGATTACGCAGCGAATCTCTCCCGCGGGAATAGAGAAACGTTCCTCCAAAAGACTTGTAAGCGCCTGTGCAAGATAGGTCTTGGAGGCATTCTCCAGCGCGTCATTCATGATCTCCTCATATTCGTTATCTGAACTCGGCTGATTGGTGATGTTGAGGATCTCCTTCGAGAGTTCAGGGAGTTTTTTAAAAAATTGTGGGAGCGGGGATGCGAGCACGCAGATAAAGATCAGCGAGCAGATGAGCTTGACGTGCGAGGCAGTTGCGTTTGGCGCAAGAAGCTGGACGAGGGCAATGGCGATGGAGACAATGAGCAAGGAGAGAAGATATTCTTGCATAGATTCACCCAATAGCAGACGCGCATCGCGTCAGAAGTGTAAAGGAAAGAAAGAGGACGGAGGAGCAGGTGCTGACGGCGGCAATGAGATAGCCGTTCAGAGATGCGATTTCGTCAAGCAGGATTTTCTCCCGATCGCAGCCCAGAAGCTCTGCAAATGCGGCAGAGATCTGCCACACCGAGCGGTAGAGAAACAGCTGAATCAGAGTAGGAAGTAAGAGAAAGAGCAGGAGCAGAATGGCAGAAATGCCGAGTGTCGTTCGCAAATATTTGATTCCTGCGCTGACGGTTCGCAAAAGCTCCGAGACCGAGCCCCCCACGATGGGAATGAGATTTCCCGTAGCAAAGCGGACCCCTCGCATGGCAAGGGTGTCGGCAGAGGAGGCGAGGGCGCTTTGCGTTGCCAGCATGGCAAGAAGGAGCATCATCAGAAATGCGAGTAGGGTGGCGTAATGCTTTTTAATGGTTGCAAGCAGGGCGCGCACGTTCGGACCAAAGCTCGATGCACTCACCCAGCCAAAAGCAAGACAGGTACCGCAAAAGGGAACGATAGTTCTGCCCACCACGTTCTCCATGAGGCTGATGTAGAGGGTGAGTCCTGCTGAGGAAGCCGCGGCAGCGGTGACGTTTCCACCCATGGAGTAGAGGATCCCCAAAAGGGGGATCGCCCCCAGAGAAAAGGCGTTCAGACGCTCGAAATAATCTGTGACAGACTGAATGCAGGCATAGCCACTCACGAGAATACAGGATAGGATCGCCAGCGAGGACGCAAAGGAAAAGGCTTTTCCGACGGTGTCGCTTTTGATGGATTTTTGTAAAGCGGAAATAACGGAGGACAGCAAAAGCAGACCGAGAATGGAGGAGAGAAGTCCGAGACTGTCGGGGAGAAGAATGCCGACCGAGGTGAGGACTGTTTGGAGCAGATAGGAAAATCCCGTCATTTCCCGCACGGCAGAGTGGAGCTCCTTCGATTGATCCGAGAAAAGCTCTTGCGGCAGGAGAGAGGAGATCTCCTCGGGGAGGGTGCTTAAAAGCTCCGAAAATTCCTCGGGGACTGTTTCGCTAAATTCTGCGGTTTCCTCCGCACTCACCGGGAGAGATAGGGGAAGTATCCAAAAAAAGAGTAGGATCAGAGAGACAATAACTCTTTGGTAACGGTGAGAATGTCGTTGATCAGAGGAAGGGAGAGCAGCAGAAGCTCCACCTTGCCTGCCAGCTCTACACCGTTTGCCGCACCGCTTTCTCCTCCCTCCCGACAGATGTCGGCGCAGCACTGCGTCAGCCAGGCAATTCCGAGTGCCTTGAACAGAAACTCCGCGTATTCCGATAGGGCGGAGATTCCGGTCAGATCCCTTAAGTAGGTAACGAGGGGAGTTGCCCACGACAGAATTGCACCCACGAGTATCACAACGAGGCCCACCCGCAGAAGGGGTAAGAGATCTGCGTTCCATTTTCGGAGGATGACGCAGGCGGTCACGCCTGCAACTGCGAGCATACAAATTTGCACATGGCTCATAAAAAAGCACCCGTATCCCCTCCGATCAGACCCCAAACAGGGAGCGAACCATATCGAAAAGCTCTCTGATCTGACTGATGAGAAGCATAAGCGTGACAATGATGCCGGCGATTGTGACGAACATTGCCTGCTCGTCCCGTCCGCTTTTGCAGAGGATCTGTGAGGCGACCGCGACCAGAATTCCAACCCCTGCAATTTTTATAATCAAGGAAATATCCATTTGCTTTTTCCTTCCTTTCCGATCCGTTTACCATAGCAGAATGGCAAGTCCGACTGCACCGCAGATGCACATTGTCCCTCGCGTTTTGAGGCGGGCAGGGAGCTCTGCAATTTGTTTGTCACGAATTTTTCGAAGCGCCGTTATATAATAATCGCATCGTTTTACCTGCTCCTGGCGGTAACAGGAGCCGATCTCACGGGAAAAAGAATCCAGCAGACGTGCGGCTTCCTCATCCAGATAAGGCTTCGAGTGCTCCAAAAGCCGAGAGGGCGAACGATCTTCTTTTCTTCCCATGCAGGCGCGCAGAAGTGTAGGAGATGCCTCGGAAAAGATTTGTTCGATGGGGATAAGATGACAGTCGATGCGTGTGCGAATATAGAACAGCAGCTCCAACCAGCCTTCTGTCACCGAGAGCTTTTTCTTTTCAAGCGAGGCCGTTCGGAAGGCCGCAAAGCCCCCTGTCCAAAGCAGCATCAGACATCCCACAAGCTTGAGCATCATTCTTGTCCGCCTCCTCTCTTTTGAGAATGTGATAGTGGAATCCCTCACTTGCGTGCCGTTCGATTCCGACATAGGCGTAGAAGACCCTGGCGTCATGTAAGCGGGAAAAGGCAGGACGTCGCAAAAGCTCCCGTGCCGACGCCGCGTGCGCGGTCGCTACGATTGGAACCCCGCAGTTAGCGGCCATCAGAATGGCATCCGCATCCTGCGTGTTTCCGATCTCATCGCATATAACAACTTCAGCCCCCATGCTTCGCACCGCAATCTCGATTCCGATCGCACGGGGATATCCAACGAGCACGTCCAACAGCTTTGCCTCGCCCGCGAGAACGGCAAAGAGCTCCTCCCGTGTGTCCACCGCAACCGTGCGCCGACCGTTGCATCCGTGCGAAATTTCTGCCGTGAACGCGCGCAGAAGTGTTGTTTTTCCAATTCCCGGAGGCGCGTAGATCAGGAGTCCTCCCATCCCTTGCCCCTCCTGCAGAAGATTGATCAGAGGCGTGACGGAAACCTTTGGAGGGTGGGGGATTCGGATCATCAGACCGCTGACGTCGCTGATGCCGATGACACGTCCGTTTTCGGGCTTTGCGCTGCCGCATACGCCCACACGGATCCCGCCCTGAAGAGAAAGATAGCCCTCGTTGATGTGCTGGGTATAGGCATAGAGAGAGTCTTTGCACATTTTTTTGAGGATGCCGTTGACCTCGTCCTTTCGCAGGATCACGTCGGTAAAATAATTTTTTCCGTTACAGGTCACGGTGGCAAGGCGCTCTGTATGCAGTCGAATCTCCTCCGCGCGAGGCGCGCCGCACCGAGACAGGGCATCCAAAAGATGCAGAGGAAGAATCTCGCGCAGGATATCCGGAAAAGAAAGCGTGCGGCGAATGACATTGACCGTTTGCATATGAATGCTCCTTTTTGAAAACAATGTGAACAGGTAGGGCTTGTATGCTTCCAGTATATGCCCGCCGGAATCGGGTTAGAACTTGATTTTGGCTTTTGCATATGATGGTAACAGTCGTTCAATCGCTGAATTTCTCATCTGATTGAAGTTGGAAAGGAGTGGATCGGGAGAAATGGATCAAAAGAAAAAGGGCGTGGAGATGCGTCATCTTGAGGAGGATTGCTGCTTTGCGGCATCCAACAGCGCGCACGGATTTCACAGCTACTATGCAGAATTTTTTGATGATGCCGAGGTGGATCGGGTGTTTGTCATCAAAGGAGGGCCAGGAACCGGAAAGAGCCGTTTTATGCGGGAGGTCAGCGAATATGCCGCCGCTCGCGGTTGGAGGAGCAGAATGATCTATTGCTCCTCTGACGCCGATTCCCTGGATGGGGTGATCCTGCAAAGGGGAGGGCGTCGCTGGGCGTTTCTGGACGGCACATCTCCGCACGTGTATGAACCGAAGAATCCCGGTGTCCGCGAGGAATTGATCAACCTGGGGGATTTTTGGGATAGCCATTGCTTGGAAGCAAACAGGGAACAGATCACGCTGCAAAATCGGATCAAGCAGGAGGGATACCACCGCGCGTATCGCTATCTTTCTGCCTACGGTTCTATTTGGGAGAATTACCGCGCGCGAATTGCCCCTTGCGTGCGCTTGCAAGCCCTTTCGGACTATGCGAGAAAACTGACAAGTCAGATCCCCATAGGTCAGTGCTTCAAGGCACAGACCTGCGTGATGGAATCCATTGGCATGAGTGGGCGGGTATCCTTTGATTCCTTTCTCTATCAGGCGACGCGCCTCTATCTCATTGACGATTGCAGAGGAGCTGCCATTTATCTCACCGAGGCGCTCTACCGCTTGGCAATGGAAAAAAAGCAACAAGTACGCGTTTGCCGCAACCCCATTTTGCCCGAACTGATTGATGGTATCTTCTTTTCGGAGAGCGGAATTGCCATTGCGCTCCGTCCGCACGCGGATGTGAATCTGCCGCATCATCGAATTTCCATGCGTCGATTCCTTGAGGGTTCGGCGCTGCGCGAGACCAGGGCTGCTGCTGCGTTTGATGAGCGCATGATGCGTGCCATGCTGGTGGGCACGGTGGAGGAGATGCGAGTGGTCAGAGCAGCGCACTTTGCGCTGGAGGAGATCTATTCCTCGTCCATGGATTTTGAAAAAAAGGAAGAATTCACAAAATCCTTTTGCAATCGTTGGTTTGACTTGAAAAATTCATGAAACTGTGGTAAAATAGGCAGGGAAGTCCTTTTTGACGGAGGAATGGAATGAAGGTCGTATTATTTACACTCAACGCGTCTTGGTCGCACACCTGCCTTGCCCTGCGTTGCTTGCGAGAGCCACTCGAAAGAGAGGGCTTTGAGGTTTCGCTGATCGAGCGTACGCTAAAGGATCGCACCTCACACGTGCTTGAAGAATTATGGAAGGAAAAAGCGGATGTCTACAGCTTTTCCTGTTATATTTGGAACATCGAGCAGACCCTGTCCTTGGCGCGGGCCTTGCACGGGCTGCTTCCAAGTGCGCGGATCGTGTTGGGCGGCCCGGAGGTTTCCTATGCGACCGAGCGCTTTGATGGAGAGGCTTGTATCAGCCACATCCTTTGCGGCGAGGGGGAGGAAGTTCTTCCCATGCTCTGCCAAGCGATTCGGAGCGGAGAATCCTGCGATCGCATCCTGCAGGGCGGAAAGCCTTCTGTGATGCAGGATGAGGGCGTTCTCTACCGCGCAGGGGAGGGAACGGGAGGAATCCTCTACTACGAATCCTCCAGAGGCTGTCCCTACTCTTGCGGCTATTGTCTGTCCTCTGCTACCACGGGCGTTCGAATGAAAAGCGTTGAGCAAACACTGGCAGATCTTTTGGCGTTTGAGCGAGAGGGAATGGATTGCAGGATCATCAAGTTTGTTGATCGCACCTTCAACGCAAATCCCGAACGTGCCAACCGCATTTGGGAAGGCTTGCTGGACGGAAAATACAACAAGCACTATCATTTTGAGGTCTGTGCCTCTCTTCTCAATGAGGAAAGCTTTGCGATTCTCTCAAGATTTCCCAAGGGCAAGATCCAACTGGAATTCGGACTTCAGAGCACCAACCCCGAAACGCTTGCAGAGGTTTCCCGACATATCGATCCCGATGCAGTGATCCGCGCCGTGCGACGGGTTCACGACATGGGGAATATCCATGTGCATCTCGACCTGATTGCAGGCTTACCCTATGAGAGCTACGAACGGTTTGCACAGTCTTTTGACGATGCCTACGGTTCGTGCGACCTTTTGCAGTTGGGATTTCTCAAGCTTTTGCACGGAACCAAATTGCGTGAGCGCGCGGAGGAGTATGGCTACGTCTGCTTGCCTGAGGCACCTTATACGGTACTGCAAAGCAAGTGGATCTCCTATGAGGAGATGTGCAGCCTCTCAAACGTTGCAGAGGTGAT
>JAZQVI010000047.1:0-12971 GCA_045631745.1 Eubacteriales bacterium
TTCACGGTCACGCTGGTCATCATTTGCACCATTTGGTTGTTGAACAAGCTCGTCTCAAAAGCAGACTAAACAAACAGCCTCCGTTGCAGGAATGTAACGGAGGCTTTCTTTCAATCCTGCTTTTCAAAATAAATATAAGAAAAAGATAAAAAAGGACTTGACAAACGGGCAAGTTTATGGTAAACTATTGGGGTCAGAAATGCGGAAGTGGCGGAACTGGCAGACGCGCACGTTTGAGGGGCGTGTGGTTCACACCGTACGGGTTCAAGTCCCGTTTTCCGCACCAAAAAAGAACAGGTAGGCAACCGCCTACCTGTTCTTTTTTGGTGCGAAACGAGCGTAACCCGTACCTCCGTTTACGGTTTCGCTTGCGAAATGTCGACGAAGTCGGCAAGTAAACGGAATAGCGGCGGAAATGGCTTTCCCACGCTCTCCTCACAAAAGACGCCGCTTGTACGGAGTTCAAGTCCCGAGAGTAAGTAGGCAACCGCCTACCTGCTCTTTTTTTGCGCGAAACGAGCGTAACCCGTACCTCCGTTTGCGGTTTCGCGGCGATAGCCGTGAAATGCGCTCGAAAGCCGAAGGCGGGAGCGTAAGTAAACGGAATAGCGGCGGAAATGGCTTCCACCCCCTCCTCACAAAAGACGCCGCTTGTACGGAGTTCAAGTCCCGAGAGTAAGTAGGCAACCGCCTACCTGCTCTTTTTTGCGCGAAACGGGCGGAACCCGTACCTCTGTTTTCGCTTTCGCTTGCGAAATGCCGACGAAGTCGGCAAGTAAACGGAATAGCGGCGGAAATGGCTTTCCCCCTCCCTCCTCACAAAAGACGCCGCTTGTACGGAGTTCAAGTCCCGTTTTCATATAGCAAAGCAGGACACCAATCGGTGTCCTGCTTTTTCTCATTCAACTCAAACATTCACACCAAAGCGATGGCTGCAGCATGGACAGCACACGGTGTGCGAGCCCTTAATGCGGGGCAGGCGCAAATAGTTTTTGCACTTGGGGCACTTTTTGTAAACGTGCGTTTTGCGATCCTTCCAGCGGTTCCGTCTGAGCTTGAACCATTTGCCGATACGAGCGAAGAATCCCAAAAACGCGCGGTTTTCCTTCTGTCTCTTATAGATATTTCTCGAAAGCGCCCGATAGGTCGCCCAGGCAAGCAAGCCGGTCTCTATGATATAGATCAAGCCGCTCCCCAAAAAAAGATTCAGAAGCATGAGCCCAAGGCAGGTCCACATCATCACCTGATACAGCTGATCCGCACCGTTTCTTCCGCTCCAAAATCTCCAAAGCCGATCCCGAAATCTCATGTTCCGTCCCCTTTCCTTGATCGTTTTTTATGCTCCCAGCGTGACACTCAGATCAAGCACCTGGCCGAATCGGTTCACCTTCATCTGCATCGTGTCCCCCACTCTGCAGGCATACAGAATCTCTTTGAGCTGCTCCATTTCGGCCACCGCTTTGCCGTTGATCTCCAAAATCAAATCTCCCGAGCGTAAAACGCCGTCAGCCGAGCCTCCCGTGGTCACCGAAATTACCAAAATTCCATCCGTCGGAGCTGCAAAGGTATCCGTGATCGGATCTCCCCGCTTCACCTCCGCTGCCTGAATTCCAATAGTCGGTCTGATCTTTGAGACAGACGACACAACGTTTTCGGTGCTTCCGGTATCCAAGAAAGCATTGATCAGCTCCATCGCGCCGTTGATCGGAATTGCCATGCCGATTCCCTCGTAGTCCGTCAGCTTTCTGGTCACAATTCCAATGACCTCGCCCCGATCGTTGCAAAGCGGGCCTCCCGAATTCCCGGGATTCACCTGCGCATCGGTCTGCATCATGGTCAGATCCACAATCGCACGGCTTCCCTCCACCGTCACCTCGCGGTCAAGTGCCGAAATAATTCCCTTGGTGGTAGTCCAGGGGCAGATATTTCCACCCGGATTTCCAACCGCGATGGCAGTGTCTCCCACCTTGACCTGATCCGAATCTCCGATCTTGAGAGTGGGATATCCCGTCCCCTCGATCTTCAGAATCGCAAGATCGTCCGCGATACTGTACCAAACGACCTCCGCCTCCAGCTCCTCATCGGAATAGAGGGTAACGCTGATGTTCTCCGTCCCCTCAACGATGTGATAATTCGTGGCGATATATCCGTTCTGCCGAACGAAAAAGCCGGTTCCAAAACCCGATTTTGCACTTGATGAGGCATAGATCAAAACCGTTCCCGGATTCACCATTTCGCTCACCTCTCCGACGCCCAAGGCATCGGACGGGGTGCTCTTGTTGCTCAGCCAAACAGTCCCCGCCAGGAGAGACAGACAAACCGCAAATGCCGTCAGCATGACCGCGGCATACACAAAGGCACTTTTGCGTCCTTGGCGCTTTTTCTGCTCCCGATCGTAGGACAGCTGCTCATCGTACGTCCATCGATAGGTGTAGGTTACCTCCTCGATGGGATTGTTTTCTTGTTCATTCATAACTTGGTTTCCTCACAAAATTCCCGCGCGCTCGATCAAATGATGTATTTGACGCACTCAAACATCAACCCAAGAGTTCGAACTTATATCCAACACCCCAAACAGTCTTGAGCATCCACTTGTCGGAGGCACCCTCCAGCTTCTCGCGCAAACGCTTGACGTGCACGTCCACCGTACGGGAGTCGCCGAGGTAATCAAATCCCCAAACCTTGTCAAGAAGCTGATCTCTTGTAAAGACGCGATTGTAGTTGGAGGCAAGGAAGTACAGCAGCTCGAGCTCCTTCGGTGGAATATCCACCGAGCGGCCGCAGAGCTTCAACTCATATTTTTGAAGGCTGATCTCAATGTTCTCAAACTTAATGATCTCGTCGTCGTTCTGACGAGCGTTGCTCTTACATCTGCGAAGAACCGCCTTCACACGGGCGGAAAGCTCCTTCATGTCAAAGGGCTTGGTTACGTAGTCGTCCGCTCCCAGCTCCAGTCCCAGCACCTTATCAAAAACCTCGGACTTGGCGCTCAGAATGATGATGGGCTTGGAGGAAATCTCACGAATCTCGCGGCAAACCTGCCAGCCATCCTTCTTAGGCATCACAATATCCAAAAGAACCAGATCCGGCTCAAACATCTTAAAATAACTGACGCCCTCCACACCGTCGCACGCAAGCTTGACATCATAGCCCTCGTTTTCAAAATACATCTTCAGCAAGGAGCTGGTATTCGCGTCATCGTCCACAATCAGGATTTTGGTATCCGTCATTTTTTCATCCTCCGATTCGTCGTCCTGTCAACAAAATTATACGCATTATTTGCGGTCGTTCTGTGAAGGACTTATGAATTTTTGTCAAGTGTTTTGTTACCGCACCAAAAACAAATTTTGATGGATCGGATGTATTATAACACAAAATTGAACAAATTGCAAATGATTTTTTGATTTTCTTTTGATTTTTTTTGAAATAATTTATTTTCCGATAAAATCGATTTTCACGCGCCCCCCTCTTGAAAACAGATGCGCCGGGTGATATAATAGTAGTAAACAAACGCGTGTACGATATTCGGTGCAAAGGAGCATGACAATGGACATTCGAAAAATAGATAAAAATTTTGACACGTCATTTCGTTACCCCGAGGACATGGAGTGGTTCTCTGTTCACGATCTCCCCTTCTCTGTTCACGGCGTGACCTATTCCGAGGAGGAAGGGATCTACCGCCGACTGGATCGCGCGGTTGCGGAGGCAACGAATGGGGGCGTCGCCGCACTCTCCAAAAACACCTCGGGAGGCAGAGTGCGCTTTGCCACCGATTCTCCCTACATTGTGGTCAGACTGGAGGAGCCCTTTGCGGTTCCCACCTCGCAGATGACCTTTGCGGCGAGATTTGGCGTTTCGGTCTATGCCAACGGCGTTTTTGAGGGCGTGATCGCACCGATCTACGAGCAGATCATCGCGGCAGATCCCAAACGTGGCGGCACAGGCAAGCTGGTCTTTGACGGCATCCGACGCCCCTACAGGGAGTCCCCTGAAGTCTACCAGGTGGAACTCTGCCTCCCCATTTCCACACAGGTGAACGCGGTCTACGTCGGACTGCAAAAGGGTTGTGCACTGCAAGCGCCCAGGGCGTACAAGCACCAATCCCCCATTTTATTCTACGGCTCCTCGATCACACAGGGCAGCTGCGCAGGCAAGCCGGGCGACGACTACATCAGCAGACTTTCCCGCATGCTGGACACCGACTTTGTCAATCTTGGATTTTCGGGAAATGCAAAGGCAGAGCCCGCGATTGCAAACCATCTTGCGGCGCAGGATCCGTCGGTCTTTGTTTTGGACTATGACTACAACGCGCCCGACGCAGAATATCTCAGACAAACGCACTATCCGCTCTATGAAACCGTCAGACGGGCGCATCCAACCACGCCGATCATTTTTATGACGATGCCAACGGCAGAGGGCTACCAAACCCGCCCATGGTTCCGCGAGCGACGTGAGGTGATCCTGGAAAGCATTGCAAGGGCAAAGGCAGAGGGGGACGAAAACCTGTATTTTGTTGACTGCTACGGCATTTTTGGAGAGCTTCACAACGGAGAATGCGGCACAACGGACACCTGCCACCCCGACTCGCTCGGATTTTTCCGCATGGCAGAGCGCCTCTACCCCATATTAAACAAATTGCTCAACAAGGAATAATCAAAAAGCATAAAAACCCGTGCATACAGATCTTTGCCGATTTGTATGCACGGGTTTTCATATTACAATCAGATCGCACAAGAACTTTTTTCGCTACTGTTCCTGTTTTGTCAAGAACATACGCCCCCCTGCCGAAAAAAGAAAATTTTGAGAAATAGATCGAAAAACATCCTGCAATTTGATGTTTAAGTATTGAAATAGGGAGGAAAGTGTGTTATAATAATATAGTTTTGTATCTTTTCGCTTCGCTTTTTGAAAAGCGGAAAAGCCAAATGACACTTTCCATCAGCAACACCCCTAAAACAAAGGAGACATAGACAAACATGAAACTTGGTATCGTAGGTCTGCCGAACGTTGGAAAAAGCACGCTTTTTAATGCGCTGACCAACGCAGGCGCTGAATCTGCAAACTACCCCTTCTGCACCATTGAGCCCAACGTGGGTGTGGTCACTGTGCCCGACAGTCGTCTCGACTTTTTGGCAGACATGCACCACCCGAACAAGTACACCCCTGCCGTGATCGAGTTCGTTGACATCGCAGGACTTGTGAAGGGCGCATCCAAGGGAGAAGGTCTTGGCAACCAGTTCCTCGGAAACATCCGCGAGGTGGACGCGATCCTGCACGTAATCCGTTGCTTTGAAGATGACAACATCATTCACGTTGACGGCAAGGTTGACCCGATGCGCGACCTTGAAACTATCAACCTGGAGTTGATTTTCTCGGATATGGAAATGATGGAGCGCCGCATCGACCGCACCAAGAAGGCAATGCGCGGCGACAAGACGCTGGCTGGCGAGCTGGCTACCCTGGAGAAGATCTACGCCGTTCTCGAATCGGGCAAGTGTGCGCGCACACTGGAGCTGACCGATGACGAGCGAGCGTGCCTGTATGACACGCCTCTGCTCACCATGAAGCCCGTCATCTACGTTGCAAACGTCAACGAGGACAGCGCGGCGGGCGAGCCTACCGACAACGCTGCCTACAACGCCCTGAAGGCGTTCGCGGCAGAGGAGCACTCTCAGGTGATCCCGATCTGCTGTCAGATCGAGGCGGAGATCGCAGAGCTGGACGGCGAGGAGAAGGCAATGTTCCTCTCCGACATGGGCATTGAGGAGAGCGGTCTTGACCGTCTGATCAAGGCAAGCTATTCCCTCTTGGGCCTCATCAGTTTCCTCACGGCAGGTCCCGACGAGTGCCGCGCTTGGACCATCCGCCGCGGAACCAAGGCGCCCAAGGCAGCAGGTAAGATTCACTCCGACATTGAGCGCGGTTTCATTCGCGCTGAAGTGCTTGCATTTGAGGATCTCAAGAAGTACGGCTCCATGAACGCCGCGCGCGAGGCTGGTGTGCTCCGCAGCGAGGGCAAGGAGTACGTCATGCAGGACGGAGACATTGTATTCTTTAGATTTAACGTATAAGATAGGAAGACCTTGGGAGGGGAGAACTTCTTGAAAGAAGTTCTCCCCTCCCAACCCCACCTCTCTCAAGAACTTTCCCCACGGCGCCGCCCCATTGAACGGTGCCGTGGGGAAAATTCCTTTTGGGATGTGGATTTTATGTTTGAATTCTTCGTGTCCTTGATTTGGATTCTATCAAAAAAGAGAAACCGCAGAGGCGTAAAATCCTCTGCGGTTTTATCATATGGAAACTTCGCTTAATAGAAGGTCGCAACCTCTTGGACGGGGCGGACTGCAAATTCGGTCTTTGTGACATAGAAGACGGGGCCTGCTCCCTTGTAAAGCTTGTGGTTCTCCACCTTAAGCGTGCCCGTGAGGGTCACCCAATCTCTTGTTTTGAGAGCGGTTGGCTCCTTGAAAATGCACACCAACGGATGGAATGCAATATCGTCGGCGCAACAGGTCATGACATGGCGACCTGCCAGGACGCAATCGGCAGGCATCTTGGGGTCTCTTGCCACGATCCCCTTGAAGCGCAAGGTCTTGCCATTGTACTTGCCCATCTCCTCGGACAGATCGCGGTAGAACACGGCGTAGTCCGCATCCTCGATCTGCACCACGGGGGCATCCAGATCAAAGGGAAGCGGATCCTCGATCTCATCGTACTCAACGTGCCCATCGGGATAATCGTAGGTGATCGATGCGCGGCGGCTGACGCTGCGGACGACCTTGTGGATCTCCTCCTTGTCGATGTTCTCGGGAGTGCGACTGAGCACCACCATCTCACAGTTGGTGAGCTTGTCCACCATGAGCTGGCGCATATTCGCGTTGTAGCTAAGGAAGGTGTTTGCATCCGCAAACATCATCTCCTGATAGATCCCCCAGTTGGCGGGGAGATTTTCATACAGCGTGGACAGCTTCCACATACCGTTGTACTCGATAATAACGCGATCGAGCTTGTGACGCTTGCCGATCTCGGTCAGATTTTCCACCGTAATGTCGGCTTCCGACTCGATCGATTCAAAATAGACGTTTTGTCCCCAAAAGCGTTCGGGCTCGTACTCGTCAATTCCTTCCTCACACACCAGGATCAGGGTTTTCTCCCCCGAATTGAATCGCTTGTCCTCCATGGATTCCTGAATGACGTGCGTTTTGCCGCCCTCGAGAAATCCCGTAAACAGATAAACGGGAATCGTTGCCATGATAACCTCCCTTTACCCTTCCTTGACACCAAACAGCTTTGCCAATTCGGGCTTGTTAATGTGAGAACCGATCACGCAAAGTCTGCCGATAATACCTGCGCTGCCGAGGCGCACATTGGGCTCTCCGGGAATATAGTCGAAGTGAATCCACTTGCCATCCTTACCCGATACGATTCCCTTAGCCCTGAGAATAACTCCGTAGGACTTCTCCTCTGCCAAAGCCTCGAGAATCGCGGTCAGTTCTGCCTCATCAAAACTCTTTGCCGTCTCCACACCCCAGCTTGTAAATACGTCATCGGCGTGATGATGGTGATGGTGCTCGTGCTCGTGCTCGTGGCAATGACACTCAGGATCATCACACTCGTGGTGATGGTGCCCGTGATCGTGCTCGTGGCAGTGGCACTCGGGATCATCACACTCGTGGTGGTGATGGTGCTCGTGATCGTGGCAATGGCACTCGGGATCATCGCACTCGTGGTGGTGATGATGGTGCTCATGTTCATGATCGTGGCAATGGCACTCGGGATCATCGCACTCGTGGTGGTGATGATGGTGCTCATGTTCATGATCGTGGCAGTGGCACTCGGGATCATCGCACTCGTGATGGTGATGGTGATGATGGTGCGCCTCCGCCTTTGCAAGTCTTTCGAGCTCCTCCTCGATGGTATCGCGGCGCTCCATTGCCGAGAGCAGCTGCTTGCCGTCGAGCTGGCTCCAAGGCGTGGTCACAATCACAGCGGTGGGGTTATGCTCGCGCAGCAGAGCGACAGCCTCCTCGATCTTCTTCTCGGATGCGTTGTCGGTGTGTGAGAGAACGATGCAGCCTGCATTCTCGATCTGATCGTTGAAAAACTCACCGAAATTGCGCATATACATCTTGCATTTATTCACGTCTGCAACGGTTGTAAAGCCGTTGAGAACCGCACCGTCCACCTCGGCGGTCTGAACCGCGCGAATGATGTCCGAAAGCTTACCCACACCCGAGGGCTCGATAAGGATCCGATCGGGATGATACTCGGCGAAAACCTTGGCAAGTGCCTTGCTGAAATCGCCAACGAGGGAGCAGCAGATACATCCGCTGTTCATCTCGGTTACCTCAATTCCCGCGTCCTGCATGAAGCCGCCGTCAATGCCAATCTCGCCAAATTCGTTCTCGATCAGCACCAGCTTCTCGCCGGCGTATGCCTCCTGCAAGAGTTTCTTGATCAGAGTCGTCTTTCCGGCTCCCAAAAAGCCCGAAAAAATATCAATTTTTGTCATGTGATCTGTCCTTCTTATCTCGTTAGAAATCATTTTATTATACCCCCAAACCACCTAAAAGTCAACCGATTCTCTCCAAAAAAAATAAAAAGCGCACAAAAGTTGACAATTTGACTTTGGCGTGGTATAATATTCTCGTTGGTAACATTTTGAAAGAGGAAGGAGGCTTCGGCTTGATTTCTCCTGAGAAAAAAAGAAAAAAACTCAGTTCAACAGCCGTATTCAGCATCGGCTTTCTTGCCTTGATCCTTGTCGGAACGGTTCTTTTGACTCTGCCGTTTTCCTCAGCGGACGGCAGCTTTACAAATCCGCTTGATGCAGCCTTTACTGCGGTAAGCGCAAGCTGCGTGACGGGACTGATCACGCTGGACACCGCCACCGCATGGAGCACGACCGGCCACGTGATCATCATCACCCTCATTCAGATCGGCGGACTTGGCTTTATGACCATTGCCATGCTCCTCTCGCTCATCATTCGCCGCAACATTACCCCACAGGAGCGTCGGCTCGCGGCAATGTCCTACAACCTCGACGAGTTTGACAGTATCCTCCCCTTGATCAAGCGCATCATCATCGGTACGTTTGTCATCGAGCTTCTGGGAGCCATGCTCTTGGCAACTCGCTTTGTTCCCGATTTTGGCTGGCAGATCGGAATCCGCAAAAGCATCTTCCACTCGATCTCCGCCTTTTGTAACGCGGGATTTGATACGGTGGGAGTTGGAAATGAAGCGATTTCGGGAATGTCACACTACGCAACCGATCCCATTATCAATCTCACCCTCTCTCTTCTGATCATCCTGGGTGGAATTGGATTCCTTGTTTGGAGCGAGCTTTACAACTATTTTGTTCACCGCAAACGCCTCTCGGCGTATACCAAGCTTGTCCTGATTATTACCGCCATCCTTTTGGCAGTTGGAACGGTTCTCTTTGCAATCCTTGAATGGAATCACGCATTGAAGGACTATAGCGGTTTCTTCAAAAAGCTCATGATGTCCTTCTTCCAGTCGGTCTCCTGGCGTACCGCGGGCTTTGCAATGGTGCCGAACGGCGCATTCAAGGAAGCTACACTTCTCCTTGGCGCCCTTCTGATGTTTGTGGGAGGCGCATCGGGCTCGACCGCCGGCGGTGTAAAGGTTGCAACGGTTGGTATTCTCTTCTACACAGTCTGGAGCGTTTTCCTCGGCAAAAAGAACACCGTCATGTTCGCCAGAAAGGTGTCAGATCACAGCTTTGTTCGGGCAACCTCGGTCATCGTGGTGCAGCTCACCGCCGTCTTGCTTGGTGCTCTGATCCTCTCGGCATCGACCTCCTTCCATCTTCTCGACGTGCTTTATGAGGTGGTATCGGCGGTCAGCACGGTCGGTGTGACGACGGGAATCACCCCTATACTCACTGCCCTTCCCAAGCTGACGCTTATGACGCTCATGTACTTTGGAAGAGTTGGCGTTCTGACCGTTTCCTATGCGGTGCTGAACAGTCTGATGAAAGAACAATCCTCTATTGAATATCCCGAAGCGAAAATGCTCATCGGTTAATCTCGCAATCGAAAGGATCAAAACATGAAAAGCTTTTGTATTATCGGTCTTGGAAAATTCGGAAGCACCTTGGCTGAAACGCTTGCAAAAAACGGCAAGCAGGTGCTGGTCATTGATTCTGACGCAGACCGTGTAAACGATATTGCGGACAAGGTGACCTACGCGGTCATCGGTGACCCCACCAACGAAAAGGTTCTGCGCTCGGCAGGGGTAAAGGACTATCAATGCGCCGTGGTCTGCATGACGCAGATCAATGAGAATATTCTTCTGACCATTCAACTCAAGGAAATGGGGATTCAGAAGGTCATCTGTCGCGCAATCAACGAGGGACATCATAACGTGCTGCAAAAGCTCGGCGCGGACGGCATCATTTTCCCCGAGCGCGACTCTGCGGAGAAGCTGGCGTTCATGCTGCAAAAGGACAACGTCACCGAATACATTGATTTCCACGGATACAAGATCGTTGAGATCAAGGTTCCTGCCTCCTGGGTTGGAAAATCTCTGATCGACCTGGAGATCCGAAGCAAGTATGATGTATCGGTGCTTGCAACCATTAAGGCGGACGGAAAAGCAGATATTCCCCCCAGTCCCAGACGAAAATTCCAGGAAGACGAGAGTGTCTCTGTCCTCGGAACCGACAAAGCAATCGCAAAGCTGACACGCTACGTAAAATAACACGTGAAAGGAACGACAATGGCAAGAAAAAAACAGGTAGAATTCGTGATGCCCGAGCAAAAGAACATTGCTCTGATCGCACACGACAACAAAAAGCACGATCTCATTGAGTGGTGCAAGGAGAACAAGACGATTTTGGAGCACCACTTCCTCTGCGGAACGGGAACCACCGCTAAGATGGTTGCCGACAATACAGGTCTCCCTGTCAGAGGATTTAACAGCGGCCCGCTCGGTGGCGACCAGCAGATCGGCGCACGCATCGTTGAGGGAAGAATCGATGTTGTGATCTTCTTCTCGGATCCCCTCTCGGCACAGCCTCACGATCCGGACGTGAAGGCGCTGCTCCGCATCGCACAGGTTTACGACATTCCGATCGCCAACAACCGTGCGACAGCAGACTTCATTATCACCAGTCCCTTTATGGACAAAACCTACTCTCACACGCTTCTTGACTTCAAAAACGAGGTCAATGAGCGTGCGAAAACTCTATAAGAAAAAAACTCACTGTCTTGAAGTGCTTTTTTTGCAAAAATGTTTACAAACAGAAATGTTTATGATATAATAAAAGCGCGACACAAATGAATATCTCCCCATACCAAGGGGGTAGTATACCTTTTATCACTATGAAAAAATGTATACTCCTTTTTCGTATGCTTTACCTTTGGTAGTATGGGAAAACATTTGTGTCGCAGCAATACGGAGCTATGCATTTTTCGTGCGCAGCTTCGGCTGCGCACTTTTTATTTTACCCTAGTCTCAGGAGGAAAGCGCAATTAAGCCCTTTTCAACCGCGCTCACAGGTTACATGGCGATTCCAATGTTGTTCGATTCACTCATCAGCAAAAAATGGGGCAATCTCTCGTGGAGTCTGAATCAGTCCACGGGGCATCTCACCATATCCGGAAACGGTGAGATGCAAGACTTTTTATTCGAAGCCGATTGCGCATGGAAGGCTTATCGCAATTCCATCCGATCGGTTACCATTCAAGAGGGGGTGACAAGCATTGGATGCGCTGCATTTTGCAAATGCGGCAATCTGGAAAGCGTTGAGATCCCCACAAGTGTTACAAGCATTTACGCTGAGGCATTTGCGGATTGCACTGCGTTAAAAGGCCTCAAGATTCCAATGGGGGTGACCTTCATCGGCAGAGGTGCGTTCCTTGGATGCCGGTCTTTGGCAAGCATCGAAATTGCACCGCGTGTGAAAAGCATCGGAAGCGACGCGTTTACCAGCTGTGCGAATGTGATCCAAGTTGAGAACGGCGTCAAATATGTGGATCGCTGGGCAATCGAGTGCGATACGTCTGCGACCTCCGTTGTTTTCAGAACAGATACGGTGGGCATCGGATGCAATGCCTTTTCCTGTTGCGTGCATCTAAAACGGCTGAAACTGCCAACAGGTGTACGAAGCATCTCCACTTGTGCATTCTCCAACTGCAAAAGCCTGAAAAGCATCGTACTCCCTGCCGACATGGCATACATCGGGGAGATGGCATTCTACGGATGCAGCGGTCTAAAATGCGCTCGGTATCCAAATTCTCGAATGAATTGGGCGAGTGTCAGCATAGAACGAGGAAACGCTCCGCTCCTGAAAGCACTGCGATTTAGAGGAGGTAGATTCCTGCCTACCATGAAAAAGATTTTTGGGGCTAACCAAAAGCATAAAAGAAGCCCCTAAAGCATAAAAAGAGAGCATCCAAAGCGAAATCGCTTTGGATGCTCCTTTTTGTTTGCCTATCTGAGAAAATAGGGTGGATTCTTATGTTCATTGGCAGAAAAATCTGCACGGAGAAGCTCTTTGAGCCTTTCTGTGTCGATCTCTGGCATGGTTTCGGTGACGTAATCCAAAAGATAGCGATAGGCATCGGGCTGGGAAAGTTTTTGCAGAGGACGCGGATCACGGCAAGAGAGATACTCACCAAACCCCTGCCAAAATGCAAAGGGGGAATCGGTCAGCGCCATAAAATAGCTCTTGGCATGCGCAAATCTTCCGCTCTCGTCATACCGCTCCAGTACCTCTGCCACCTTTGACAGACTGCACATCTCCTCGTAGGAGATCCACTTGCTTTGCAAAACCGTATAAGGAGCCTCGGGCAAGGAAACGTAGCCGTATTCTTCGGCACGATCCCGCAATTTGGTGCCGTGCAGTAGTTTGAGGAATCCAAGTTGCAAGAGGTCGCAAGAGCCGTATGCATCGTCAAAGGACTGTGCGAAGCGCTCATAACTCTCATAAGGCAAGCCCGCGATCA
>JAZQVI010000048.1:0-12056 GCA_045631745.1 Eubacteriales bacterium
TGAGGCGTATGAGTTGTTTGAGAATAAGCGCGACGGAGTGATTAAGGTCGCGGTGGAGTGTTAAATAGTGAAAGGAGAGTTCATATGAAAATATTGGTACTTGGCAATGGGTTTGATTTAGATCATGATCTTCCAACAAGCTACTCCGATTTTTTGAATTTTTGCAATTGTGTTCTCAGTATGGATACAGCTAAATATGATTCTGAAAAAAGAGAACTGAAAGAATCACAAATCTCGTATATTTGCAAATTAGAAGAAGACACAGATTTGAAAAGTAGGTTTACTGATTTGTTAAAAAACAATCACTTGCTGAATTATTTTAACATTCAGAAAATAAAGACCGGCAAGAATTGGATTGATTTAGAGCGAGAAATTAAAAGCATAATAAGTGAATTTCGAATTGTTGAGGCTGAATTGAAAAAATCAAATCAAAGCTCCTATGCTTTGAGCAAAGAGCACAAAATACAATCTGTATTGCGAGAATTGGGGCTTAATGGACTTGGCGGAAAGGAACTAAATGCAATAAAGTTGGCTGTTATACATCATGATTTGTGCGTTTGTTTAGATAGATTTTCTAGAGCTTTAGAGATGTATATTTATAACTTTATAAATCAAACGGATGTAACAGGAATATCACCAGATATTATTGGTTTTGATGCTAATAGAGTACTGACATTCAATTATTCCGATACTTATGAACGAGTATATGGTGGTATTCATTGGAATGAGGAAGTGGATCATATACATGGCAGTGCAAAGGAAAATGCGGAGGATGATTCAAATATAATTTTAGGTGTGACATCTGATAGTGGGATTTCGAGCGAGTACGTTGAATTTGAAAAATACTTTCAAAGAATCACCAAGCAAACAAGGAGCAACTATAAACGATGGCTGGAATCTGGTCTAGGGAAAAAAGAAAGAATAGAAATAACATTCTTTGGTCATTCTTTAGATGCTACTGATGGTGATGTAATTAAAGATATGGTTATGCACGAAAAGTCTTTAATAACAATTTTTTATTACGATAATAGTGCATACAAGCAGATAGTAGCAAATTTGATAGAAATTATCGGAAAAGATAAGTTGGTTGATTTTATATACGGAGAGCAACCTAAAATTAGATTTATAAAACAACAGGAACACCAAAAGAATAGTACTGCTGGGTTGGAAATTACTCGAGATATTAGAAAATTATATCGGCTTTATGAATTAAGTAAAGAAGAAATAATGACGTTAATAGAAAAAGTTAAGAAAAAGGTGGAGTTGAAAGACCAATCGTATTTTTACTCACAGGCTAAAGTTATTAGTATATTTGAAGCTTTGTGCTTTCACAAAATAATTTCTAAAGATGTTGAAAAATATGCTGAAATATGCTCCTTGTTAGATTATGAAGTTACTAATCAAGGACGACTAAAGTACCATGATGAAGAAGAGTGGGTTGACTACGCACCTTGGGGAGCAGAAATACCATGTGATAGTTTAACAGTAAAATTGATTGAATTAGTCAATGCCGATAATAAAAAAAGATATGATAAGGCCAAGTCGCAAATGCCATATTATGACATCATGCAAATGACAAGCGCACAAGAGATAAAAGATGCTTTACTTGAAACTTTTAAGATCGAAAAACCGACAGATGCTTATTGGAAGCAGCTAGATCAGTTAATAGGCAGTATGCCAGAAAACAAATTGCTTGAAAATGCGCTTGAACTCATTGATAAAGAAGAGTTGCCTTTAGAAATAAGGGCGAGATTTAAACATTTTGATATGGCGTATTGGGAAATGGATTTCAATATTCAGTATAACAGGCAAATGATGGAAGCATATGAAGAACGCAAGAAAAACGGAGAAGAAGATATATAATCAAGTGATTATTTCAAACATATTGCCATAAAATTCTCCCCAAGTGGTCAAACATGTGGTCAAGTGCGAAAACTGGGCTTGTTCAACCCTCGAAGCAGGGAAGAACAAGCCCAGTGATTATATTGAAAAAACGATTTTTATAAAGCAAAGACTTTTTTAGAATTACTCATTCTCCTTATTGATTTTTGCAATGAACTCCTCGGGCGTAAATACAGGCACAGAGGATTTTGCATAATCGTGGGTGTTGCGTGTTACGATGCAATTAACCTCAGAACGTGCAGCCGTGGCAATCATTACAGCGTCCTCGTAGTCGGTTATCTGCGAGGGAATAGCGTGGCGGTAATCGGTGCCTGCCGTATCCAACACTTCAAACAGCGTAAAAAGCTTACTCAAGACAGCACGAGATTGCTTATCATTATGGGTGTATCGGTGCATCAAGTAGTAGATGTCTGTAGAAGATTTTGCGGTGATACAACCAACAAACTGATGGTTTGCAGCGAGCAAGAATATAGTTTGCGCATCGTCAAAAAACGGCTCTCTGCTTTGGAGCGCATCAATGATAACGCAGGTGTCAAGCAATGCTCTCATATTTGATCAAGTCTCTCCTTCTGTGCTTCTTCTAAAGTGATATCAGCCGGAAGGATACCGAACAACGATTTCGCAATGTCCACACGTTCTTGAAAGGGGTTCGTGAGCTTGGATACGATTTTGCCGTTTTTGGTGATATAAATATCTTCTGTCGCGGAGAGCAAAAGATACTTCGAAAGGTTGAGTTTAAGTTCAGTTGCAGTAATAGACATAGTTAAAGCCTCCTTTCCTTGGCTACTAACATTATAGCATAATCGCTCGAATTTGTCAATATAAATCGTACGATTATTTTGTGCGAATCGTTCTCTTTTATGCAATCCATTTTTTACAAGAGCAAAAAAGAAGAAAATCACAAAATTCCATTTGTGCTATTTCTTGATCTTCTTCTCGTACTCCTCAATACGCACCTTGCCGGCAAGAGCAGCATCATGGTAATCAGCCGCCCACATCGACCAAGTCAGGAACTCTGATTTGGTCATTTTCTTTTTTAGAAGTCTTGCGTACTGTGCCTTGTACGCGCGGTTGTATGCGAGCCATACGGGATCGCTCTTGCATTTCTCCTCATACTTCTATTTTTGTCAGTAGATAGCAGTGTCAAATACGTCTTGTTTTTAGAAGTAAATGATCGAAAAAAGCTGCAATTTGTGTAGCAGCTGTGTAGCACTTTGGGTAGCAGTTTGGGTAGCAGTTGCAAAATATGGCGATTTGGCTACCACGTTTTTGAAGCGTCGTTCACAGTTTGGAAACACAAAAATGCTTGAAAAAGCCCCAAAAACAAAGAAAAGAGGAGATTCTTGCGAATCTCCTCCTGGTCTGAGTGACAAGACTTGGACTTGCGGCCTCTACCACCCCAAGGTAGCGCGCTACCAGCTGCGCCACACCCAGATCGTACGTTTGGCGTACTTGCATATTATACCACTTTGGCTTTTGTTTGTCAAGTCTTATTTCAAAAAATTTTTAAATTATTTTCTAAATCTTTTTTTGTTTAGTGTGGGGCGCGCTGTTTTACAAAAATCAATCATATTTTGTCAAAAAATATTGCATTTTGGTGTTTTTTGTGATATAATTTCCCCTGGCAGTGTGGGGGTCGCACTGACTATTTTTTTCGCACTTGAGAGACTTTTTCAATGTTTTGTTAGGACCCTTTTCCGTCTTTTTGAGTGTGTCTTTATGGGAGAAAAAATGAAATCAATCAAAAAGTTTCTTCGGTTTTGTTTTTTAATTGGCGTTTTATCGCTTTGCTTTTCCTTTCCTGTAATTGCCGAGCCGGAATTGAATGAAAGAGCTATGGGGAACATTCCGATTGATCTGAATACCCGTGTGGAGGGTGAATTTTCTGCCAATCAGGATTCCGTTTGCTATTCGTTTAAAGTTGAGGAGTGCGGTGGGCTAAAGCTCTCCTTTTCCGCTGAGAACAGTGGAAGTTGGACCTTCAGAATTTACAATTCCGAAAATACAAATTTCTTAAACACACAGGTTACCAGAAAGGCGGAGTATGCTTCTTCGTTTTATTCTTTGCCTGCCGGCACGTATTCCGTTGAGGTTTGCAACCTCGATGACGAGATAGGCTCGGTCGAATACACGCTTACGATGAGTTTTGAACAGGATGAATTGTGGGAGCAGGAACCCAATGACGGCATGGGATCGGCCAAGGAAATGCGTGCGGATACGTCCTATAAGGGAATGATCCTGAATAAGAATGACGAGGATTATTTCTCGTTTGTTTATACCGATCAACTTGATCGGCTTATTTTTTCTCATGCGGAGCTTTCAGGAACTGCCAAACGCTGGAAATTGCGTTTTGTGGATGAAAACAATGCGTCTGTATCAAGCGCGACAGAGATTGCATTGAATCAAGCCGAGAAGACGGTGACGCTTTCGGGGTTGAATCTTACAGCGGGAAAACGGTATTATATCGTGGTTTCGGGAGCAAGTTCAGGTTCACACACCGCGCAATATACGTTACTGCTCGAGTCGAAACAGCACACCTGCGATCGGATTTATGTGAGCGGCGAGGAGGCAACCTGCAAAACGACCGGCACCTTGGAACACTGGCATTGTAATGGTTGCGGTAAGAAGTATGACTCTCAAAATCAGGAGCTTGAAACGGTTATCATCCCCTTGAAATCGCACACGTGGGGGGCGTGGGAAGAAACAAAGAAGCCGACCTGCTCGGCAGAGGGAACCAGGAGCCGTGTGTGCCGGGTTTGTCAGTGCACGGAGACGGAAGATCTTGCAAAATCAGACCACGATTTTGCTGAGACGTTCACGCAGGATCGGGCTCCGACGTGTGTGGCGGATGGAGTAAAATCCAGGCATTGCAAAAATTGCTCCGCGCAGACGGATGTGACGGTTCTGCCGAAATTGGGGCATCAGATGGGGGCTGCGGTTGTCGTAACGGCGGCTACGTGCACGGAGGATGGCTTGCAGCGGTCGGCCTGCAGCAGATGTACCACCTATTACGAGAATAGCACGCTTGAAAAGCTGGGGCATCTATATGAATCCGCGTGGACGACAGACGTGGAAGCGACCTGTGGAAGGGATGGAGAGAAGTCCCATCATTGTTCGAGGTGCAGCGCGCGGGATCAGATCACAACGATCCCAAAAGCGTCGATGGCACATCAATTTGGAGCGTGGGAAGAAACAAAGAAGCCGACTTGCTCGGAAGAGGGAACCAAGAGCCGTGTGTGCCTGGTTTGTCAGTGCACGGAGACGGAAGATCTTGCAAAATCAGACCATGATTTTGCCGAGACATTCACGCAGGATCGGGCTCCGACGTGTGTGGCGGATGGAGTAAAATCCAGGCATTGCAAAAATTGCTCCGCGCAGACGGATGTGACCGTTCTGCAGAAATTGGGGCATCAGATGGGGGCTGCGGTTGTCGTAACGGCGGCTACGTGCACGGAGGATGGCTTGCAACGGACAACTTGCAGCAGATGTACCTATTACGAGAATAGCACGCTTGAAAAGCTGGGGCATCGGTATGAATCCGAATGGACGACAGACGTGGAGGCGACCTGTACCCGTGTTGGAAGCCGATCGAGGCATTGTACGGGCTGTCACGAAAAAACGGATGTCCAAGAGATCCCCAAATCAGAGCATCAGACCTTGGTATGGGTGTCCGAAAAGACGCCGACCTGTATGGAGAACGGAAAATCAAAGAGCACTTGTGAGAGCTGCGGGGGTACATTCTACAAAACGGTAGATGCCCTGGGACATTCGTATGAGGCGGAATGGAAGACCGATCTTTTGCCGACCTGTCAGGCGGAGGGCAGTAAGTCCCGCCACTGCAAGCGATGCTCCGCGCAGACCGACGTGCAAAAGATTGACGCACTGCCACATTCCTCCATCGTGCAGAAATTTGATAAGACATCGCATTGGTATGAGTGCGGATGCGGCGAAAAGCTGCAGCTGCAGGAGCATGATTTTCAGATATACGTTCAAAGAGAGGCGACCTGTAAGCAAACCGGATATGCGAAATATGACTGCCGTGATTGCGACAATTCGTATGAGGCCGTCCTTCCATACCAGGCGCACCGTATGGGAGAATGGAGTGAGAAAACGTCTGCAACGTGCGACCAAAGCGGAGAGCGGGTGCGAGAATGTATTTGGGGCTGCGGAGAAAAAGAGGTTCAGTCGATTGAAAAGCTGGCGCATCGATATTCCGATCAGTGGACGGTGGATCTGAAAGCAACCTGCCTGCACGCGGGAAGCAAATCCCACCACTGTCAGAAATGCGATAGCCGTACGGATGTAACCGCGATCCCTGCAGTCGGGCATATGCTTGGCGATTGGATTGAGACGGTGGCGCCCACGTGCACCGAAAAGGGAAAGGACGTGCGGAAGTGCTCGTCCTGTGATTTTCTTGAGGAGCGGACGGGAAGAGACGCGCTTGGACACGCCTTGGGCGATTGGGTTGAGACAGTGGCACCCACGTGTGTCGAAAAGGGAAAGGACGTGCGGAAGTGCTCGTCCTGTAATTTTTCTGAGGAGCGGACGGGAAGAGACGCGCTTGGACACGCCTTTGGCGATTGGCTCGAGACGGTGGCACCCACGTGCACCGAAAAGGGCAAGGAGGCACACACCTGCTCGGCTTGTAATTTGGCAGAGGAGCGGACAGGAAGAGATGCGCTTGGGCACGCCTTTGGCGATTGGCTCGAGACGGCGGCACCCACGTGCACCGAAAAGGGCAAGGAGGCACACACCTGCTCGGCTTGTACTTTGACAGAGGAGCGAACAGGAAAAGACGCGCTTGGGCATGCTTTTGGCACATGGAGCGAGGTGATTGCGCCCACTTGTACGCAAAAGGGTGTGGAGAAGCGGATTTGCCTGACGTGTAACACCGAAGAATCCCGATTGGTCGGTGCGGCATTGGGACATTCCTATGACGTGTATTTTACGGTGGATCAAGTGCCGACGTGCGAGGCACAGGGAAGCAAATCCCGACATTGTCAGAACTGTGACGCGAGGATCGAGGTCACGGTATTGGAGCCGGTTGCACACGTGCTTGGAGACTGGATGACGGTTTTTGAGCCTACCTGTACCGAAAAGGGCGTGCGGGCACGCGCCTGCGAGAATTGCGACTTTGAGGAGTCGGAATCCTTTGGAACGGTATATGGTCATCGCTTTGAAGCCGCATTTACAGTGGACAAGGAGGCAACCTGCCTCACAGACGGCAGCAAATCTCGTCATTGTATGAATTGCGATGCAAGCACAGAAGAGACGAGCGTGCCTGCAACCGGGCACAGATTTGGCGAGTTTACTATGATTTCTGCAGCCACGTGCACCGAAATGGCGGTTGGAACGCGTATTTGCGGTGTTTGTGACTTTGAGGAAACCGCATCCTTTGGATCCCCTTTGGGACATTCCTTTGACCTGCTCTTTACGGTCGATCAAGCGCCGACGTGTGAGGGCAAGGGAAGTGAATCTCGTCACTGTAGAGCTTGTAATGCGCGAACAGATGAGAGAGAATTGCCGCCGACGGGACACTCGTATGGCGATTGGCAAGAGACGGTGATGCCAACCTGCAAGGAAGCTGGATTTGAGATGCGTGAATGCTCTGTTTGCCAAGCGGTGGAAGGACGGGGCGGTCGCGAGGCGTTGGGACACGCGTTCGAGAGCGACTGGACGGTGGACGAGGCGGCAAGCTGTCATGCGGAGGGAAGCCAATCCCGTTACTGCAGCCGTTGCTCCGAGGTCATTGACCGAAAGCCTGTGGTGAAAACGGAGCACGCCTACGACAATGGCGTGGTGACGGTGGAGCCGACTTGTGAACGGACTGGAACAAAGGTTTTGACCTGTACGGTTTGTCACAACACGAGCGTGCTCAGCCTGGATAAGCTTCCTCCGGTGATCCTTGGAGAGGTAGAACGGGAGTGGAATCCGAAGTCGGAGACGGGAATGACCTTCCGTTCTGCGGCACCGTTGGTGGATTTTTTAGAGGTTCGTGTCAACGGTGAGGTTGTTCCGAGAGACTGTTACATTCTGCGCGAGGGAAGCACCATTGTTGAATTCAAGCCCGAGTATCTGAAGACGCTGGAGGGCGGCGTATATACCATCGAGATTGTTTCGACCTCTGGAATTGCCGAGGCAAGTCTTGAGGTGGTAGAGAAGGACACGCGCCTGTGGTTGTGGCTTGTCGTGGGAATCGCTTCGATTCTTGCTGTGGGAGTTGTGATTTGGATTTCGCTTTTGAAGAAACGCAACCTTCGGCGGCCTGCCGCATCGGTGGGGGGAGCCAAGTCCCTGAAGTCTGTCAAGACAGTCAAGGTCGTCTGCGACGAATTGGTTGACGATGCGGGGGAGAACTCTGCAAATGATTTGCAGCCCGAGGTTCAAGTGTGTACAGACACGGATGAACAGCAATAAAAAAGGTGAGTCAATGCAAGTTTGCATTGACTCACCTTTTTGGATCCTTTCGATTATCCGAGGGGAACGACACCCGTTTCGTTGAGCACGAGCAGGATCATATACAGTCCATAGATGGTCAGCAGTGCATATCCCTGCCACTTCTTGAACTTGCCCTGAATGATGGTGGGAACGACCGCAACCGCGCAGGCTGCGATGCAAACGGGAAAATCGAATACCAGGTTAATCTTTTCAACCGGGAGTGCCTTTCCGTTGATGACGGCACACAGGGGAAGAATCAAGGTCGTATCGATAATGTTGGCACCGATGATATTTCCGACAGAGAGGGAGGATTCCTTCTTTTTGATGGCGGTGAGGGTGGTGACCAGCTCGGGCAGGGAGGTGCCGAGCGCGATGACGGTAAAGCCGATAATCGTCTCGCTGATTCCGATGCTCGATGCGATCGTCTTTCCCGATGACACGAGAAATTCCGCGCCAAATACGATAGATGCGGTTCCAAGTACGAAGTAGAGGATCTTGGAGGGCATCTCGTTTTTCTCATAGATGTCAACCTCGTCGTTCGCCGCGCCCTTTTTACCCTCGATGACGTTGCTGATCATGAAGATCAAGAAGATCGCCCACAGCAGGTATGCCGACCAGGTGGGGAGAGCCCCTGCCAGCGAAAGAAGGGTCAGCCCGATAATAGAGGCAAGGAGAAGACCGCCCTTGAGGGCAAAGTTCTTTCGGTTGACCGCGCCTGCCAATGCGACGAGCGACACTCCCATAATCAGGGTGGTGTTTGCAGTGACCGATCCGACGGCGTTCCCGATGGCAAGCTGAGCCGAACCGTTCATGGCAGCTCTGACCGAGACGAGCAGCTCGGGGAGGGTGGTGGCGAAGGAAACGATGGTTGCTCCGACGACAAATTTCGGGATACCCGTTGCTTCCGCAAACCAGGATGCGGAGTCAACGAACCAGTCGCCTCCCTTGATGGTGAGAAAGAGTCCGATGCCAAAGATCGCGGCGGCGATCGCAACTAAGGCTCCGCCGGAGACCGATCCGAACAGGGTAAAACCGAAAAATTCCATTACAAAAACCTCCAAACAATAAAAAAGCAAGCATGGCGAACCATACTTGGCTACTTCCTTATATCATAATTATACCACACTTCCTTGTTCTTGTCAAGATTTGTCGAAGATTTTGGCGACCCGTAGGAAGAGAAAAGGGACGCCCGCGGCATTCACCGTGGGCGTTGGCTTTTTTAGGAATACATCTGATTGCAGCTCATATAGGCATAGAGCTGCTCGCCGTGCTGCTGCTCCTCTGCCTGAATGTGATTGAGTGTCTGTCTCGCTTCCGGATTGGAAAACTCAAAAATGGAGGTGTCGTAGAGGGCGGAGACGTGCTTCTCGGTGGAAAGCATATCCTGGCAGAGCAGGGCGTCCGACTTTCTGTCCTCCTCGGTGGCGTACTTTGCGGGCGTGCAGTGATTGTTGTTGGAGTTTTCAAGCTTTTGGGGCATCTGGGGTACGGTGCCTCCCATCATGGAGGTGATGGTCTGCAGGTGGTTCTGCTCAACCTGCGCCATGGAGGAAAACAGGTTTTTCAGCTCGGGTGCCTTTGCCATTTCGGAATATTTCTGATATTTTGCGATGCAAAGCTCCTCTTGTCCCTTTGCGTCCTTCAGAAGCAGGTGTTCCTTTTGCGTGAGTGTCATCGTTCGATCTTCCTTTCTTTTTTGTGCTTTGGAGGTTGTCCAGGTTCAGTATGTGCCAAAAAAGGGGAATTATACATCTGAAAACATTTTACCAAAAGGTTAAATGATTCTTGACAAACGGCTGAAAATATGCTATACTATAGTTAACCAAGTGGTTAAATGATAAAAAGGAGGGAATCTCGTGGGAATTCAAAACACGATCAAAGCACTCTCGGATCCCATTCGGCGGGAGATTTTGCAGCTGCTCAAATCGGGGCGGCGATCAGCGGGAGAGATTGCGGATCAGTTCGCGGTGAGCGGCGCAGCGGTTTCCAAGCATCTTTCGGTTTTGCGGGAGGCGGATCTGATCCGAGATGCCCGGGAAGGGAAGTATATTTTTTATGAGCTGAATACCTCGGTCTTGGAGGAGGTTATGCTCTGGCTGAGTGGCCTGAAAGGAGAGAATCATGATTAAAAAGAATTTGAAGCTTTTGATGATCACGTCTGTTGTGATTTTTTTGCCGATTTTAGCAGGCCTTCTTTTGTGGGATCGCTTGCCCGAGCAGATTCCAAGCCATTGGAACATGGCCGGAGAGGTTGATGGCTGGAGCAGCAAGCCTTTTTCGGTGTTCGGTATGCCGCTGATCCTTTTGGCGTTGCATTGGTTTTCGGTTCTCATGACGTCTGCCGATCCCAAAAAACAGAACCATTCGGATAAAATTCTGCAGCTGGTCTTTTGGATTATTCCCCTGCTCAATCTCGTGCTTTCGGTTGCCACGTACACGGCCGCCATGGGAGGTTTTGTTCGTATGGAGGTGATCGCGACGGTGTTGTGCGGTCTGTTGTTTGTGATAATCGGAAACTATATGCCAAAATGCAGACAGAGCTACACCATTGGTATCAAGATTCCGTGGACGCTCGCCAGCGAGGAAAACTGGAACAGAACGCACCGCCTGGCAGGCTGGATTTGGATGCTCGGAGGCGTTTGCGTGATGGCGGCAGGCTTTTTTGGCTTCTTTTGGCTGATGATCGCGACGACTTCTGCGATGGTTTTGATTCCGTTCATCTATTCCTATGCCCTGCATCGGAAGGGAATCTGACGGCACAGCCTTTGCACCTGATAACAAACGAAAAAGGAGAGTTCTATGAACATCTTTGAATCTGCTGCTGACCGTCTGCTGATCGTTGCCCACCGCGGTTCCTGTGCCGGCAACATTCCCTGCAATACCATGGCAGCCTATAAGGTCGCCCTGGCGCAAGGGGCTGACATGATCGAGGTGGACGCAAATATGTCCGCTGACGGCACGCTTTATAGCTTCCATCCTGATATGGAAAAGCATCATTTGCGCTCCGAGACCTCTATCCCGCATCTCCACGATGAGGAGATCAAGGCACTTCGCTATGTCAACTATGACCACGCACGCACCCAGTTTGGTGTTCCCACGATGGAGGAGATCTTCGAGCTTTGCCGCGGAAAGTGCTACCTCAACCTGGACAAATTCTGGCTCTATCCCAAGGAGCTCTGCGCCATGATCCGACGCTTTGACATGGCGGATCAGATCGTGGTTAAGACCGCGCCGAGCGAGAAGATGCTGAATCTGATGGAGGAGCTGTTCCCCGATATTGCTTACCTGCCTGTCATTACCGCCGACAATGGTCTGCACGATTCCTTGATGAAGAGACGCATCAACTACGTGGGTGCGGAGGTGCTGTTCTCCGATGAGGAGAGCGAGGTGGGAAGTGAAGCGTACGTCGAGAAGCTTCACCGCGACGGCAAGCTGATTTGGGTCAATTCCATCATCTATGACAACAAGGTGCAGCTGGTTGCCGGTCACAACGATGATATCTCCGCCGCGGGAGATCCCGACAACGGCTGGGGGTGGCTTGCCGACCGCGGCTACGATCTCATTCAGACCGATTGGCCGCTGATGATGCGCCTGTATCTGGAACAGACGGGAAGAAGATTTCGGCAGGGAAGATAAAGTGAACAAAAAAGCGGCGAGATAGGGCTTCACTCTAAAGGACAGTTTTACCTACCGACAGAAAAAGCAGAAACCGCAGA
>JAZQVI010000049.1:0-21397 GCA_045631745.1 Eubacteriales bacterium
TCCCCACGCTTTCGTGTCTCAGCGTCAGTAATCGTCCAGTAACCCGCCTTCGCCACCGGTGTTCCTCCTGATATCTACGCATTTCACCGCTACACCAGGAATTCCAGTTACCTCTCCGACCCTCAAGAACCACAGTTTCAAATGCAGGTCACAGGTTAAGCCCGTGATTTTCACATCTGACTTGCAGTCCCGCCTACACACCCTTTACACCCAGTAAATCCGGATAACGCTCGCCACCTACGTATTACCGCGGCTGCTGGCACGTAGTTAGCCGTGGCTTATTCATATGGTACCGTCATTTGTTTCGTCCCATATAAAAGAAGTTTACAATCCGAAGACCGTCTTCCTTCACGCGGCGTCGCTGGGTCAGGCTTTCGCCCATTGCCCAATATTCCCCACTGCTGCCTCCCGTAGGAGTCTGGACCGTTCTCAGTTCCAATGTGGCCGTTCAACCTCTCAGTCCGGCTACTGATCGTCGACTTGGTGAGCCGTTACCTCACCAACTATCTAATCAGACGCGAGCTCATCCCTGTGCAATAAATCTTTGGCATGGTTACCATGCGATATCCATGCGTTATGCGGTATTAGCGTCCGTTTCCAGACGTTATCCCACACACAGGGGCAGTTTGCTCACGCGTTACTCACCCGTCCGCCACTAACGCAGGGCCGAAGCCCCTTGTCCGTTCGACTTGAATGTGTTATGCACGCCGCCAGCGTTCATCCTGAGCCAGGATCAAACTCTCGAAATCATTTCTATTAAAACACGGTCTCCCGTGATCTAATCTCTTGCTTTCGAGTCTTGCTCTTAGCTTCTTTTTTACTTTTGTTGAGTAGTATTCTCTTGTAAAGAATTGTCGAGATTCGTTCGCACTTACACATATCTAAATATGCTTTGTACTTCATCTCTTGTTGTTCAATTTTCAAAGATCAGCGCCGCGCTCTTTCGCGCGACCTTGTTATTATACCACTTCCATTTCCCTTTGTCAATACCTTTTTTGAAACTTTTTTAAGTTTTTTTGAGGTTTTTCTTCAGGAACTTCCGTGGTGCGCCCGTTTTGTGCGCGCTCGTATATTATACAACATTCTACAGGAATTGTCAAGCGTTTTTGATAGAAAATATTACACAGAAAAAATCCGTTTTTTGGTTTTTCTATCATACATTTTGACAGATTGCACAAAAGTATGGCAAGGAGGTTGTAAAAGGGGACAAAAAAGCGACCGCATCTGCAGTCGCTTTTCTTCCTTATTATTATTATGGTGGTGGTTACATGTGGCGCCATCTTGTGTAGTCCACGGAACGCCTGACCTGGTTGACGTGCGGGTTAATTACCACAGCATAGCCGGGGTGACAATCGAAAACGTACCATTCCGTGACGGTCTTGCCGGTCTCCTCATCGACGTGTGCGCCGTAGGTGAGGACGGTCTTGTACGTCACAATCTCGGTGACACCGTAGACCTCCTCCTCCACAGGGTTGGCGGAATAAGTGTACACGTCAAACTCGGTAGCGGAAGCCTTTACAATCATAAAGCGGACGTTGGCAGAATTGGTTCCATCTAAAAAGAGCTTTTTGAGGTTACCGCCCGAGATGCTGTTGACCTCGCAATAGAGAATGTCCTGGCTTTTCATTGCATTCTCAATGACTTGCTTTGGGTCTTGGTTTAACCCTCTGTCATCATGTTCAAGCAGGTTTTCAATAATCAGCAGGTGGTTGGATTTGGACTTATCCTCCTCCGTGCCGGGGAGGATTTCCTCAACTTTGTAATTAAACTCGTCGAGTGTGATTCCCAATAGCTCCAGCACCGACTGGGGAGTGCCTATGGCGTATTTCCACGTTGCACTCACACCTGCAACAGAAAGGATGAGCACAATTGCCATCACAAGCGTTGTTGACTTCATGAATCGCAACATATCCTCATCCTCCTATCGCTATAAATTTTTCACCCCTCAGGTATCCTCCACCCACGACTCGGGATCAAAGGATGGGATCTTCGACATATTGACCGTAATATTCGGTTGGGATTCTTCATAATACGCCGATTTTGCTGAACCGATCTTAGTCGATTCCGCAATCCATACGCCGTCCTTGCATACCAGCTTCGTCTTATAGATCGGATGAATCCATTGTCCGATCGCCGTGGCAGGGTTCTTTCTCTCACCCAGCGCCACACCCGTCGTATAGAGCTCGTACTCGGTATCGCTGACGAAATAGATCAAAAATTCCAATCCCGATGATTCCGGAACAAATATTTCAAGTTGTTCTCCCTGGGTAATTGCCATACTTCCAAGCGTATCACGGGACGGGACTAAGAAGGAACCTTTTTTCCTTTTTTTGATTTGCTCATTCAGATAGGACTCCGATCCTGCATTGAGCCCCTCTGTGGGATGATTCAGGACGGACTCAATGAGAAGACGGTGGTTCTGACCAACCTCATCCTCCTCGGGCAGAATTTCCGAGCCCTCCCAGGGGAAGACGTTCAATCTGAATAGTTGATGAACCGACGCAACGGTGCGGGTGGCATACTTCCACGTTGCACTCACACCTGCAACAGAAAGGATGAGCACAATTGCCATCACAAGCGTTGTTGACTTCATGAATCGCAACATATCCTCATCCTCCTATCGTTACATATGATCAATGTTATCCTTTGGACCTTTTTTCAGTAGCTGCCAACATACAACACCTGCCACGCAAAGCAACACACGCTTGTCCGAAAGAAGCTTACATATCGACCGATTGACGTTCGACTCCTCATATTTGCCGAGGTGATACTTTGCCCAAAGCACCTGCAATCTCTGCTGCTTGGCTTTTTCAATCGCACGCTCCACAAGAGGTGTGGCGATCATGGCAAACAGAATCAGCAAAATGCAAAGGTAACCTGCCGGGGACTGCATAAACATAACGAAGCTTCCCACCATGGGAACACGTCCGCCGCGATAAACACCAATGATCTGAGAATAGCGAACACTTCGGGTATCAGGATTTTCCACCGCATCGCCCTGAGTGACAAATCGGTACTCATCCGGGTGGTTTGCATTGGGCTCTTCGATCTTGACAATTCTGTGCAGGATCAGTTCATCGCCCAATCGATACATAACAATATCGTAAAGTTGAAGCGCGCTCTCTTCGGGAGCAGGGTGCACTTTAATCAGGTCAAAGGTCTGCACCTGGTTATCAAGTCCGACGAGGTAGGTGTTCTTCTCATGCTTTGTTGCCATGGATCCACTCTGTACCACCTTCAGAGAGGGCACGTCCAGAGCAGGCTTGTTCTCGTTCACCTGAAGATAAATGGAAAACGCGAACATTCCGCACATGACAAGGCACAGAAGGGCAGAAACAAAGCGGTCGATGAACTTTCCTACGCCGGAATACGTTTTCTCCGCCCGCTTTTGATGTTCAGTTAAAATCTTTACGTCCATAACGCCGTGTCGGATCAACTTCAGATGCTGAGAAGTCAGATATCCAATCATGACGGAAAAGAGAACTGTAAAGATGGAAAACACGATGCAGCACAGCGTAAAAGTGTAGAGCTCGTGTGGCGTCATATCAAACATGATTATCCTCGTGAACGGCAGAGGGCAGTTGCACCGAAGCGCAACTGCCTATGCAAATTGTGAATATAGATGGGTTAAGCAGTTTTGCTCAGATTATTCAATGACAGTTTCAACGTATTCACCAACGGTGATTCCGTAGTTCATAGCAGCAAGCGCGTTGTTATACTCCAAATAATCCTGATAAGTGGAAAGAACAATATCAGTGTTGATTGCGAAATAGGATTGCAACGTAGCCTCATCAATGGTATAAACGTAGGAGCCGTCTCCATTAGAAACCAGTTGGGTCCGGTCAATTTTGTGATTCGCAGTGTTGTAAGTAGTGAAAATCGAATCACCCTTAAACGTGAGAGCCGACACGGGATCAACGTGGTTGTTCGTAGCTCCCAATGCGGGATTGCTCATGCCAAGGTGGTAGTACAGATCCGGCACATCGACATTATCCGCAGCGGGAGTGTAGTAAATCGTGATAGTGCCTTTGACAACAAGCTCCGGAGCCTTATCATCATTCGCATCGTCGATTTCAATGACAAGACCGGAGTGATTTACACGAATCGCACCCTTTTCGCCATCCGGCACGATCTCGGTCAGCTGGATCTTGTTAAAGTATGTGTGTTTGGGCTCGATGGTAGCATTCTGATAATGCCAGCTTGCGTAAACGCCGCCAATGGTAATGAACATTGCGAGCGCCATCAGAAGAGAAAGCTTTTTCATTATTTTGTCTCCTTTTATGTAATGCTTTTTCGCATCTCTTGCCCGAGATACGATTTCACCCTCATTATATCACCTCCACCTTATTTTGTCAATAATTTTTTATCATTTCGAGCAAATAAAACACCTTTTTTTACCCTCGCAGGAAAAAAGGACAGATTGACAAAGGGCTCGGTGTGTGATATAATAAAAGCGGCTGATATACAAATCTAAATGAAGAAATCAAATCGAATGGGAGGAACTATGAAAACGAAGCTATCTCCAAAATTCTTATGCGCCCTAACCCTGTTTGGGTTGATCGGTCAGATCGCCTGGGTGGTTGAGAATATGTATCTCAACGTTTTTATCTACAAGATCTTTCACGCCTCTGCCGCCGACATCTCGGCGATGGTTGCCGCGAGTGCCGTCGCCGCGACGGTGACCACCGTGCTCATCGGAGCGCTCTCCGACCGCATCGGCAAGCGTCGGCTCTTTATCTGCGGGGGTTACATCCTGTGGGGAATTTCCATTCTCGGTTTTGCGGCGCTTCGCCTGGACTGGCTGGAGCAGATGGTGCCTGCCACCGTCTCGGCGGCAGCTCTTGGCTGCTCGCTGGTCATTGCGCTTGACTGTCTGATGACCTTCTTCGGCTCATCTGCAAACGACGCGGCGTTCAACGCTTGGCTGACCGACTCCACCGATGCCACCAACCGCGGCTCTGCCGAGGGCATCAATGCCACCATGCCTCTGATCGCTATTCTTGCCGTCTTTGGTGGATTCATGGCGTTTGATCTCAATGACAACGGCAGTTGGGTATGGATCTTTTCCATCATCGGCGGTGTGGTGATCCTTTCGGGTATCATTGGATTCTTTTTGATCCAGGAGCCGCCTGTTCCGCGGGCGGAGGACGGCTATCTTGCAACCGTTATTCACGGATTTCTCCCCTCTACGGTACGCAAAAACACAGCCCTCTATCTCTCCCTCTGCTGCTTTGCAGTTTTTAACATCTCCATTCAGATCTTCATGCCCTATCTGATCATCTACTACGAGAGCAGTCTTGGCATGACCGACTACGTCTTTATCATGGCTCCCGCCATCATTCTCGCATCGGTGTTCACCATCTTCTGGGGAAAGTTCTACGACAAGAAGGGCTTTGCCCCCTCGGTCTTCACCGCGCTTGCATCCCTTTGCGTGGGGTACGTGGGGCTTTACTTCTTCCGCACCACCGCCCCCGTATTCGTCGCTTCCCTTTTGATGATGTCGGGATTCCTCTCTACCGCCGCCGTCTTTGGCGCGCGCATCCGTGACCTTACCCCCGAGGGCAAGGCGGGGCGCTTTCAGGGAATCCGCATCGTGTCTCAGGTGCTGATCCCCGGCGTGATCGGCCCATGGATCGGCAAAACGGTGCTTGCCAACGCTGAGGTCATTCAGAACAACGACGGAACGACCTCCTTCCTCCCCAACGAGAACATCTTCCTCGCCGCTCTGATTGCCGCGATCGTGAGTGTGATCCTGTTGCTTGTGATCCTCTCCCGTCAGAAGCCTCGGCTCTGCAAGGATTTGAAAACGCCCTTTGAAGAGGACGGACACGCCTCCTGGGACGAGGAATACCCCCGTCCGCAGATGAAACGCGATTCTTTTCTTCCCCTTGGCGGCAAATGGCAGCTCTCGGTAAAAAAAGGTGACAGAGAGACCAACCTCGGTGACATTCGTGCGCCCTTCCCTCCCGAATCGAGGCTTTCGGGCATTGAGCGCGAGATGGAGAAGGGGGAGACCTATCTTTACCGCAAAACATTCACGCTTCCCGAAGGATTTAAAAAGGATCGCGTGATGCTGCACTTTGGCGCGGTGGATCAGATCGCGCGCGTTCTCGTCAACGGACGGGAAATCGGCATGCACGTGGGTGGATATTTGCCCTTTTCCTTTGACATCACCGATTCTCTCAGGAAGGGTGAAAACGAGCTTCTCGTGGTGGTCACCGACGAGCTGGATCCTGATCTGCCCTACGGCAAGCAAACAAGACGTCGCGGCGGAATGTGGTACACGCCCGTCTCGGGTATTTGGCAAACCGTTTGGCTGGAGAGCCTGCCCGCAGACGCTATCCGCTCCATCAGGATCACCCCTACCCTCAAGAACGTGACGGTCGAGAGCTCGGGGGGCAAAAGCCAAAAGACGCTCACAATCAAGACCTCGGACGGCGACAAGGTCTACACCTATGAGGGAAATTGCATCACGGTTGAGATTGAAAATCCGATTTTCTGGACACCTGAAAATCCCTACCTTTATGAGTTTTCTCTGACCGACGGCTCTGACCGCATCGAATCCTACTTTGCCCTTCGTACGGTGGAGATTCAAAAGCGGAACGGACGCTCCTTTATCGCCCTCAACGGACAGCCCATCTTCTGCCATGGACTGCTCGACCAAGGGTACTTCAGCGACGGCATCTACCTACCCGCCTCCCCCGACGGATACGATTTTGACGTGCTCGCCATGAAGCGGATGGGATTCAATATGCTCCGCAAGCACATCAAGATCGAGCCCGAAAGATTCTACTACGCCTGCGATAAATACGGCATGCTGGTCTTCCAGGACATGGTCAACAGCGGAAAATACAGCTTTTTGATCGACACTGCCCTCCCCACCGCAGGGCTCAAATCAGGCATTACCCACAAAGCGTCTCCCAAACGCCGCGCGCAGTTTGAGGCTGATGCGCGGGAAACCGCCGATCTCCTTTATAATCACCCCTCGGTGGTCTATTACACGATCTTTAACGAGGGTTGGGGTCAATACGATGCCGACCGCATCTGGAAAGAATTGAAATCGCATGACCCCTCTCGCATTTGGGACGCCACCTCGGGCTGGTTCCGTGAGCATCATTCCGACGTGGACAGCGAGCATATCTACTTCAAAAAGCTCAAGCTCGCCCCCTCCCCCGACCGTCCGCTGGTTCTCTCTGAGTTCGGCGGCTACTCCTGCAAGATCGAGGGACACTCTTTCAATCTGGATAAGACCTACGGCTACCGATTCTTCAAGACGACCGAGGAATTCGGGAACGCCCTTGCATCTCTTTACCGCGAGCAGGTTCTCCCGTCGATACAGAACGGTCTTTCAGCCGCAGTGCTCACCCAGGTGAGCGATGTGGAGGACGAGACCAACGGGCTCCTCACCTACGACCGACAGGTGGCAAAGGTGGGAGAAGCCGAAATGCAAGCCATCGCCCGTGAGCTCTATGAGACGTTCGGGCAAGTGACAGGCACGTAACAGGCAAAGCAAAAGCGCAACGCCCCTCCCAAATGCGTGGGGCGGGGCGCTTTTTTATAATCCCATATTGTTCAGAAAATTTTGTGTATCTGCTGATTCTGCGCTTGTGATGCTGCTGCTATAGTGCAATTCTCGGCTCACGCGCTTCAAATGACCGCAAAAAATCAGCTTAAACCATCTGCGGACCTGCATGATCGGGGTAAGCCAACGATGTGTTTGCAGAATCGGATAGTGATATTTGATCACATCATAGGACAGAAAAATCTTGGACATCACATAGCGAAGGCGACCTCCGGTTCTTTGTTGTTTGACCATGATGCAGTTCTCATCGCTGCCGTAAACACCGCCGCGCAGAACGTAATCCTCCATCTGCTGCGACGCAGAGTCATGTGCCTCATCCTCGAACCACACCCGACTCAATTTACGTGCAACATCGGCAAATCTCAGCAACCCGCCCCGTTCAAGAAGTTGATTTCGGCGATCTGTTGAGATATTCTGAATACGATCCATAATCCAAAGATCCACGAATGCCCTGATTCCACATCCACCCTCCAGGACGTGCTTTGCCATGTGAGCAATGTGGTAAAAATAGAACATTTCATCCGTCATCTCATACCAATGAGAAAAGCCCTCCCGAACGGTGGCGGTATCCCATACGCTTGCCAGCACCTCCGAGGACTGACGAACTCTTCCCTCTTCAATCAGATCATAATGCAGCTCCACGTTTCCCTCGTAAGGACTGCGCAGAGAAATATCATGAGCACTTTGATCCTGATAGGTGTATCCATGCTCAACCAAAACGGACATCGCCCTTTTCGCATCCTCGGCATGCACCAGAATGTCAATGTCGCAGCTTGTCCGCATCCATGCCTCGGGATAGTATTTCCGAAGCACAGAGCCCTTCAGTGGCATGAACGGGATCTGCGCTTTTTCAAGCGCATCACACAGATTGTCATAATCGAATTTCATTCTCTCTTGCCGATAAATCGCCATCAGGATTCTTTTTTCAATCACCGCATCCATTTCGGATGTGATCCCGTTTTGCTTGAGACCCCAGGCAAAAAGATGATCCACATCGTGCCAGCGAGATAGCTTCATCATATAGCTGAGCTGCTCGGAGGAAAGAGATTCCAGATCCCTGTCCGAGAGCTTTTCTCCGTTGATCGCAGAGCGTATCAGACGAAACATCTCCATTGTCATCATCCTTTCATATCCTCGGTTATCTGTCATCATGCAATATATTGCAGCATATTGTGTAACCATTTCCGATTTTCATCCCATGGTGTTGAAAACGCTTTACTGTAATTTTCTTTCTGCTTACGCATAAGAATGACATCGCTTTTCCGAACACCTGCACGAAAATATGTTCAACACTCTTTATTGATGCTCAGCATTACAGTCTCCAGTACTTCATACCGCTATTCTTCAGATCTGAGATCTGATACAGTCCCTTCACGTCGATGAGTACCTTCTCGCTATCATCGCAAGCCTTGAAAAGTCTCTTGATATCATCGATGCTCATGGCTCTGAATTCATGATGGGCAACCGCCACGATCACACAATCGGCGTCCTTGACATCCTCCAGCTTGGTAAGCGTTACACCGTACTCGTGCATTGCATCTCTTTCACTCGCCCAAGGATCCACTACAATGGGGGTGATCTCGTACTCTGCCAAGCGCTTGATAATATCATCGACCTTGCTGTTTCTGGTGTCAGGGCAATTCTCCTTGAAGGTGAGTCCGAGAATGACCACCTTGGACTTTTTGGGAGCCTGTCCCACTGCAATCATTTGCTTGATCGCTGCATCCGCCACAAATTTTCCCATGCTGTCGTTCACGATACGTCCATTGAGAATAATCTGACTATGATAGCCCAGCTTTTCTGCCTGATAGGTAAAATAATACGGATCAACGCCAATGCAGTGCCCGCCCACAAGGCCGGGTCGGAAGCCAAGCGCATTCCACTTGGTATTCATACCGTCCACCACCTCGTTGGTGTCAATATCCATCTTGTCAAATGCCATTGAAAGCTCATTCATGAATGCAATATTGATATCTCGCTGGCTGTTCTCCACAACCTTGACCGCCTCTGCGGTCCTCAGGTTGCTCACGGGATATGTGCCTACCTCAATGACGATATCGTACACCGCCTTGATGGTCTGCAGCGCTTCCTCGTCACAGCCCGACACAATCTTCGTAATGTTTTCCAGTCTATGTACCTTATCTCCGGGATTGATTCTCTCGGGAGAGTATCCCACCTTAAAATCAACGCCGCACTTCAAGCCGGACTCGCGCTCCAGAATCGGAATGCAAACATCCTCGGTGCAACCCGGATATACGGTAGATTCGAACACAACGTAGGACCCCTTGGTAAGATTACGTCCAACAATTTCGGACGCTCCAATAACAGGAGTCAGATCGGGGGTATGATCAGTGTTCACCGGTGTGGGAACGGCAACGATGTGGAATTTTGCGCGTTGCAGATCCCGCTCGTCGGAGGTGAAATATACAGTGGTATTCTTGATCGCGTCATCACCGACCTCCTTGGTTGGATCAACTCCGTTTTGATACAGCTCGATCTTTGCCTTGTTCAGATCAAAGCCGATCACGTCAATCCCCTTGCTTGCAAAGGCAACCGCGATCGGCATGCCCACATAGCCAAGACCTACCAGAGAGAGCTTTTCTTCTTTTTTTGTGATTTTTTCAAACAGTGTCATTTCTATTCGATCCCTTCGATTTTTTTTGACCTGATGCGCAGAAAACGAAATATCGTGTCCCTCATTAAATTGATATAAAAGACTGTATTCAATCCCAACACAATCACTCCCACTACCAGCGCAACCTTCAGTGCCAGGAAGATCCATGACACATAGGAAACATCAGTCATCCGAATCTCAGACGTAGCAAGCAGAGAGAGGACAATCGCGATTACATCTATGACGATGTGTTTTATAAAATATCTTGTGGGTCTCATCATAATGTTTTTCCGCAGATAAAATGCCAAATATACGGTTCTGTACGCCATTGCCACCAGCATTCCCACGGCTACGCCAACCAGTCCATAATGAAATACCAGTACAATTGATATGACAATGTTGATTGCCGCTTCAATCCACGCGCTATTTTGCGTTTGCTTGTAGTGCCCCGCCACAAAGATCATTGCATTATAAGGCAGTCTCAGGCAAAACAGCATCTGCGCCATTGCGATTAAAATGCCGAACATGGGATAAATGTAATTTGCATCGGTAATTCCCGCAGTGTAAACTCGAACGAACGGTACAATTAATGCGGCGGTACATGTAAACAGAAAAACAACTACGATATGCATGACCCACTCATAGTATGTAAATGTTCGATTCAATGCCTGTGTTTCCCCTTTGGCATACATATTGCCTAACAACGATTGCATACCGGAGACAGCAGATGTGATCACGCCCTTAATGCCACTCACTACCAAATAGTAGACATGGTAAACCGATACATTTGAAATCGTTGAAAAAAAAGTTAAAACCGCAGTAGGCGTGTTTTCCAAAACGACATACGCAACATGTTGAGCGACACCATTCCATTTTTGCTGAATCGGTTCTCCGACAATATTCACCTTTTTGTTGATTCTATAATGCTTTTTCACATAAATCATCAACAGCAAGGGTTGTAGCAGCATGACGATCGAAGTACACAGCTTCAGAAATTGGATCGAACTGCCTGCACTTGCCAGCACCACACACAGAACAGCATTGATGATCTGCGTCATAATACTGAATAACAGTTGTACGTACCCCTTCTGGTCGGCCGTAAGCAGCAATCTGTATGACATACAGATAAAATACTGAACAAAGGTACTGATGGAAATTGCTCCGATCAACGTAGCAGTGTACCACCCGTCAAACGAAGTGTCAACAATCAGCGGGTATGCAAAAAGCAACACAAAAATGTAACCCGCCAGAATCATTGCAATCTTCCCGAAAAAACGCTCTGCTGAAACAAGCACGCAGCTTACTTTTTCATGATCACCTTCAGCAAGGGGCTTGTACAGTGACGATTGCACCACAACGCCCATTCCACATTCAGCCAAAGAAATGAACGACAGGAAATGCGTAATGGAGGACACCAAGCCATTCACCTCAGTTCCATAGTAACTAAGAATGAGCTTGGGAACAATAAATCCACACACCAACGTCACCAATTGGCTAAGCATGCCAACGACGGTATTTAATTTTAATTGCCTGCCTCTGCTCACAGTCGCTCACCTCCTTTACCGTTTGAATTTTTAATCAGTTTGAACGCGGAAGATTCCATAGATCTCCCAGCATTTTATCATACTCCATGGGAAGGATTCGATCAAATCCTCCACCGTTGGTAAAGGTCATTTCGCCAAAATAGATTTTGCCGTCCACGTTATACAAGTCAACTCTGACGTGTGCAAAGCCCTCTGCCAGCACCTTGACGATTTCCACCATGCGATCGAAATTTTTCGGTTTCTCGATGGGTTCCCCGTAATGCGCGTATGCTTCCTGATTCCACGGCTGAAGCTCCCAATCCAGATTGTACACATTTCTTGTATGGTTTGAATATCTTCCCATATCCACCCAACAAAAATGCGGTTCCCCGTCAAAGCATAAAAATTTATAATCCTGCAGCTCGCCGCTCGCCGTTTCGATATATTCCTCAGCAATGATCCTGGGAGCAATATCGGAATAATGCAGCTCCATGGATTTGTATCCGAAATCGGTATCCAGCCAATCCTTGAATTTCCGCTTGGTGTTTTTCAGGTCAAGCGTATGCTTGTCCTGCACGATTACGTTAGTAGAACTTCCGTGATTCGTTTTCAGAACAAAGCGGTCGGGAAGCTTTGAAAAATCGATTTCCTCAAAGGAATCCCACACGCCAAGCAAACCGATGAGATACTCCTCACCGATTTTATCTGCAACCCATTCGCGAACCCTGTATTTGTCGGACAATTCGCTCTTTCGGGGGTCTTTATCGTAAAGCTTCGCCCACTGCATCTTTTCAGTATAAGAATCAAGCGCATTCCAATTCATTTCATGACCGATGCGTTGCTTGTATTGCTTAGAGATCTCTGCCTCGTACCGATCCTGTCTAAGCCTTTTCCGGCGATTGACGTTTGCGATGCATCTTCGTTGCTGCATATGGAGATACCACTCATACAATCCCGGAAACTGTTTTTTTAATTTACTTCTCAACATGTTCTGTTTCCTGCTCCTCTACGATTTCTTCATCCGGAGTTTCGATTCCAAACAGCAATCCAATGATGATCCACAACTCAATATTGGCAAACAAAGACTCTCCCAAGCCAAGCAACAGCAGCACCATGAACACAAACCCGATCATGAGAGCGCCGCCTTCATGCTTGATATGAGAATACCCCCGTCTGAATGCATAGATCAAGATCAGCGCGAACGGTATCAATCCGAAAAATCCGAGCTCTCCCCATGCTTCGAAAATCGTGTTATGAGTGTGCTTGTAATCCAAATCCATCAGCGCATGAATCATTTCCTCGGAACAAAAATGTCCGGGACCGTAGCCAAACCATTTGTAATCTCTCCAGATCACTGGAGACAGAGTCTCCCAAATGATGGATCGGTTGGATCCTCCGCTTCCGATCAGCTCCACGTAATCATATCTGGAGAGATCAATGCCGATTTCGGGCAGGACCAATCCTCCTACCAAAACCAGGGCACAGGCAACAACCAAAAACTTCAATCCACCCGACAAGGTCTTACCCTGATGCGTTTGGGCAACCATGTACACAATTACAGATGTCAAAATCATTGCCAGAAGTGCATTTCTCGAGCCGGATACGATAACAAGCACAAGTGAGAGCGCCCAAAAGAATTTATACAGGGCAGCGCCCTCCCCGAAAAACACGATTTTGACAAACAAAATGACACTGATGATTGCTACCGAGGTTCCGAACGTGTTATGGTTCACGCGCTCTGACACGCTGAAGCCATAGCCATCGAAATGTCCGTTGATCAAAAGCATTCCGACGTATGCCACAAGCTGCAAGGAGGCAATCTTGGGCAGAAAAGAAACAATCGTTTCCTGATCAACGGTCAAGGTGGTAACAATCACAATCGCCATTGCAATGTTATAAATCATCGCAAACATTCCCATGGAATAACCAATCTGAGACTGCAGATAGGAAAGGACCACCGCCAGCGCGATCCAAAGAAGATACACGCACGCCTTTATGGGCAGAATGAGAATGCCCTTGAGACAAGCATTCACAATCAGCAGCAGAGCAAGAATGGTGTACAGACTCCAGAGTCCTTCATCGCTCCCTAGAAAAAAGTAAGACATTGTGGACAATAAGAAACAAATGCTTGCAAATTTATCGAGATGATAAATGAACGGAATCGCGCAAAGAAAATAGACTGCAAAAAGGATGATGTTTGCCTGCTGAAATATCAAGGTAAACGAATATACCATAAGCAAATAAACCATCGACCACAAATCAATAAAAGAAAGCGTTTCTCTTGATTGTGGCACATTGTTCTGATTCGTCAACAGCTGATCCTCCTTTGTGACTTCAATCCTACTTGACCATGCAACCCCTACCCTATCGGTCAGACATTCATATGAAAATACTTCATGCCCATCTGAAGATCCGTCATGCTCGCAGCATCCTTGCATGCCGAGAAAACCATATTTTGTTTCTCCTCCGAGGACATGATGGCAATTTTCTTCAGGCGCGCCGCCAGCTCATCGGCATTTCCGGGTGGAACCAAAAAACCGTTTTTCCCGTCCACAATAACGCCGTCGATTCCCTCGCCTCGGCTACCAACGGTAATACAACCCTGCGCCATTGCCTCAAGATAGACCAGCCCAAATGTCTCGGGACTGCTGACCATCACAAAAACGTCTGCCTCACGCATGGCATCAATCGTTGCCTCACGGCTCATTCTTCCTCTGAAAACAATGTTTTCGTTCCCGCTCGCCATAGTCATCAATTTATTCTTTTCCGGTCCGTCACCAATGATATCGAGCCGGTACGCAAAGTCGACCTGCTCCAGCGCCTTGAGAACAACGTCAACCTTTTTTAGCTTGATGAGATTCCCGGCATAGACAATTCTGATGCAATCAGATGTCTGAGACGCCTTTTGCCGTATCCATTCGACCGGCGGAATCAGAGATTCATCGATCCCTGACAGTACCAAAGCGCATTCGCGCAAAAGCTGCTCCGACGCGATCCTGCAAATGTTCGCATTTCGTCCGCCAAGGCTCCGATATCGGTTGAGTTCTCCGCACAGCTCCTTTTTTCTCCGCATAGTGTAAATGTCCACGTTGTGCAATACCGCCATTGTGGGGCAATCAAATGCGGACACGCACGCAATCCCCTTGAACGAGCAGGGAAAATGAACAAAAACCTTGTCCGGCACAAACGATTGCTCCATCCATTTCAAAATTCTCCGTTCCGCATTCTTTGCCTGGAACGCAGATAAATAATTACGTCCTGGGAACAGCAACTGATAGTCCAGCAAATGTACGGGAATGCCCTCGTATTCGTAATCCGATTCCATTCCATAGATTTTCTTAAGGCCTGTTGCTCGGAAAATTCTTTTTACAGACGAAAAATGCAAGTAAACGACCCGAACACGGTGCCCTTCATTTTGCCACTGCTTGGCATAATAGTGAACCACCTTGGTATCGTTTGGAATCCCGCACGCGGCAGGCGACGGATATATCGAAGAAAAAATCATAATATTCATACGCTTTTCTCTTTTTCCTATCTTGATGACATCTCTCTGATTTTCTTAAGTGTTTTTTTGCACGCCAAACCAAAGGCCTTTGGAGACGTGAAGACCGCCATGGTATATTTGAATCCTTTTCGGATATTCCCATTTTTGAAAAACACATATCCCAGCTCAAATCGATGCATACACCGAATACATTTCTGATCTCGCGGAGAGATACGGGACATCACAGGCGCAACCGACTCAAAAAATCGTTGCTTGTGCTCCAAGAGCTTTTCTCCGTTTGGTCTGTTCTGTACGTCGCTGACATCGATGTTCAGCAAATACGCATGAACCAGCTTCAGCTTATACCGAACCGTAAAGTTCACCAAAAGTTGAAAATCCTGATGTCTGAGAAGATTCTCGTCAAAATATCCCGCCTCATCCAAGGCAGAATGTCTGAGCAACAACGAGCACGTGGTAACATCCGTAACGAGATTCAAAATATCGATATAAATATTGCCATCGCGATAGGACGAGGAGCGTCCAGTAACGGTTCCGTTCCGATCCACAAATGAGTACTGGCAAGAGACGCCTCCCCATTCGGACGGCAGTTGACTTAAGGTGTCGACCTGCATTTTCAGTTTCTCTGGCTCCCACCAGTCGTCATCATCCAGGAAAGCGATGTACTCGCCCTTCGCCTGTCGGATCCCTACGTTTCTCGCAACCGCACCGTTGACGTGCTTTTCCTGCAAAATCAGCCGGAATCGAGGATCCTGCTCATATTCCTTCACCCTCTGCAAAAGCGCCTGCGAATATTCATCATCGGGAACATTGTCATTAACGAGCAGCAGCTCCAGGTTATCATAACTCTGATTCAAAACACTTTTCACGGCCCTGTCCAGCATCTCACTCCGCCGATAGGTTGGAATGATAACGCTGACAAGTCCCCTTGTATATTCCGCCATATTTATTTCCTCGCGAACTTTCTGAACACCCAGCCTCTGATTTTCGGCGGCAAAAGGATCTGTACAATCACTCTTTTTGTAAGATTCAGAAAACAGGTTGAAAAACCAATCACATGCTTCTTTCGCATATAATCCTGCAAAAACTTCTCGCTTCGGTAGTACTTGATGCCTCCGCGCCGTTTGTACATATCCTCTCCGGTTCGAACATTGACAAGGACCGTGCCGGTGTTTGCCATTTTGCAATCCTGTTCCAGCATACGAATCCAAAGATAGTAGTCTTCGTTCCAGAACAGATCCAAATATCCTCCTGCCCTCATAACGGCGCTCTTTTTGTACATCACCGATACGTGGTTAAAGGCGCATCTGACCTTCATGTATTCCTTGATCTCTGCATCTCCGACCGGAACCCTTCTGTACGCAACGATGTGGTCCTCTGTGTCAACAAACTCGGAAATATCTCCGCCCACAATATCCAGATCTGGACAGTTCATAAACACGTTCAACTGCTGCTCGAATCGATCCGGGCAGGCAACATCGTCACTATCCATTCTTGCGACCAATTCAAAATTACAATGCTCCAAGGCAACGCGCAACGCATTTCCGAGTCCGCCGTTCTGAGGCAAGCGGACAGTCTGGAAGCAAGGATCCTTTTGCTCGTACTTTGCAATCACCGCATTCAGATCGTCTCCAATCGGACCGTCAACAACCAGAATGATCTCACTTGGCTTGACCGACTGCAAATCTGTAATGCTTTCCAGTGCGCGGTCAAAGAATTCCGCCTTGTCATTTTGATAGACGGAGATGGCTACTGAAAAATTGTCATATCTCATCGTCACACCTTCAGCATTTCCTGTGCCTCTTCCTGCTTTTTATCATATGTTTCCCGGTCGACCTTTCCCTGCTGCATCAGCCAATCTCCAAAATCGATGTCGGAAACCGTTCCCTCTCGAACGGTATCGCTCCGTTTCAAAACCTTCCCCACGGTGCATAAAAGAATCTTCATGTCTCCAAAAAAGGTAATTCCCCTGTCGATGTACTGCAGATCATATTCCATTTTCTGCTCCCAGGTGATATTGTTGCGTCCATTCACCTGTGCAAGACCTGTCAGACCCGGACGAACGTCATGGCGTCTTCTCTGCTCCTCGGTCATGAACACACAATCTCTCACGAGAAAGGGTCTCGGTCCGCAAAGAGAGAGATCCCCTGCCACGATATTGAACAGCTCGGGCAGCTCGTCAAGCGACGTGCTTCTCAGCCATGCACCGTATTTGCCAAGTCTTTGGTCATCCGGAAGAAGATTTCCCTCCGCATCTCTGGCATTGCTCATCGTGCGGAATTTAATCAGCTTAAAGATCTTTTCCCTGCCGTCCTTCCCCTTCTTGCCGGGCCTGGGCTGCAGAAAAAAGGGATTGCCCTTCATCTTGATCGCTCCGACCACACATAAAATCACCAATACCGGTGATAGTACGATCAGCCCCATCAGCGACAGAAAAAAATCAAGCGGTCTCTTAAAAAATTTTTTGTACATAGTAAAACCTTCAAATGAAATTACTCAAAACAGCTTTTTATCATCTCGATAATGGTGTCCTGCTCCTGTGCGGTCATCTTGATGTCGCTGGGCAGGCAGATTCCTCTTTGGAAAATATCTGCGCCGACATCGATGCCCTTCCCGCGTGATGAACGCATTCTTTCTGTCGGTTGCAGACTCATGGGCTTCCGGCCTCTCACAATACCAGCCACGACATGGCACATAGGTAGTTGTAGACAATTTCCTCGTACTGATACCACGGTGCCTTCTCTCTGCTCTGCATAGAGCACTTGCATGCCCTGTTTGCTGCATCAAAACATCGATCAGCAGCATCTCATTTTGCTCACACACGCGCGAATGGAAATGGGGGCGTCTTTGTCGGCGCCCGGAGATTATTAACCATATTATTATAGCATATATCTTTTCATATTGTCAAGACAAGCACTTGGAATGCAGATATTTTTGTGAAAGATTGACAAAAAAAAGAGGGCGGTTTGCCTTGTGGCAAGCAGTCCTCTTGTGAAACATTATTTTCCACCCCGTCAGAGCCGTCCGTACAGACGGTTCCAGCCTCTGAAGGTCTCCCGACGGATCTCCCAAAGCTGTTCTCTTTTGATGCGATAGCTCCAGTTTCCTTGGCTGTTTCCGGGGCGGTTGATTCGGGTGTCCTCGCCGTAAAGGAGCAGATCCTGCACGGGCAGAATCAGAAGCCCCGCATGGCTTGCAAACATGGAACGCAGGATCGCGCCATACGACTGATTCCAGTCGGCGCCGTAGAATCCGAAATACTCCAGCATCCGACGGCGCTGCTCCTCCCCCAGCTCCCAAACATAGCCGAGAAGGGTGTTGTTATCGTGCGTGCCTGTGTACGCCACGCAATGATTTTTGTAGTGATGCGGCAAATGGGGGGAGTTCTCATCTCCGAGGAATCCGAACTGCAGCACGCGCATACCCGGGAATCCGCTCTCCTCCACCAGCGCCTGAACCTCCTTGGTAATCACGCCAAGATCCTCCGCGATCATGAGCTTGTTCTTGCAATACGGCTCGATCGCGCGAATCAGATCCATGCCGGGCCCCGGAATCCAGCTGCCGTTTCGGGCAGTCGTCTCCCCTGCCGGCACCGAAAAATAAGACTCCAATCCTCGGAAATGATCGATCCGTACGCCGTCAAAGAGCTCCAGCATGAAGCGGATCCGCTCCTGCCACCAGGCGTAGCCGTCCCGTTTCATAGCATCCCAATCGTAGAGAGGGTTGCCCCAAAGCTGACCATCCTCGCAAAAATAGTCGGGGGGAACGCCCGCAACGCCTGTGGGAATATTCTCCTCGTCAAGTTGAAACAGCTCGCGGTTTGCCCATACGTCGGCACTGTCATACGCCACGTAAATGGGAATATCCCCGATGATCCTGACCCCCTTGGAGTTCGCGTAGGCCTTGAGCTCCGCCCACTGACAACAAAACTCGTACTGGGTGAACTGCCACGTCTTGAGGGTATCCGCATCCGGCTCGGTTACGGTCCAATCCTTCCATTCCCTGCCCCCGTTCGCCTCCTTGAGCGCCATGAAACGGCAGAAGGCTGCCGTTTGGGGGTGGTTGCGAAGAAATCCCTCGATGGGCCGCCAGTCCTTGACTCTGGACGCGGCACGCCGCAAAAGGGTGAAACGCTCGGCGCGAAGTCGGTCAAATTCGCATACGTACGGCGTTTTTTGACGTGCATCACGCAATTCCTCATCGGTCAGAAGTCCCAGTCGGTTGAGGGTAGGCAGGTCGATGAAGTTGGGATTGACGCTGAATGCACCATTGGATTTGTAGGGAGAATTGCAGTCATCGGGCAGACAAAATGGCAACACCTGCCACACACCAAATCCGCAATCCGCCAAAAAATCGATCCATTCCCTCGCCTCTTGGCCGAGGGATCCCTCCGAATAGTCGCCCCACAGCGACGAAACGTGCATCAGCACGCCGCTTTTCCGCTCCATCAAACCATCTCCTTTTCGGTCTCCGTCCGTCGGACGGAAGGTCTCTATCCCCCTTATTCTATCACGAAAGATCGTTTTTTGCAATCCCTTTGTTTGGGAAAAACGAGTTTTTTAAGAATATTTTTGGCAATTCGAAAAAACGACGCAAAACCTCTTGACAAAATGATGAATTTTTCATATAATAATTAGTAAAAACGACAGATTTGTACCCTGAAAGGACAAAAAACAAATGGGAATTAAAGTTGTGAAATTCGGCGGCTCCTCTTTGGCTGACGCCAATCAGTTTCGCCGCGTTGCAGAGATCATAAAAGCCGATCCCGACAGACATTACGTGGTGGCCTCCGCCCCCGGAAAGCGCTTCTCTGCGGATATCAAGGTAACCGATATGCTCTACCATTGCTACGAAATGGCGCACAACAACGAGGATATCACCGAATACTTCGGCCGTATCAAGGAGCGTTACAACGGCATCATCCGCGATCTCGGCATAAATTTTGACATTTCGGGCGAGCTTGAATATATTCAGAACGGTATTCAGCACCACACCGGACGCGACTTCGCAGCCAGCCGCGGAGAATACCTCAACTCGATTATCCTGGCGAAATACCTCGGATTTGCGTTCATCGACGCCGAGTCTGTCATCAGCTTCAAGGACAACGGCACCTACGACGAGGAAACCACTGACCGTCTTTTGCGCGAGGAGCTGAAAAAGCACACCTACGCCGTCATTCCCGGCTTCTACGGCGTGATGCCAAACGGCACCATCAAAACCTTCAGCCGCGGCGGCTCTGACGTGACCGGCTCGATCGTGGCAGCTGCCGCCGATGCCGAGCTTTACGAGAACTGGACCGACGTGTCGGGATTTCTTATGACCGACCCCCGCATCGTGAAGAATCCTCGCCCCATTCGCACCATCACCTACCGTGAGCTGCGCGAGCTTTCCTACATGGGCGCGACCGTTCTGCACGTGGATGCCGTCTTCCCCGTTCGTCACGCGGGCATTCCGATCAACATCCGCAACACCAACGAGCCCGATGCGCCCGGCACCATGATCGTGCCCACCTCGAGCGACTATGACGCCGACACGGTCATCACCGGTATCGCCGGCAAGAAGGGCCTCTCGGTTATCACCATCGAAAAGGATATGATGAACGCCGAGGTCGGCTTTGGCAGAAAGGTTCTCGACGTTCTCGAGGACTACGACATCAGCTTCGAGCATCTTCCCTCGGGTATCGACACCATGAGCGTGGTTGTTCCCACCGCTTCGCTTGACGAGCACCGCGAAAAGGTTCTCACCAGCCTCAACAAGCGTGTACGCCCCGACAGCGTCGTCTGCGAGGACGGTCTTGCCCTCATTGCCGTGGTTGGCCGCGGTATGGTTAAGGCAAAAGGTACGGCTGCTCGCGTTTGCTACGCGATGTCCAACGCCGATATCAATATCCGCATGATCGACCAGGGATCGAGCGAGCTCAACATCATCGTCGGTATCGATGAGCACGACATTGAAAAAGCGCTCAACGCCATTTATCACGAGTTTGTAAAGGATTGATGGGAAGGTCGTGGGCTTTGCCCAAACCGGAAGGTCGCGAGGCTCTGCCTCGCGCTCCGCTTGAAACCTTTTTGGGAAAAAGGTTTCATGACTTCCAAAAACTTTCCGACGAAAAGGAATAGCAATCCTATTGGAGGGTGTGCGAACAAAGCATACCCTCCTTTGTTTGTGCGTGGGAA
>JAZQVI010000050.1:0-4218 GCA_045631745.1 Eubacteriales bacterium
GGGAGGACTTCTTTTCCGAAAGAAGTCCTCCCCCTTCCAAGGTCTTCCCCTCCTCCCAAGGTCTTCCCCCATCCAAAAAACTTTTTTCAAAAAAACATTGATTTTCCAAGAATAATCATGTATAATGATAATGTATATTCAGAAAAAAAGAGGAAGGAGGGCGCGCGATGCCAAAGAGCAAGACAACGCCGCAAAAAAAGCAGGCGAGCGGACTGTTTGCAAGACTTGTTTCGAGCGTTCGGGGCGTCAAGTTCAACCGAAACATCGGCATTGACCTGGGAACGGCCACCGTTTTGGTGTACGTACAGGGCAAGGGGATCGTGTTGCAGGAGCCCTCTGTGGTGGCGATCGACACCAATACCGACCGAATTCTGAAGGTTGGTCGGGAGGCGCAGCAGATGCTGGGCAGAACGCCCGGAAACATCACGGCGGTGCGTCCCTTGCGAGACGGCGTCATCAGCCAGTACGACGTCACCCTCAAAATGATGCAATATTTCATCCGCCGCGCTTGCGGAAGCCTCTTTGTCCCCCCAAATGTCATGATCTGCATCCCCTCGGGCATCACCGAGGTGGAGGAGCGAGCGGTCAAGGACGCGGCCATGGAGGCGGGTGCGGGCAAGGTCTACCTCATCGAGGAGCCCACGGCGGCTGCCATCGGCGCGGGGCTGAACATCTACGCCCCCGAGGGCAATATGGTCGTCGACATCGGCGGCGGCACCACCGACGTCGCGGTTATTTCCCTGGGCGGCGTGGTGGTTTCGGAGTCCATCAAGATCGCGGGCGATAAATTCGACGAGGCGATCATGAGCTACGTGCGCAGAAAATACAAGGTGCTCATCGGCGAGCGCACCGCCGAGGCGATCAAGCGTCACATCGGCGCGGTTTACGACCATCCCGTCGAAAAAACGGTGGAGGTCAAGGGCCGTTGCCTGCACCAGGGACTTCCCAAGGTGATCACGCTCAGCTCCAAGGAAATGATCGAGGCGCTTACCGAGCCCATCACGGCAATTCTCAACGCGGTTTGCCTGGTGATCGAGCGCACGCCCCCCGAGCTTCTCGGCGACATTCTCAAGAACGGCATCGTCATGACGGGAGGCGGAAGCCTGCTTTACGGCTTCGACCAGCTTCTCACACGCGTCACGGGAATCCCCACGCGCGTGGCAAAGGATGCGGTTTCCTGCGTCGCGGTCGGAACGGGCAAATCGCTGGATAACCTCGATATGTTCATCGACGGCAGCGCAGATCTCGCAAAAGAAAAAAAAATCAGACTGTAATCTACATACCTCAAAGGGGCTGTCGCCAAGCGCGACAGCCCCAAGTTAAACGGGAGAGAAACATGGAATTCATCATCAAAAACAGACAGCCCGCATCGGTGTTCCGCTTTTTCGAGGAGATCAGCGCCATTCCGCGCGCGTCCTTCCACGAGGCGGCGATCGCGTCCTACCTCGAGGCGTTTGCCGCAAGCCGCGGACTGGAGTGCTACCGCGACGAGATGCACAACGTCCTCATCAAGGCACCCGCCTCCAAAGGCTACGAGAGTTTTCCGCCCCTTCTTTTGCAGGGGCATACCGACATGGTGTGCGAAAAGAACGCAGACGTGGAGCATGATTTTGACAAGGATCCCCTCAAGCTTTACCTCGACGGCAAATACCTCCGTGCGAAGGGCACCACCCTGGGCGGTGATAACGGCATCGCCGTCGCCGTCATGCTGGCGCTTTTGGACGAAGAAGCCGAGGCACATCCCGCTTACGAGTGCCTCTTCACCACCGCCGAGGAGGTGGGGCTCAACGGCGCACACGCCTTTGATTATTCCAAGATTTCGGCAAGACGGATGATTAACCTCGACAGCGAGGAGCAAGGCATCGTCACCGCGGGCTGCGCGGGCGGTATCCGCAGCGACCTGACGCTCAAAACGACCGCGATCCCCTTCGGCGGGGAGTGCCTGCGCGTCGAGATCAAGGGGCTGATGGGCGGACATTCGGGCGCGAACATCCATTGTGGCAGAGCCAACGCCAACAAGCTCATGGGCAGAATCCTTGCTGCCCTGCGCGCCGAGACCGCGTTTTCGCTGGTCGCCCTCTCTGGGGGATCCAAGGACAACGCCATTCCGCGTGAGTGCGAGGCGACGATCGCCGTCCCAAGTGCAGAGCTTGCCATGAACGTCATCACCGAGCAGGCAGAGCGCATCGCCGAGGAGCTGTGCGCCGACGATCGCGGATTCTCGGTCAGCTGCAAAACCGAGGCAGCGGATGCGGTCATGCTCACCCGGGAGGACACCGATGCCATCGTCACCCTGCTTGCCTGCGCCGCAAACGGCGTGCTGGAAATGAGCCGCCGCGTGCCCGGACTGGTGGAGTTTTCGAGAAACCTCGGCGTCATCGAGCAAACTTCCGACACCCTTTCCTTCATCTTCTCCTCCCGCTCCTCCATCGATGAGCAGCTGGACGTCTCCACGCGAGAGCTGGATCTGCTTGCCGCACGCTGCGGCATGACCACCCGCCACTACAGCCGCTACCCCGGCTGGAACTTTGCCCCCGTCTCCCCCCTGCGCGACCGCTACCTTGCGGTGTACGAGCGTCTCACAGGCAAGACGGCAAAGGTGGACATCATTCACGCAGGACTGGAGTGCGGCGTCATTTCCTCCCACCTGCCCGACATGGACATGATCTCCATCGGCCCCGACATGAAGGACATTCACTCCCCCGACGAAGCGCTTGACCTTGACTCGGTGGAGGAATTTTGGCGCGTTCTTGCTGAAATGATCCGCAAAGGATAAAAAAAGAACCGCCGTAGCGGTTCTTTGCAGGCCGTAGATAAAACGAACGAATTTCGCCAATTTGATAAAAGTTTTCGCTCGCCTTTTTCAAAAGGCGGCGCAGTGGAGGCTGCGGAAGCCTCCTCGCCCTCCGCAGAGGGCGAAACTCCTTTATCGGCGTTTCTTTTTGCGAACTTTTTCTTTGCGCCTTCTTCTTGCAAAGAAAAAGTGGCTGAGGAGTCTGTGCGATCTAACGAACTGTCGCTCCCCAACCGCTCACTTCTTCCGACAGTCGGCGCAGAGGTAGCGAATGGTAAGATCGTACCCCTCGATGGGCATCCCCAGCGTCTCGGACAGCTGTGCGCCCAGGCGGGGCAAGCGGACATTAGAGAGCTTGCCGCAGCCGTCGCACAACAGATGATCGTGCGCCTCGGCAGTCTTTTCAAAGCAATCGGCGCCTCCATCCACGTGGACGCGGCTGATCATTCCTGCGGCGTGCATCGCGTTGAGGTTGTTATACACGGTCGCCATCGCAATACTGGGCATACGAAGCTTGGCAAGGAAAAAGACCTCGTCTGCCGTCAGATGGCGGTCTGCCTGGTTGAGTATCTGCAGGATCAGTTCTCTCTGCTTTGTCATGTTTTTGCCCTCACAGTTCAATTTTAGATTTATTCTTGTTTTTATTATAATTCAAAAACCCCCGTTTGTCAAGGGATTTCTACCCTTTTTCGGCATTTTTTGAACAAAAAACAGAAAGGAGAAGCCGCATGATCCGCATTTGCACCCTTCAAGCAGAAGATTTTCCCGATACAGCGTGCGCCCTCGGCTCGCTTTGCTTTGACGTGGGCGACGCCAAGCGCAAAGTCCTTGCGCGGTCAAAGACGGCGCGCTCCTCCCTTGCTGGGCTTTGGCTCTTGCAGAAAATGGCGCTGGATGCGGGCATAGATCTCGTCGACAAGGCGCTTGCCTTCGAAGCGGGCGGCAGGCCCTACTTCCCCGATTTGCCTATTGATTTCAGTATCACCCACACCGTAAATCTGGTCGCCTGCGCCCTCTCCGTGTCCTCGACCGACGCCCCGCCCCCTCGCATTGGGCTGGATGCAGAGGCGCTTGGATCTCGTTCTCCCGAAAGCATGGGGCGAATTGTATCTCGATTTTTTTCCGACGCCGAGCGCGTCTCTTATCTCGCCTCCCCCGACGAATCCGTCTTCCTCGAAATTTGGACGGGCAAGGAGGCTCTCTGCAAGCAGGACGGCATTGGCCTGTCCGGCATCGCGCGTTTTGACACCCTCGCGCCCGAAAACCGCCGCCGTCTGACCTGCTATCACACTCCCTCCGCCATCCTCTCCCTCGCCTCGTCTGAAGCGTGTGAGATATTATTTGAGGAATGAAGTTCTCGGGAGGGGAGGGAAAGACCTTGGGCAGGGGGAGGGGAAGACCTCGGGAGGGGAAGACCTCGGGAG
>JAZQVI010000051.1:0-42674 GCA_045631745.1 Eubacteriales bacterium
GCTACGATCCGACTTCTTCGCTTCGATTACAGCGACAAGTGGCAGGTAAAGGGACTCTCTGATGGCGGTGTGGATGCTGATAGTTGTCCTCTTTATTTCGAAGCGGGCGTTGAGTACACCCTTCGATTTGAGGTTGTCCTGGGTTCGATGAGCTCCATGATCCTTCAGATCGAGAGCATTCTGAATGACCTCAACAATGACTATCTGAATATTATTAAGTTGACCGGATCTTCTCCCGACGACTACCGTGACTACGGATTCTTCCGCCTGCTCCCCGAGACCATGTCCAACATGATCGCACAGGCTGATGAACTGAAGGACGTTTCCGCAACCTTGAAAAATAATACGAAGGGATCCGCTTCTTCCTACACCGGTATTTGCGACAAGCTTTCGTTGCTCCTTGAGAAGATGGGACGCGATGAGAACGCGATCGCGAAAAACCTCTCCAACTTTAAATCTTATGTAGGATCTCTCGGTACCTTCCTCACCGATGCAAAAACGCAGCCCTTGCAGATTGACTACCTCTCCATTCAGGGAGCGGGTACGGAAGCCCCTGCTGCAACCGCAGGCTTCTTCAAGTCTCTGTGGCACGAGCTCTCCAGCTTCTTCATGAGCTTTATTCGTGACTACAACAGCATGGGATCTATGGATGACGGAACGACCGGAGAGGGTAAGGCTGTTACCGTTTGGTTGGCATACGGACGTGACCAGTCTCAGGTTATCAGAAACCTCTGCACCAACGACTTTACCAAGAACAAGGGTATTGCAGTTGACCTCAAGCTCGTTTCGGGCGGTACGCTTCTTCCTTCGATTCTTGCAGGCATGGGACCGGATGCTTATCTGGGACTTGACCAGGGATCGGTTATCAACTATGCAATCCGCGGTGCGTTGATGAACGTGGAGGGCATGGAAGGCTTTGACGAGGTTACGAAGAACTTCAACGAGGCAGCAATGATGGTTCTCGGTGTTGAAGACGCCGACGGAGACCTGCACTACTACGGACTTCCCGAGGGACAGAGCTTCCCGATGATGTTCGTCCGTACCGATATTTTGGGCGACCTTGAGATTGAGATTCCCACAACCTGGGAGGAGATCTACGTTGCACAGTCCAAGCTTGAGTCCAACAACATGGAAATCGGTATGACCACGAGCTATCAGATGTTCCTGTATCAGCTCGGCGGAAATCTGTTCGCAGATAACGGAATGAGAATTAATCTCGATTCCGAGCTCGGACTTGAAGCATTCGACACCATGTGTAATATGTTTACACAGTATTCCTTCCCTTATACGTATAACGCAGCAAACCGTTTCCGTACAGGTGAGATGCCCATTATCATTTCCGATTACACCTCTCTGTACAACCACCTCAAGGTGTTTGCAACCGAGCTTGACGGCGCATGGACGTTTGTTCCGCTGCCCGGATACCGTCAGGAGGACGGAACCATCAACAATGCTTCCGTTTCTGGATGTACCGCGGTTGTTATGATCAAAGAGGAAGGCAAGGACTACACCGACGCATGGGAATTTGTGAAGTGGTACACCGACGCGCCCTGTCAGGCAGAATATGCAAACGAGATGGTGGCGATCATCGGTGAATCTGCAAAGCACTCCACTGCAAACAGAAAGGCTCTTGAGAGTATGCCTTGGACCTATGACGAGTACGTTGAGGTTTACAAGCAGTTCTCTAACTTGGCAGCAATCCCGAACTACCCCGGAGCGTACATCATCGGCCGTTACACCGAATTTGCGTTCCTGGCAGCATACAATGATGATGCAGATCCTAAGACGGAGCTTTTGAGTTATATCAATACAATAAATAAGGAAATTACTCGTAAGCGCGAGGAATTTAATCTTGAAACCTTGGAGATTGGTATGACGCTGGCTGAAAAGCGCAGCAATCAGGTTCTCGATGCCTTTGAGGTACTGCAGACGTATGGCAATTCGTACGAGGCTTTGATTAAAGCAGCCAAGACGGCGATTGTTAACGAGCGAATCAATGAGTGCTATGAGTGTTCTGAAGACTTTATGGAAGTTTTGAAGAGTCAGCATGACGGTTCCATGATGACACTGACAAAGGTAAGCGGCGCAACAATGGAGGTGCCCACTTACTACATCAATGTAACCAAGCAGACTGCTGAACCGAAGAACGGCGGATACAAGATCGATTCGCTCAATGAGCAGCAGCTCCTCTTCTTTATTTCTGAATGTCTTGCAGATATTGCAGACGCGTTGACCGAATATAACGCTTAATTGCTTCAAAATTCTTCAAAGGAGAAACGCTATATGTCAAATAAATCGCCGGAATATAAAGCCGTTGCGCGAAAAGACATGACTTATGCACAATGGGTAAGAAAAGAAATGAAGCGAAACTGGGTTGCATATGCGATGATTGCGCCGTATGTTTTGATCTTCACGATTTTCACCATTTCCCCCGTGCTTTTGTCTATCGTGATCAGCTTTACAGATTTTAATATGCTGCAGCTTCCCAACATCGTATGGTTGGAAAACTACATTAATTTGTTCTTCTCGGATGATATCTTCTTGATTGCTTGTAAGAACACCTTCATCTTCGCGGCAATCGTAGGACCGGCTTCCTATATGATGTCCTTCCTCGTGGCATGGTTCATCAACGAGCTGGCTCCCAAGATTCGTGCGATCGTAACCTTGATCTTCTACGCACCGTCTATTGCCGGTAACGTATATATGATCTGGGGTACACTCTTTGACGCTGACTCTCAGGGTTGGGTAAACGCAACCCTGATCGAGCTCGGCTTCTACACCCAGCCGATCGCGTTCTTCAAGGATGCGGATTACATCATGCCGCTTTGTATCGTGGTTGCGCTGTGGACCTCTCTTGGTACTGCGTTCCTGTCCTTTATCGCAGGTTTGCAGGGCGTTGACCGCTCCCTCTACGAGGCAGGTGCGGTTGACGGAATCAAGAACCGTTGGCAGGAGCTTTGGTTTATCACCTTGCCCAGTATGAAGCCTCAGCTGATGTTCGGTGCGATCATGTCGATCACCGGTGCATTCGGCTTTGGTGGTATCGTTACTGCACTCTGCGGATTCCCCTCGGTTGACTATGCGGCGCATACCATTATGCACCATCTCGAGGACTACGGCGGAGCGCGTTACGAGATCGGTTATTCCTCTGCAATCGCCGTGATCCTGTTTATCGTCATGGTGGGCGCAAATATGTTGGTTAAGAAAATGCTTTCAAAGGTAGGTTCGTGACATGGCAAAATTAAGAACAAGAAAACATAAAGTTGTCCTGTCCCGTTCCGCGGGAGGCGACGTTGGAATCACAATCATGCTCACCTTGCTTGGTGCATTCATGGTTCTTCCCATGGTATACGTAATCATGCAGTCTCTCAAGCCTTTGGATGAGTTGTGGATGTATCCTCCGAGATTTTACGTAATGAACCCCACGTTCAGCAACTTCAAGGATCTGTTCGGACTCATGAACACTTCTTGGGTTCCGTTCTCCAGATACATCTTTAACACCGTGTTTACCTCGCTGTGTGGTACGTTCGGACATTTGTTCATCGCATCCATGGCAGCATACGCGTTGGCAAAGATCAAGTTCCCGGGAGGGAAGGCGATCTTTAAGACCATTCAGACGTCTCTGATGTTCCACTCGACCGTAACTGCGGTTACCAGCTTCATTCTGATGAGTGCGTTCAAGATGATTGACTCCTATTTGGCGATCATCATTCCCGCATGGGGCTCCACTCTCGGTCTGTATCTGATGAAGCAGTTTATGGATAGCGGTGTATCCGATGCAGTTTTGGAAAGTGCACGTTTGGACGGCGCAAGTGAGCTTCGTACCTACTGGACTATTGCGATGCCCATGGTTAAGCCTGCATGGCTGACCCTGATCGTGTACTGTTTCCAGGGACTTTGGAACCAGGGTGCTTCCATCTATATCTACTCCGAGCAGCTCAAGTCGTCTAACTACGCAATCGGTCAGATCACCGCGGGCGGAATTAAGCGTGCAGGTGCATCTGCAGCGGCAACGGTGTTGATGATGGCAGTTCCGATTTTGGTATTCGTGATTACCCAGTCTAACATCATTGAGACGATGGGTACCAGTGGTATGAAGGATTAAGGAGGGCAATATGAGAAATATGAAATCATTTATGCTGATCGTGTTGACCCTTACCATGATCCTTTCGGTCTTCACGATTGGTGCAGGAGCATCCTCCGCATATCAAACGTACACCTACTCCATCAACGGTGAAGCGCTCTATTCTCCCGATGCTTATGTTGCATCGCAGGTTGTGAATGCCGGCGATATGGGCGTTGAAAAGCTGAATAACCCTACCGACATGGTGGCGGATGATGAGGGTAGAATTTACATCGCTAACCAGGGAAACAACGAGATCCTGGTTCTCGACCGTTACTACAAGAAGATTTACTCCATCACGAACTTTATCAACGATAAGGGAAATGCCGATTCCTTTAACAAGCCCGAGGGCGTGTTCATCGTGGAAGGCGATCCCCTCAATGAGGATAACGTGAACGGAGAACTGTGGGTTTGTGACACGGTTAATGAGCGTTTGGTTGTCTTCGATCGCCTCACGGGTGAGTTTAAGAAGATCGTCGATAAGCCCAGCAGCCAGCTGTTTGACTCTGAGAGACCTTACGAGCCGATCGCAATGTCCATCGACCAGTACGGTAGAATCTATATCGTATCTCGTTCTCACTACGAGGGTATCATCGTTTTGGATCCCCAGGGTGTCTTTGTGGGATACATCGGCGCACAGCAGGTTTCCATCAGCGCATGGGAAATCTTCTGGAGAAAGATCCAGACGGATGAGCAGAAGAAGCTCTCCACGCAGCTGATTTCTTCTACCTTTAATAATATGACCATTACGCCCAATGGCTTCATCTATGTGACGACCGATCAGATTTCGGATTCAGCCATTGAGAGTGCCATTACGAGTCATGCAAAAACCGGAACCTATATGCCGGTAAAGCTCCTGAACCCCGCGGGTGAGGAGATTATGAGACGAAACGGCTTCTGGCCGCCTGTGGGAGAGGTTGATTTCTCCAAGGATAAGACGGACGATATCACCGGCGTTTCCAAGATCACCGACGTTGCAGTTGGTCCCGAGGATACATGGTCGATCATCGACGAGAAGCGTCAGAAGATCTACACCTATGATTTCAACGGAAATCTGTTGTTTGCCTTCGGTGACAAGGGCTTGATGCTCGGTAGTATCACCAGTATCGAGGCGATTTGCTATCAGGGCGATGTTCTCTTGGCTCTGGATAAGGGTAATGAGGGATCGATCGTCGTTTACGAGCGCACCAAGTACGGTGATATGCTGATCAGTGCGATTGCGGCAGAGAATGACCTGGATTACAACTATGCAATCGAGTGCTGGGAGTCGGTGCTTCAGAGAAACTCCAACTTCGACGCAGCGTACGTCGGAATTGGTAATGCACTGTACCGTAGCGGTAAATATGAGGATGCTCTTAAGAACTACGAAATTGCGTATGATACCGAAAACTGGTCTAACGCATATAAGGAGGTTCGTAAGGAGTGGATGGCAGATTGGATTCTCCTCATCCTCGTTCTGATTATTGGCGCAATCATTTTGGTTGTGAAATTCTTTGGCTACGCAGGCAAGGTAAACAAGAGAGTTGCGGTTGACGGACGTGCCAAGAAGTCCTTTAGCGAGGAGCTGCTCTACGGCTTCCACATCATTTTCCATCCGTTTGACGGATTCTATGACCTTAAGCATGAGCATCGAGGCTCCGTTCGTGCGGCACTGGTGTTCCTCGGCGTTACTGTTTTGACCTTCTTCTACCAGGGTGTCGGACAGGGATATGTTCTGAATCCTACCCGCGCAACCGCAACGATCTTCTCGCAGGTCATTTCGGTGCTGGTTCCCGTGTTCCTGTTTGTTCTTGCAAACTGGTGCTTGACCACTCTGTTTGAAGGAGAGGGAAGCTTCAAGGATATCTTTGTTGCAACCTGCTACTGTCTCGTTCCCCTGCCTATGATGATCATTCCTGCAACCCTTGCATCCAACTGGGTTACCACCACGGAGGCATCCCTTGTGACCTTCGTAGGAACGGTTGCATTTATTTGGGTGGGACTGCTCCTGATCGCAGGAACCATGGTCACGCACGACTATCCCATGTTCAAAAACATTATCACCATCATTGGAACCATCGTTGCGATGGCGTGCATCATCTTTATTGCACTCTTGTTCAGTATGTTGCTTTCCAAGCTGGTAAGTCTCGTGACGAATCTCATCTCCGAGATCCAGTACCGAGTATAAAGGCAGATAGGAGGTAAGAAAATGAATTTGAAAACAAGAATATTTACGACACTCTTAGCTGTCTTGATGACCTTCAGTACCTTTGCTCTTGTTGTGGGAGCGGCTGAGGAGGAAAAGAAGGATCTGGCGACAACGCTCGTGGACTATTACGTGAAGGACACGAAGTTTGCAACTCCTGAGGCGAAGCTGAAGGATATGGAGCTGATGCGTTCGAACGATAAGTATGACCTTTATGTAGAGGCGGAGACGGGTGAGGTTGCGTTGCATGAGCGCGGAACCACAAACATTCTGTTCTCCAATCCCTACGACGTAGCAAGCTCCAAGGGTTCTGTTGGAACCAAGGAGCAGCTGCTGATGTCCCAGGTTATCATTTCCTTCCTTGATAACGGCGTTGAAAAGAAGCTGTACAGCTTCAAGGATGCCGCACAGAGAGGCCAGATCAGCGTTTCTCTGATCAAGAAGGGCGTTCGTGTGGAGTACACCATCGGACGTGAGGAATTCCGTAAGCTCGTTCCGAGATGGATTCCCAAGTCCTCGTTTGATGAACTGATCCTGGCTCCTCTGAATGAGGCGGTCAAGAAGGGTGAATTGAGCGAATACAACAAGAACAAGCTGGTTGAGCAGTATATGCTCAAGGATCCCAGTTCCCCCGAGTACACCGAAACATCGAGAGAGCAGCTGTATAAGCAGTTCCCGATCACCAAGCAAATGCCGATTTACGTTTTGAGTGATAAGGCAAACACCAACGTTATCCTGAACTTTATGGAAGGTCTCATCAAGGACCACTGCTCGGATACGTATTCCTTTGAGCAGATGGATATCGACCATGAAACCACAGGCTATGTAGCCGAGGATGACAACAACCCGGTGTTCAAGCTTGCGCTGGAGTATTTCCTTGACGATACCGGTCTTTCGGTACGTATGCCTTGTAACAGCTTGCGCTATGATGCAGCCAGCTACACGCTGGAGAGCATCAGCATCCTTCCTTACATGGGTGCAGGCAATACCAAGAATGACGGTTACAACTTCTATCCTGACGGATCGGGAACCTTGTATGATTTCGATCTGACAAAGGAGGATAAGGTCAAGGGTAAGATCTACGGTATCGACTACGCATACCATCAGATTTCGGGTAAATATCAAAAGGCGATCCGTGTTCCTGTTTACGGAACGGTTGCGGAAGAGACCATTTACACGTATTCCTACAAGGATTTGGATACCAATACCGAAACCAAAAAGGTTGTTTCCAGTACCGTGCAATCGCTTGAAAGCATTCAGGCTCTCTTTGCACAGTCCAATATCAAGAAGATCGATTTCAAGGAGGAGACTTATTCCCGCGGCTATGTTGCGGTGATTGAGTCGGGAGAATCCTTGGGTGAATTGGAAGCATACCATGCGGGTGCCGTCAGTGACTATGCGACTGTAAGCAACTACTTCAATCCCAGACCGAAGGATTCGTATGATATTGCGGATGCGATTTCGGTAACCAGCAGTAGTATGTGGACTGTCGTATCCAACCGTAAATACACCGGTAACATTGAAATTCACTATCAGATGCTTGATGGTAAGAAGTATGACATTTCCTGGCTTGGAATGGCAGAGGTTTACAGAGATTATCTGGTGAAAAACGAAACGCTTTCTCGATTGAGCTCTGAAGACGTTGAGAAGGATATTCCTCTTTACATGGAGGTGTTTGGAGCGCTTGAAACAAAGCAGACCATCGCAACACTTCCCGTAAACGTGATGACTCCCTTGACGACCTTTGATGATGTTCTGACGATGTATAATGAGCTGTCCGCACAGGGCGCAAAGAACATCAACTTCAAGTTGACCGGCTTTGCAAACGGCGGTATGTACGCAAAGGTTCCGTCCTCTGTAAAATGGGAGAAGGCGGTTGGCGGTAAGGCAGGCTTGACTGATTTGGTTGAGCAGGCAAAGAGTATCAACGAGGCAGGGGATGGCAGTCACCTCGGACTCTATCCTGATTTCGATTTCGCATATTCAAGTCAGGACACCATGTTTGATGCACTGAATCTGAAAAAGGATGGCGTTAAGACCATCGATAACCGCTATACCTCCAAGAGACAGTATAGTGCACCCCAGCAGAAGTACGTAAGCTTCTTCCAGCTGGCGATTTCTCCTTCCCGTTATAGCAAGTTCTATGAGAAGCTGATGGATCAATACTCCAAGTTCGGCTTGGATTCCATGTCGGTCGGCTCTCTCGGAAACGCCCTCAACTCCGACTTTGATGAAGATGATCCTTACAACCGCGAGGATAGTAAGGCATTCACGCAGGAGGCGTTGAAAACCTTGTCTGAGAGCTACAGCTTGATGACCGAGGGCGGAAATGTTTACTCCTGGAGCTATGTAGATCATATTTTGAATCTTGATCTCGATTCCAGCCGTTTCGTAAAATCCAGCTGCTCCGTTCCGTTCCTCGGCGCAGTGCTTCATGGATACGTACAGTTCGCAGGAACGCCTCTGAACACGGAGGGTGACACCGATTATGCAATCCTGAAGGCGATTGAAAACGGTGCAGGTATGTACTTTGTGCTGTCTTACAACAATGAGAATACCTCTGCGCTCAAGGAGGATCCGCTCCTGAGCCAGCACTACTCCATTCGTTACGATATTTGGAAAGAGGATGTCGTTTCGTACTACAACCAGCTCAATAGCGTACTGGGAGATGTTCAGACCAGTCTGATCATTGACCACAAGTTCCTCAACTACGACGAGCGCGGAGATGATGGAGAACTCTTCCTCACCGAGCGTGTTCTCGACATTGATGAGTTGGATCGCGACCTTCTGGAGGAGCTTCTGAAGGCAGAGGAGGAAGCCAAGAAAAAGGAAGAGCTTGAAAGCTTCAACAGAACCGCAGAGGTTGTGGAAGCAAGAATGGCTCTCAAGCAGTACCAGACGCTCATCGACAATGCACTGGCAAGGATTTCGACTCTGAATGACAACATTACGGGTGTCGGCAACTATATTACCAGATTGCAGACGAGTTCGTTGGACGACAAGGCAAGACTGATGGATCTTTGGAGATCCTATACCGAGCTCCAGTATCAGTTTGAGAAGGCAGACGAGGTAGTAGCGCTTTTGACCGAGTACACGGCGTTGATCCATGCAAGAACGGATGGAACGGCTGCTGCGTACCAGGCAACCGAAGCAGATGCGCTTCTTGCTAAGGCAGTTGCATATTTGCAGAGCAAGCGCGATGCACAGACCTCGATGGACAAAACCGGCCATATCGTTGCGCTGAGCGAAAAACTGAGTTCTGTAGAACTTACCTTTAATGACTGTGATACCTTCGAGGCTGCGTTTGACAAGCTCGTGAACTATGTAATCGCGAACGTTCTCACCGATGATGCCCTCAAGACAGAATTTGCGGATATCAAGAAAGACGGAAAGTATGTTTTGAAGGTTGAGGATGACAGTGATTCTGCGATTCTCGAAGAAGAAACCGTTGCACTGAACCGTTACAGCGTGACCAACAACAACGTTGTTTCCGTAACCTACGGAGATATTGCTGCAAACGGTCAGAAGATCGAGAAGAAGACGTTCATTCTCAATTACAACAACTATGCCGTGTCTGTAACCTTTAGAGGAAACGTTTACACGGTAGCGGCAGGCGGGTACATTATTGTACCCACTGCCCAAGCATAACTGAAGGAGGTGCAATATGACAAATCAAGTTGAAAAAACGGCTATGCCGAAGAAAAGAAAAATTGCATCCCTTGATCGACGCAAAGCGCGTGCAGGTTGGTTCTTTATCCTGCCGTTCCTGATCGGCTTCGTTATCATCTATCTTCCCATGATCTGTGAATCCATCGTCTTCAGCTTCAGTAAGATCAACATCGATAAAGGTTATACGACGACATTCATTGGATGGGCAAACTACGACTACGCATTGCGTACGGATACCGAGTTTACCGAAGCACTTGTGTCGGGACTCTTGCAGCTGGCATTTGATATTCCCGCGATCATCATCTTCTCGCTCTTCATGGCAGTCATGCTGAACCAGAAGATGGCGGGTAGAGGTGCATTCCGTGCAATCTTCTTCATTCCCGTTATTCTTTCTACCGGTATTATGGAGAACATTGCATCCTCTAACCTGAATGCAGGTGTCATGGAGGAGGGAATGGATGACGGTAGCGGACAGAACTCTGCTGCACAGCTGGTATCCTCGATGGACCTTCAGAAGCTTTTTGCAAACATGAAGGTCGGAACAGGACTGGTTGATTACGTTTCCAAGGCAATCAACAATATCTTTGGAATCGTAAACCGCTCGGGCGTACAGATGCTGATCTTCTTGGCATCTTTGCAGTCCATTTCTCCTGCGATCTATGAGTCCAGTAAGATCGATGGTGCAACGCCTTGGGAGACCTTCTGGAAGATTACCTTCCCGATGATCACCCCCATGATTCTTGTAAACGGTGTTTACACGATTATTGACTCGTTTACCACGCAGAGTAATGTGGTAATGGCTAAGATTTCCAGAGTATGGAATGACCAGGACGGATTTGCAAGAAGTGCCGCAATGGCATGGATCTACTTTATGATCGTTATCGCAATCGTTGCGGTGATCGCCTCGGTGCTTTCTGCATTCGTATTCTACCAGCGTAAATCTGAGTAAAGGAGGTATTGCGTGATGAATAATACACAGAATTTGCAAAAAACTGTTGTTACAAAGGAATCCAAAAACAAGATCCGTGCTGATTTTGAAAGATCTCCTTTGAAGGAAAGACTCAAAGCTCGTTTCCTTAACCTTTACTTCCTGGGAAACATCGTATGGTGGATCTTCAGATTGGTGCTGTTGATTGGTATCTCCTATGTCGTTCTTTTCCCGTTCCTGACACAGATCGCAGGTTCCTTCATGTCGAGAAACGACTTTGTTGACGTGACGGTTCGTTTGATCCCGAGAAACTTTACGATCGAGATCTACCAGGCGATCTTTGAGTACGAGGGATTCTGGAGTGCTTTCGGAAACACCTTCCTCCTTGCGCTGATCTGTGCGGTTTTCCAGACGCTTGTCTGTGCTTTGATCGGCTACGGATTCGCAAAGTTCAAGTTCAAGGGTAGAAACCTGCTCTTTATGCTGGTTATGCTCACGATGATCGTGCCTCATCAGACGCTTCGTTCGTCGATGTTCCTGGGCTTCCGTTATTTCGATGTGTTTGGAATCGTTCGTCTTTTGAAGGGCGGCGGAATTCAAGTGTTCGGACATAACATTATGGAGCTTGGCGAGGGTGTTGCGGCATTCTTTGAAAATCTTGACGTTCTTCCCGATAAGATTGAGCTCTTTGAATATACCAGGCTCAGTAGTGGTGGACGCGCATATACCGATTACAGAGTTAAGATGGATGTAGGCGTTAACGGAATCAATCTGTTAAACTCCTATACGCCTATGATCCTCCTCTCTTTGAGCGGCCTTGCGTTCAAGAACGGTCTGTACATCTTCCTGCTGCGTCAGTTCTTCCGCGGTATTCCCGATGAATTGGAAGAATCCGCATACATGGACGGCTCCGGAACCTTCCGTACCTTTGTTCAGATCATTCTTCCCCTGTCCGTTCCGATGCTGATCACGGTATTCATGTTCTCCTTCTGCTGGCAGTGGACGGACCAGTTCTACAAGGGATTGTTCTTCACGAGCCAGAGTGAGAATCTGATGTTGGTTGACTTGTATACCAAGGTTCCTGCCTCTTTGAGTGTTGGACTCGAAGACTTTGCGGGAAGAGATCTTTACACCTCCGCAATCCGAAATACCTGGGGTCTCGTTATCGTGGCTCCGCTGGTGGTTCTGTATGCGTTTGGACAGAAGTTCTTGGTACAGGGTATCGAGCAATCCGGTCTTGCAAACTAAAAAATATTTTTTGGACTGTCCCAGTTTTGGGACAGTCTTTTTTTTGTTTTTCTTCTCGTAAATGTATTTCAGCAGGAAAAGTCGTCCAATATAATAAATTAGTGATATACATGAAAATACGTTGCTCTTGTTGAGGATCGGGAAGGAAATGCGGAGATCGCAGCGCTTTGAAAAATGAAGGAAAAACTTTTTATCCTGCAGCTAATAGACCGTGTGCTTGACTTTTTTCTGAATTTGTTTTCCATCTCCTTTGCGTGCAGGTGCGTCATGACTTGGTATCGCGATTCTTTCAGCGTCGGAGTGCAGGAGATGCTCTTGATTGCCGGATTGATCAGTCTGACGGGGTCTTTTTTGTATAGCACGTATAACGTGTACAATCCCATGAGGACGAAGGGGATCGTCTATTTTGTCAGCCGTATTTTTTTTGTAAATGTTCTGGTTGCAGGAATTTGTACGGCGTTGATCCTGATCTATAAGGCAAAAGGATATGCCTATTACCTGGTGTGGTTGTTTCTCTCGCAGACCATCAGTTTTTTGCTGATCGGGTTAAAAAAGCTTTCTGTGATGACTGCTTTGCGTCGCGTGCGTGCAAGACAACGAAACATCAAGTATGTTTTGATTGTAACGGATAGCCAGGAGATGGCGGATAGCTATATGGAGGAAATCGAACAGAATCCGCATTTCGGATATTCCGTGATCGGATATGTTGGAAACTTGAATATAGCCGGGTTGACGCACCTGGGGACGACCGGGGAACTTGACAGGATCATCAAGGAATTCCGTCCTGATGAGGTCGTCATGGCGTTTGAGACTGTCCGCAAACGGGTGATTACCAGGTATATTGATGTGTGCAACGATAATTGCTGTAAGGTTCTGTTCGTCCCTGCCATCTGCGGATACTTCAGAGCACCCGGGCAGGTGACGGGGGTTGGAAATCTTCCGCTCATCGATGTTTGGAGTACTCCCTTGGACAATCCTGCCAATCAACTTGTCAAACGTACATTGGATGTGGTGGGCTCCTTGGTCTTGATCCTTATGACCGCACCCTTGATGTTTGGAGTTGCCATTGGCGTCAGAGCATCCTCTCCCGGGCCAATTTTGTTTTGTCAGACCAGGATCGGAAAGAACAATCGCCCATTCACAATGTACAAATTTCGATCCATGCGCGTCAATGATTCGGAAGAAGACGGATGGTCACATGAGGGGGATCCGAGGAAAACGCGATTTGGCGCATTGATTCGAAAATTTGCCCTGGACGAGCTCCCCCAGTTTTTCAATGTCCTCAAGGGGGATATGAGCCTTGTGGGGCCGCGTCCCGAGGTTCCTTTTTACGTGGAAAAATTCAAGAAGGAGATTCCGCTTTATATGCTCAAGCATACCCTGCGCCCGGGGATCACGGGGCTCGCGCAAATCAAAGGCTTGCGGGGGGACACCTCTATCGCCGATCGCATCGAGGAAGACATCAACTATATCGAGCATTGGAGCATTTGGCTTGATCTTTGGATCTTGCTCCTGACCCCATTCAGATCGGTGAATCGGCGCGAAAATTACGGGAATCATTGCGGGGAGAATAAACATGAAAAAGGGATCGGACTGTCACGGAAGGAGCAATAAGCCCATGAAACGCCCTGCAATTCTGTACGTTGCATCCACCGCGTCTCATCTGAAACGCTTTCATCAGCCCTATATTGAGGCATTGCGGGCGGAATTCGACGTTTTCACAATGGCAAATGGAAAAGGTGTGGATTTTGAGATTCCGTTTCAAAAGCATTTTTTCAGTTTGAAGAATTTTGGGGCGATACGTTCTATCAGACGGATCCTCCGTCGTGGCCGATTTGCGGGCGTGATCCTCAACACCTCCTTGGCCGCATTTCTTGTTCGTGCGGCGATGATCGGTCAAAGGGGGAGACCGGCGGTACTGAATCTTGTCCACGGATATTTGTTTGATCTGCCTGTAAAGGGAAAGTGGGCGCGTTTCATGCTCCTTTGCGAGCGGCTGGTCGCGCGATATACCGATGAGATCGCGGTGATGAATGCGTGTGATCTCGAGATCGCGAGAAACTATCATCTGACCAAGGGGAAGGTTCATTTTATCAGGGGAATGGGCTTTGCAGTTGATCGGAGCAAACGTTCTACCGAGGGCACCTTGCGTGAGAGCATATCGCCGTCGGGGGAACGGATCCTCACCTATGTGGGAGAGTTGAGCGCGCGAAAAAACCAAATCTTTTTGATCCGATGCGTAGGTCGATTACGTGCAAGGGGAATCTCGGTTCGGTTGATGCTTGTCGGCGAGGGGCGGTCTCGACCAAGGCTTGAGGCGGAAGCACGGGCGCTTGGCGTAGGAGAGCAGGTGTTGTTTTTGGGAAATTGCGAGCCTGTAACGCCGTATTTGGAGGTCACAGACCTTTATGTCTCTGCAAGTCGAACGGAGGGCTTGCCCTTTAATGTGATGGAGGCGATGGCGTGCGGATTGCCAATGATCTTGTCAGATTGCAAGGGGCAGAGAGATCTCATGGGGGCTTATCCCGACCGACTGTATCCCGTAGATGATGAAGCCGCATTTTGCACCCTTGTCGAACAGGCGCTAAAGGAAGATCCGCTTGGCGTGGGAGCGGTGGAATACAAGGGCTTGGAAGCCTACACGTTGGAGTCTGTCTTTCGAGAAAACTTGAAGATCATGAAAGGATTCTTATGATATGAATCAGGGGCAAATCGATCGTCTGCGTGCTTTTTATGCAAGCAAGCGGTATATTCTATTGATTTCTGCATTCGTCATCATGGGGCATACGACACTCTACGTGGGGGATCGAATGCTTTTTTTAGGATATCAGGAATTTGTGTTTGGAGGTCTGATGCTCCTGTTTGCATCCTTTGGCTGCTACGTATGTACCGATCTGCGCTTTCTGATGATGCCGTTTATGTCCTTTGTTTTTCTTGTGACATTGGAGCATTCTCCAAATGTTCCCGATTACAGTAGGTTTTATGTCCAGCCCTTGCCGCTCGCACTTGCCGTGATCCTTGCCGTTGTCCTGTTGGCTTCTGTCGGGTGGTTTCTATTCAAAAATTATCGGCTTGCAAATCCGATCGCTTGGCGCGGTCGGACGTTTTTTGGAATGGCAGTGTTTTGCATTGGGCTTTTTTTCAACGGCTTTTTCAGTGCCTATTATACGGTTGCCGACAGCCTATATCCGATCTCGTTTTTGCTCTCCTTGCTTGGTGTCTATGTGTTGTTTGCCGCCTTTGTTCGCTTTGATGCGGAGACGATGGAGTATTTCATGACGTGTCTGTTGTCGGTCGGGCTGATCATTTGTGCAGAACTGTTGCTCGGGTATCTCACGGGTCAGATTCGCTTGGACGAAGGCGGTGCCGTCGTAAAGGAAAGCGTGATGCTGGGGTGGGGAATTTGGACGGCGATTGGCGGCATGCTGGTCTTTTTGATGCCCGTTTGCTTTTGGTTTGCCCATTCTCATGCACACGGATGGATTTATTTTGGCCTTGGAATATTGGAATATTTCTGCATCTTCCTCTCGCAGAGCCGAGGGGCGCTGTTATTTGGCACAGGGGTTTTGGTGCTTTGCTTTTTTGTGCTCATGATTCACGGCAAAAATCGAAGTGTCAATCGGATTCTGATCGGTTGCCTCTTTGCCGTCGGTATGGCGATGATGTTTTTGTTTTGGGAGAGGTTTCAAGCCTTGCTCAACAACTTCGTGGAGTACGGATTTGACGACAACGGACGGTATGACAAATGGCGTATCGGTTGGAGCTATTTTTTGGAGAACCCTCTTTTCGGTTCGGGTTTTTATGCGCCATTTGACTACGGAGGCTGGCAGAAGGATGTTTATCCCTATCTCTACCACAGCACGCCGATCCAGATTCTTGCATCCTGTGGTATTTTCGGGATGGCGACATATCTGTATCACCGCCAATGCACGGTCGCTTTGGTTTTGAGGAACAGAAGCCCCTATAAGACCTTTCTCGGGATCTCGGTTTTGGGGCTTGTCAGCTTCTCACTTCTCGATGTGCTCTTTTTCAACACCTATCCTACAATTATTTATTCTTTGATGCTCTTGTTCATGGAGAAAAGCGACGAAATCAAAAGGCAATAAAAAAAGGGCGTCCAACGCATTTGCGTTTGACGCCCTTCGATGTCAAGCTTGAAATTCACCCGTCCAAAATCGCTCCATGAAGCGGCGGATCGGGGGTATGAGGAGAATTAGATACAAAATCATTGCGCCTCCCACGTTGAGAATCACGTCATCCACGTCGCAGGAGCCCACCATCATCCAAAATTGCAGACCTTCCACGCCGATCACAGTCAGAAGAACGGTTGGCAGAAGGTAATACCACTTTCGCATACAACGAATCAGGCCGGGGAGGAGAATGGAGAGGGGCATGAAGGCACAAAGGTTTCCGAGGAGATTGAGCCAGGCATAGCGCGCGCTCACGTAGCCGTCCAGCGTGCCGCGAATATAGACGGTGTAAATGCTTTCAAAGGGATGAAAATTAACGAACCACTTCAAATAGTATTCGCGCGGTGACAGCGCCCGGTCAAGGAGTCTGTTTTCATCCAGCCGCAGTCCTCTGTCAAACAGGGTCAGGGATGCGATCAGATAAAGATACAAAAAAAGAAAAAGGAGAAAGAGAAAGGGGAGCGGGTTCTGCCCGCTGCGTTTTTTGAAAAGCAAGCCACCAAGGTAGGCGACGATGCAAACGGTCAAAAGAATCGCGCAACGCCAAAACTGTACTGTTCCGATGGGTGGAGACAAGAGATCCAGCCTCCATTCGTGAGCAAAAAAGCCGACAAGTAAAAGCGCGGCGGCAAAAAGGACGGCAATGTCCGCGTGCATCAAATTTTTTAAATCGGGGCGCTTGGAAGCCAATTTCATCACCTCTCCTTTCTTGCTGTCATAGGGGTCTTGAGAACATATTCATTATATCAGAATTTTGACAAATTGTCCAGTCTTAAATCAAAAAAAGTGATTTCCACGAAATTGTTGTTTACTTTTTTGAGGGAAGGTGGTATAATAAAAGCGATAGATGTCGCAAAGGAGAGGATTGGAAATGACAACGCTGATTTTTGTCAGACACGGTCAGAGTGAGAGCAATCTGGCAAAGGTGTTCACGGGGCAAGGGAATACAAAACTGACCTCCTTGGGGCGCCAGCAGGCGGCTCGCACGGCGGAATACCTGCGTGACTTTCCCATTTCTCATATCTATGCAAGTGATTTGGATCGCGCGATGGAAACGGCAGGCCCTACGGCAAAGCATTTTGGGCTGGACGTGACCCCCGACAAAGCCCTCCGTGAGATCTGCGCGGGCGAATGGGAGGGCAAGCCCTACGAGGTGCTCATGCGCGACTATCCCAATTCCTACCGCCTGTGGCTGGAGGATCTCGGACGGGCGCACCCCGAAGGGGGGGAGGCCGTCCGAGAACTGTACGACCGCGTCAACCGCGAGGTCGAGCGGCTGGTTTCCCGGCATCGCGGCGAATGTATTGCGCTCTTCAGCCACGCAACCCCTGCACGCGCGTTGGGGTGCAGATGGTTTGGGTATGATCCTGCGGACATGGCAAGGGTTCCGTGGGCGACCAATGCCTCGGTGTCGATCGCGGAATATGAAGACGATGGGAGCTTCCGCGTGATCCAATACGGATATGACGCACACCAGGGCGATACCGCAACCGCGCTGCCCAAGGGATTGGCGTGAAATCATGTAACCGAATATAGGATTCAGACCGCCTCGGCGGTCTGAATCTTTTTTATTCAATCGGGAATCCCGAGAAGAGGACGTTATACTGATCGGCAATCTCGTTCCAGGTCAAGCGGTCAAGGATCCCGCTTGGCGAGAGGGCATTCTGCTCCTGAAAGCGTTTGAGTGCCTCCTCTGTGACCTCGTCAAAAATTCCCGTGACCTGGATGGGGAGTAGAAAGCCGAATTTCGCCTCCAACTCCTGCAGCATCCATTGAAGGGCGGTGATGACGAACCCCTTGTCTCCTTTCCGAAATTCCGCATCGAGGGGGAGCAGGGGGAAGATCTCCATGCGAACGGGGGGAGCGTTTTGTGCTACGGATGTGCGGTAGGTGGCGTAGAGCAGCTCCCACAGTGCTTGATCGGCAACGCCCGTTTGCGGCAGGTCCTTTGACGCTTGAAAGTCCATGAGCGACTGACGGGTATCTGTGTCAAAAATGCCGTCGATGGGGGGCGCTTTGATGCTTGCATCGTGGTAGGAAAGCTGGCGAAGGTAGGTCTGCAGATTTTGGATGGCTTGCGCCTCGGTTTCATATTGTGGCATAGCGTCTCTCCTTTCAACCGCCGATCTCATAGCCCGGATACTGTCCGTCATTCAGCTGCGAGCCAAGGAAAAGTGTCTCGTATCGCTCGGTGATCGCCCCCCACGTGATCGCGCCGACCGTACCGGTTGGCTCCAGTCCGAATTCGGTTTGAAAGGCGATCACCGCTTCCTCTGTTCGAGGGCCGAAATAGCCTGTCGGGTTTACGGTTGGAATAGAGGTGTAGGTGCGGGCAATATAATTGAGATACTCCTGGAGCAGGCGCACCTCCTCCGAGTCAGCCCCTTGACGAAGAACAACGCCTTGGTAGGGAACGATGACACCCTCCACGTATTGCAAGGGGACGGTTCGGACAATGCCGAGATAGGCATCGTATAACGCCTTCCAGGTCACCTCTCCTACGATTCCATCCACGGGTAGCCCAAAGGTTCTCTGCAGCGCTTCTACCGCCGCGCGGGTCGATGCGCCAAAGCTTCCGTCGATCGCGGTGGGGGGAATGGTGTTATAATAAGCCGATAGAAAATCCAGGTAATACTGGAGATTGGCAACGCCGATTCCGCTGTCTCCCTCGCGCAGGACCTCGGGGAACTGCTGGGAGATCTCGTCGAACCGAATCGCCTCAGCCGAGAGGTCGGTCAGACGCTTAACGCCGATATAGATGTTCTGAATTCGGTACCACGTGGCTCTGCCCACGATGCCGTCGGGAGTCAGTCCAAAGATCTCCTGAAATCGCCGCACCGCTGCCTCGGTGTCAGTCCCAAAGATTCCGTCGGCGATCGGAATTTTTGGGATGGAGGGATAATTTCTCGAAATGCGGTTGAGACGGATTTGAATCGTCCGCACGTCATTGTTCACACTTCCGAGGCGGAGAGGCACGCTCGGCGCGCTTTCACCGGGGGCCTCAATGGGAACGTCCTGCACCAGCTCGATGTCGTTTCCATAGTAGTATTGCAGGATCTCAAATGGCGTGTAGCCCTGATTTGCGAGCTCTACCGATCCCCATTGGGAAAGTCCCTCGCAGGTGACGGTGGTTCCGTTGCAATATTGTGCAAAGAGGGGTTGAACACTGTTTTCACGACGGATATAGCTGTCAAAAATCTCTCCCACGATCTGTTGAATGTTTTCAAAAATCTCCCGTCCGTTGACAAAGGACTGATCGAATGCCGTGGAATTTGTGATGTCGTAGTCAAATCCCCGCGTGCGGTAGTATTCGGTGTAAACGCGGTTAAGCGCAAAGGAGACCTGCGCGTATATGTTGGCGCGAATGGCACTCTCGGGCCAGGTGGGGTAGATCTCGCTGGATGCAACGTTTGCGATATAATCGAGAAAGGGAAGCGTGACGTTCTCGGCTTGACTGCCCGGGGCGCCCAAATGGACGGTGATGCTTTGCGGAATGGTTGGGGTGTTTGGCATGGTGTTCTCCTTTCTTTTTTACAGCTCGGGGTTCATTCCCTCAAAGTAGCGCACGGAATCGGGACGTGGGATTCCCGTGGTGCCGTTTTCGGGAAGGGGAACCAGGATCACAGGCTGAATGGAGGTGATCCCATCAAAGATGGGGATTCCCGCAAAGGATTGAGAATTGTAGCCGTCAAGGGTAACGTTGACCGTGTAAAGCGCGTAAGGCGTGCCGTTTCCGGGGGACTGCGACAGGGCTTTGAGGGGAGCGGAGAGGGGAATGCGGACGGTGTTTCCATCGATCCCCGACACGGGAGAGGCGATCGTGTCGCCGCGCGTTGCAGGGGCACTCTCGGACTCCTTTTCGTAGTTCTGTATGTCGATTTTGGCTCCCTCCAGGGGGATCGCGCCCCCTGCCGTTGTTACGTGAATGATGAGGTATCCCGTGCCCTCGGGGGGCGGATTTTCCAAGGGCTGCGGCAGTGGCTGCGTTTGTGTTTCTCTGTCCATATGGCTCTCCTTTTTCAAAGATTTATTAGCAATATATGCGGTGGATCATTTTTTGAAATTGGCAAAATGAAAAAAAGGAAAAAAAATAAAAAAAGTGCTTGATTTTTCAAAAAGAGTGTGCTATAATATTAACGTTGTACGCCGGTATGATGGAATTGGCAGACGTGCTGGACTCAAAATCCAGTGGTAGCGATACCGTGTCGGTTCGACCCCGACTACCGGCACCAAAAAGACCGTTTGACTTGTCAAACGGTCTTTTTTCTTTAGCATGATCCTGCCGGTATCAGGGCGTTTGGAAAGAAATGCAACAGGCCCCCAAAAAGAAGGATACAGAGAAGTCCTTGGGCTATTTTGGCAAGCAGATAAGAACGAAGCCGTATTCCTCGTCCGCTGCAAATCGAGAGAAGCTGACAGTGAACCGAAATGCCGCACCAGCCGGCTGCAAAGGCGCAAAGCATGGCGGACATGACGGTGCCGGGGAGCGCGGCGGCAGTGCTCACCCCTCCCGAGAGCTCCAAACATCCAAAGACAATCGCTTTGACGAGGGCTGGGGCGCGAAAATGCTCCAGGAGAAGATTGACCGTTCCTCCCAACGCCGAGAAAAAGACCACGTAGGCGCACACCAGAAGAATTGCAGATAAGGAGGCGGCAACGGCATCGGTGAAAAGCTTTCCCACAGAGCCTTTTTTTTGAATCTGTTTTATGGAATCGACTGCGTATGCCTGCTCGATCCCTTTTTTTCTTGGCAGATGCGAGAACACGATCCCGACGGCAAGCTCAGAGAGCAGGACGGAGAGATAGAGCAGAACGCCAAAGGCGCGGTTCCCCCAAAGGGATACGCCGACGGCGTTGATGAGGAAGGCAGAGGAAGGATTGGTGGAAAAGAGAAGCACACGCTCCGCCTCCTCGGGCGTCAGCTCTCCCGTTGAGAGCGCGTTGATTGCACATCGTGCGCCAACGGGAAATCCGCAAAACATCCCCAAAATCACCGCACAGCATCCCACACTCGGAAGCCTGAATACTCGTTCAAAAATGAATGATAGAGGTCGAAGGAGGGTAGCACCGATTCCGGATGATACCATGATCTCAGAGATGACCATAAAGGGAAAGAGGGAGGGAATTACTGTTTTCGCGCAAAGGCGGAGTCCTTGGTGGATGTATTCCATGGCGATCTGCGTATTTTTCAGAATCAGAAGGAGGCAGAACAGACAGAACCACCCAAAAAAGAAATCCCCCCGGGAAAGCCTCCGTGCTTTCTTTTGGACGACGGCCGCTTCAGTCATGACGTGATACTCCTTTGCATAAGATACAGATAGTAAAACTTACTCTCCACGCCCTTTTTTTATGCCTGCTTGAAGCAGGAGAAGAGCTTGTGGGGAAGGGAGGCGGTATGAAATTTCGTGTAAAGAAGCTTGAGGCCCGAGAGCGCTTCAACGTAACCGATCTGCTCTCGGCGGGGGAGACCGCGATTCTGTACGGAGACCGTCGGATCACCGTTCAGGGATGCAGAAAAATTCTCTCCTATTCCACGGCCGAAATCAAATTGCAGCTCAAGAACTGCATCCTGTCCGTTCGCGGAAGTGAACTCATTTGCAGCTGCTTTTCGGGGGGATGTACCACTCTGCAAGGGCGGATCCTCTGTGTGGAATATCAGAAAAACAGGGGAGGACGGCATAAATGAACCCGATTTTGTTCTTGTTTGGATATGCAAGGATCTCGGCTGATGCGTTGAACGCGACAAGACTTCTCAATCTTTGTCTGGAGTTCAGCTTTCCTTTTCATGACTTCCAAGGGGAGGCGGACGGCAGCATTTCCTTCTCTTGTCCCATGACAACTGCAAAAAAACTGCTTCGGCTTGCCAAGGAACGCGCGATTGCGCTCACGGTGGAGCGGAAAGGCGGGATCCCCATGATCCTTGCCCGACGGGGAAAGCGATACGGCTTGATGCTTGGAGGGCTATGCGGTGCGATCCTGCTCTTTCTCTCGGGGCGGATTGTGTGGGACGTGCGTGTAAGCGGAAACGAAACGCTGACGGATCAAGAGGTGATGGAGGAGCTTCGCAACTGCGGATTTGGTGTGGGAAGTCTGTTGCGGGACTTTCATGCGGGAGAGCTGGAAAACCGCATCCTGCTCGCGTCGGATTCCTTATCCTGGATCTCGATCTATATGGATGGAACGGTCGCGATGGTGCAGGTTTTGGAACATACGTCTCCGCCCAAGGATTCCCCCAAGAAGCCTGCCAATCTGATCGCCTCGGCAGACGGGCAGATCGAATCAATCGAGCTGCTGCGGGGAGACTGTGTCGTCAAGGTGGGACAGGCGGTACGCGCGGGCGATCTTTTGGTGAGCGGGATCTATGACAGTCAGACGGTTGGGGTCCGGTACACAAGAGCGGCAGGGCAGATCCTGGCGCGCACCGAACGGGTATACGAGATCGAAATACCACTTCGCACGATCGAAAAGACCTATACAACAGAAAAAAAGAATGCGATTTGGCTGAATTTTTTCCAAAAAAAAGTGAAAATTTTTAAAAGTACTGGAAATCACATAGGCTCATGTGATATAATAAAGATGGAAAAACATCCTTCGGGATTGGGACTTGAGAATCTTCCCGTCTCCATGACCGTAGAGACCTGCAGATGCTATGAGGAGATGGAGGTTGCTCGCACCCCCGAGGAGGCACTGGAGCTTGCCTACGAGGCGCTTGCGGCAGAGGTTGGGGCACTTTCGCTCGATACCCAGCTTTTGCGAAAGGATATCAAAACGACTATTTCAGAGGACTCGGTGATCCTGGAGTGCGTGATTTGCTGTATTGAAAACATCGCGGTACAGTCCGAGTTTGAGGTGACCGATCTCCCGTGACAGGGCAGAGGAAAGGAAGAATATGAATCGAAAAATCATTAAAATCCAAACCACCGATGCAACGGCAAAGATCTTTGGAAGCTATGATCGGAATGCGATTCTTTTAGAGAATCATTTCAGCGTAACGATTCGCAACAGAAGCAGTGAGTCGGGAGATTCCATTGTGATCGAGGGCGAGTCGGAATCCAATGTTTCCGCCGCAGCACAGTGCATTTCCTATCTTCAGGATCTGTCGGGCAAGACCGATGTGCTCTCGGAGCAATCGGTGCAGTATGCCATCGACATGGTTGCAGCAGGCCAGGGAGAGGAACTTTCGGAGCTTGGGGACGAATGTATTTGTGTGACCACTAAGGGAAAGCCCATCAAGGCAAAGACGGTGGGACAAAAGCGATATGTCGAATCCATTCGGAAGAACACCATTGTCCTGGGCGTCGGCCCTGCGGGAACGGGAAAGACCTTTTTGGCGGTTGCCATGGCGGTGAGAGCCTTGCGCGAAAAGCAGGTCAGCCGTATCATTCTCACGCGTCCTGCCATTGAGGCAGGGGAGAAGCTGGGATTCCTTCCGGGTGATTTGCAGAGCAAGATCGATCCCTATCTGCGTCCCCTTTACGATGCGCTTTATGAGATGATGGGGGCGGAAAATTACCAAAGACTTGTGGAAAAGGGAACGATCGAGATCGCCCCCTTGGCATATATGCGAGGACGGACGCTGGACGATTCCTTTATTATTTTGGACGAGGCGCAGAATGCGACTCCCGAGCAGATGAAGATGTTCCTTACGCGTCTCGGCTTCAATTCCAAGGCGGTTGTGACGGGAGATCTCACGCAGACCGACTTGCCCAGAGGCCAAAAGAGCGGTCTTTCGATCGCAGTCAAGATTCTGACGGATATCGAGGATATTGGAATCCATCAATTTACCGAAAAGGATGTTGTCCGCCATAGACTTGTGCAAAAGATCATTGAGGTCTACGAGAAATACGACAGAGAACAGATCCGCTTGGCGGAACAGAAAAAACAGAAGTATCAGAGCGCCCGAATGGGAGATGCCAAGGATAAGAAAGGAAACTGACATGAACAGAAAAATGAAGCTCAAAATTGATTTTGAAAACAATCAGACGAAAATTCCGATCACCTATCACCTCAAGATGCTGGTGCGCGCCGCGATCGAGGCGACGCTGGACTACGAACAGTACGGAAATCCCGTGGAGGTGTCCGTTACCTTTACGGACGATGAGGGAATCCGAAAGCTCAACCGTCAGTTCCGAAACATTGATCGTTCCACCGACGTGCTCTCCTTCCCCCTGTTCGATTACGAGGGGGCGGAGGACGAGCCTGCCGTGGACGAGCTGATGGGAATGCTTGGTGACATCGTGATCTCTCTGGAGACGGCAAAGAGACAGGCGGAGGAATACGGCCATAGCTTTGAGAGAGAGGCGGCTTTTCTTTGCGTGCACTCCATGCTTCACCTCTTGGGCTACGATCATGAAACAGGAGAAGAGGACGAGGCGGATATGCGCGCGCGTCAGAGCGAGATCCTGGATGGCATGGGCCTGTCCGTTCATACGGGGGCTTGAGTCGATATGCGGGATTGGAAATATACTCCCAAGGCAAAGCAGGCAACGCTCGATGAGGATACATCTGTGACGGTCAAAACGGAGGAGCCCGAGGAAACGCCCGAGGGCTTTGCATCAAAGAATGCTAAAACCATTACGTTTTTTGTAACGCTGGCCGTGTTGTTGCTCCTCATTGGTCCCGTCAGTGTATTCACCATCTACCGCCAGATGACGGGGGTGCGCGAATACGAGGGGGAGATGATGACCGAGGCTGATCTGATTACGCTCGGGAACTTAGGCGCTGATTTTCGCGCCACCCACATTCAAAGCTTTGAACGGAGCGAGAGCAAGAACGATGGGCGCAGAACCTACATCGTAAAAATGGAGAAGTACATTCTCAATGTGGTTGAGAATGAGAATACGGGCGAAGTGATTGTAAGTCTTTTGACAGACAGAGATTCAGGCGATTGTATCGATATTCGTATCTCAGATGTGGAAGCATTTCTCGCGTCTCACTGAACAGGAAAGGATTTTTGATCTATGAAAAGAACAGGCTTTATTGCCATCGTGGGACGTCCGAATGTCGGAAAATCCACATTGCTCAATCAGATTCTCGGGGAGAAGATTGCCATCGTATCCTCCAAGCCTCAGACCACGAGAAATCGAATTCTCGGAATCGAAACCAGGGGAGAGGATCAATTTGTGTTCATTGACACCCCCGGAATTTTTGACGCCAAGAACTCCCTGGGAGACTTCATGGTAAAGACCGCCAACAGCGCGATGCTGGATTGCGACGGCGCGATCCTGGTGGCTGACGTTGGCTTTGCCCCCGGATCGGTCGAGGAGAAGGGGATTGCGTCGGTCAAGCGCGCCGAGATTCCCTTGATTCTTGCACTGAACAAAGTGGATCTCTACCGCCGCGAGCAGATCGCCGAGACCATCGCGGCGTATGCGAAGCTGCACGATTTTCATGCGGTGGTTCCCATTTGCGCAAAGAGTGGAAAGTACGTGGATGATCTGATGCAGGAGTGCGGTGCGTTCCTCCATGAGGACGAATGGATCTTTGAGGAGGACATGATCACCGATCAGACACAGAGACAGATGGCGTCCGAGATCATTCGTGAAAAGATCCTTCGCAATCTTGACCGTGAGGTTCCGCACGGAATCGCGGTCGTGATCGAGGAATACAAGGACGAGGGTTCGATGGTTTCCATTCGCGCCGAGATCTTTTGCGAAAAGGAATCGCATAAGGGAATCCTTGTGGGCAAGAACGGAGAGACACTCAAGCGGATTGGTTCTTATGCCAGAGCGGATCTTGAAAAGCTCCTTGACACCAAGGTATATCTCAATCTCTGGGTCAAGGTAAAGGAAAACTGGAGAGATTCCCAAAGGGGAATCCTCAATTTCGGTTACAGCGAGACGTAAAAACAGCGGGAAGGAGGGGATCCGATGGCAAGACACGAGGCGATTGACGGAGTTGTCGTGCGTGTTCGCGATATGGGAGACAACCATCGCTATCTGTCGGTGTTGACAGCAGAAAAGGGAAGGATCACCCTCCTCTCTCACGGAAGTCATTCGGTGCGCAGTCCGCAGATCGCTGTAAGCCAGCTCTACACGTACGGAAATTTCGAGTACTATTCCAAGGGCTCGACCAATATACTCAAGGGCGGAAGTGCGATCCAGCCCTTTTATGCCCTCAGCACCGATATTGACCGACTGAATTTGGCGGCATATCTTTGCGACGTGACGTGTGAGCTGACCGATGAGGGAGAGCCTGCGGGGGATATGCTCCGACTGCTTCTCAACTCCCTTCACGCCGTGAGTGTGGATCTGCGCCCACAGGAAATTCTGAAGGGAGCATTTGAATTGCGCGCGGCGGCGATGTCGGGATATGCGCCAGATCTCTTTGGCTGTTCGAATTGCGGTGCCAGAGCGGCAGATCCTTTTTATTTTGACATCATGAACGGTGCGCTCCTGTGTGAAAAATGCCGATCCGAAGCGCGTGAAACGCCAAACATTGGCGTGTATGCGGATGATCTGCGTGAGGCACGCATCATCGGGATCCTCTCCCCATCGGTGTGCGAGGCGTTTCGTTACTGCCTCAGAGCACCGATCGAGCGGTTGTTCTCCTTTGAATTAAAGGATGAGACGGATCTCAAGGATTTTGCGAAATTGACAGAGACCTATCTGCTCTCGCACGTGGGGCACGGCTTTGACTCCTTAAATTTTTATCACAGTCTGCGGTCATAGCCAAGAATTCAAAAAAGGAAATTTGATATGAGCTTTTCCGAAAAAACACTTACAACGCTTGAATTTGATAAGATTCGTGAGCTACTCGCCGAGTGCGCCTTGACAGAGGGAGCGCGCGGTATGGCGCTCTGTTTGACCCCATCGGATGACGAGGTGGAGGTCGGACGCCGTCTTGCAAGAACCACCGACGCTCGTCGTTTGACCGATGTGAAGGGAATGCCTCCCTTTGGGGGGATCAAGGAGGTCACTGGTGCGTGCGACCGCGCCGAAAAGGGTGCAGTTCTTTCGACGCGCGAACTTTTAGATGTGGCGATCCTGTTGCGTTCTGCGAGAATGTTACTGGATTATCACCGGGCAAACCGTGCGTTTGACACGACGCTTGACGAGATCTTTGAGCGTCTGTTGCCAAACAGAAGCCTGGAGGAGCGGATCACAAGATCCATTTTGGCGGAGGATCTGATCGCAGATGAGGCGAGTCCTGCACTGGGGGATATCCGCCGAAAGATCAGAGCGGCGAACAGCCGTATCAAGGAGACGCTGCAGCGTTACGTGAGCGGCTCTTATTCCAAGGTGCTTCAGGAGAATCTGATCACCACACGAAACGGCAGATACGTCATTCCTGTCAAGATTGAGCACAAAAACGAGGTCAAAGGCTTGATTCATGATACCTCTGCATCGGGCGCAACCATTTTCGTCGAGCCGATTGCGGTGGTGGAGGCGAACAATGAGCTCCGTATGCTGCAATCCAAGGAGGAGCACGAGATCGAGCGGATCCTTTTGGCGCTCTCCTCCGACGTCAGTGCGGCGTCTCAGTCCCTTTATCTGAATTATCTGAATATTACGGACCTGGCGTTCTATTTTGCGTGCGGGGAGCTCTCCTCGCGCATGAATGCCACAGCTCCCGCTTTTTCGCGAGAGGGTGTGATCGATCTGCGGCGTGCAAGACACCCCCTGATTGATAAAAAGAAGGTTGTTCCTACGCATATTTGTATGGGAGACGGTTACGATACCTTGATTATTACAGGTCCGAACACGGGAGGTAAGACGGTCACCCTCAAGACGCTCGGCTTGTTTTCCTTAATGACGCAGGCGGGACTTCATATTCCGGTCGATCCCGAATCTTCGATTCGCGTGTTTGAAAAGATTTTGGTGGATATTGGAGATGAGCAGAGCATTGAGCAGTCTCTTTCGACCTTCTCCTCACATATGGTGAACATCGTATCCATCATGGAGCAGGTGAACGAGCACTCTCTATGTCTCTTTGATGAGCTTGGTGCGGGGACCGACCCCGTAGAGGGGGCAGCGCTGGCGATCTCGATCATCGAGTCTGCCAGAGCGGCAGGCGCGATGTGTGCTGCGACCACGCACTATACCGAGCTCAAAACCTTTGCGCTCAATACCGATGGCGTGCAGAACGCATCCTGTGAATTTGATGTTGCATCCCTCAGACCTACCTATCGTCTCATGATCGGTACGCCCGGAAAATCCAATGCCTTTGCGATCTCCTCAAAGCTTGGCCTTTCCGATGCGATCATTGACCGCGCGAAGGCACACGTCAATTCCGAGCATAAGGAATTTGAAAAGGTGATCGAGCAGCTGGAGGCAACGCGGCTGGAGGCGGATCGAAACCGCGAGAGAGCAGAGACGCTTCGAGATGAATATGAGAGGCGGAGTCGGGATTTTGAGATCGAAATGAGTCGCATGAAGCGGGATGCCGAGCGAGAGATCGAGCAGAACCGCCGAAAGGCGGTGCAGATGCTGGAGAGTGCGAGAGCATCCAGTGACTTTGTGTTTGCTCAGCTTGAAAAGGCGAAGAAGGCAGAGGAAGCCAAGAGATTGCATGAGGATTTCGATTCGATCAGACGTGCCGTTCGTTCGGAACTGCGCCGAGGGGACGAGGCAGCAAATCCCGTTGAGGAGAAGAAGAACGCGGCTTACAAGCTTCCACGCGATCTCAGAAAGGGCGATCGCGTCTACCTTGTCAACATTGACAAGGAGGGAACGGTGCTGGATCTTCCCGACAAGAGCGGAACGGTGCTGGTTCAGGCGGGGATTATGAAGACGAGAACCAAGCTTGCCAATCTCCAGCTCCTTGAGGAGGAAACCAAGATTGTGCAAAATGGTGTTTCTCAAGCGGCGGCAAGCTACCGTATGCAGGTCAATCGCGATTTTCGCGATGAGATCGATCTGCGCGGACTTCTTGGAGACGAGGCTTGGCAGGAGGTCGACAAGTACCTTGATGAGGCGATTGTTGCAGGATTCTCCAAAGTGCGTCTGATTCACGGAAAGGGAACGGGAGCGCTCAAAAACGCGCTGTGGCAGCACCTCAAAAAGGATCGCCGTGTGTCCTCCTTCCGCATCGGTCAGTACGGTGAGGGTGACGGCGGTGTCACGCTGGTGGAGCTGAAATAAGGGATTTTATCGGTTTTGAGAAAAGAAATATAAAAAAATCATAAAAAAACCAAAAAAGCTCTTGCATTTTGATTTAGAATATGTTAGAATATATGGGTATATGATTACCGTTGCGTTTTATGCCGAGTTTCATCGGCTTGGCAGTCGGAATAAGAAATTCATGGAGGTTTAATATGAACACTCTCACCGTACTTCACGCAGCCGAGTCCACCCCGGCTACCGTTCTTACATGGGTTCTCGGAATCGTACTGATTCTTCTTGCGATTGGAATTTCCATCGTGGTTGCTCTGCAGTCCACCAACGAGGGCGGACTCTCCGGAACGATTTCCGGTGGATCGTCCGATAGCTTCTTTGGCAAGTCCAAGACTATGACCAAGGAGCGTCTCCTCTCCCGCATCACACTGATCGCATCGATCGTGTTCGTAGTCCTGGTGCTGGCGATGGTGGTTCTGGTCACCAATTTCCTGTAATTGTGACCTGTTTAAAACGGTATAAAAAAGCGATCACCCCGATTGTTCGGGGTGTTGGCTTTTTTGCACGCTGTTCGTGTCCTTGTCATATACTGCATCGAAAGGAAGGGATCTCTCATGTTGATTACAAAGCCGTATCAGAATGCCCGTGCGGTGGAATACGCGCGCACGTGGGCACTCTCGCGCAATCCGCTGTTCACCGATTTTACAGGGCGGGGAGGGAACTGCACGAATTTTGTCTCCCAATGCGTCTTGGCGGGGAGCTGCGTGATGAATCGGACGCCCGATTTCGGATGGTACTATTTCTCAGAGGCGGATCGCGCACCTGCCTGGAGCAGCGTGGAATATTTTTATGATTTCATGACGGGCGCACCTGCATTTGCCGAGCGGAACGGTGGAATCGGCCCCTTTGCGATCGAGGTGCCGCGTCGAAATGCTGTTCCGGGAGATGTCGTGCAATATGCCGACGAGGAAGGAGACTGGTATCACACGGTTATCATCAGTGCGATCGAGAACGGGGAGATCTACGTTTGCGCGCAATCCAACGATGCGCTTGACCGTCCCATCTCCAGCTATAATTTTGCAAGCGCCCGCTTTTTGCATATCGTAGGAGTCCGATTCGAGGTGGAGGACGACGATTGTTTTGAATATCTGATCAGTGGAGGAGAGCCTGCACCCGAGCCGGAACCTCCGACACAGCCTGCCGAGCCGCCTGCAGAAGCTCCCCCCTCTGATCGCCCCGACGTGATAGAGGGCTCATAAAGGGAAAAACACCCACGTCCGTGGGTGTTTTTTTGCTAAAGAGATTCTCTCTTTAAAACATTTTATATTTGAGTCTCAGATTATCCGCGATCATCGCAATAAATTCTGAATTCGTAGGCTTTCCTCTGTTATTCTGAATGGTATATCCAAAGTAACTGTTCAGCGTATCCACGTCGCCTCTGTCCCATGCTACCTCGATGGCATGGCGAATGGCGCGCTCCACACGACTGGTCGTGGTAGCGTATTTCTTGGCTACCGAGGGGTAGAGAACCTTTGTGACCGAGTTGATGATCTCGCTGTCGCTAATGGTCAGCAGGATCGCTGTGCGGAGGTACTGATAGCCCTTGATGTGCGCGGGAACGCCGATCTGATGAATGATCTGTGTGACTTGGGATTCAATGTCGGGAATGGTGTCTACCGTCTTAATGGCGGAAACAGCGACCGCGTTTTGGTTGTTTCGGGAATTGATGAGACTTTCGATGTGGTTGCAGAGGCTGCCTACGTTGACGGGCTTCGGCAGACACAGCTCCGCACCCGCCTCGGTTGCTTGGATAAAGGCGTTGGAGCCCGAAACGGCTGACATCACAATGAAGATTGGCGGAGCTCGGTGTCCCCAGTCCATCGTGCGGCAGTTGCGGATCACGCCGATCCCGTCCAGCTTGGAGAGCCAAATGTCAATGAGTACCAGGTCGGGAGCGGTCTGCGAGATCTTGAGCAGCGCCTCCTCGCCGTTGACCGCTTCGTCAATATGGTTGAATCCCGCACGCAGAAGTCCCTCTCTGATGAGGCCTCGGCTGGCAGGGCTTTCATCTGCGATGAGAATCTTGGTTTGATATTCCATGGTTTCTATTCCTCCAGAATCATTCATAAAATTTCTTGTAGGAATATTTTACCATATTTAGGATTCTTTTTCAAGCCTCAAAAGTGACAAAATATTATGACGAAAACTGTTAATATTTTACAGTATATAAAAATATCGTCAATTACAGGAGTGTTTACAGGGTTCTTTGAAGAAATCTGTCAGATTCATTTCCCATCTGTTGTCGGCGTTTTTGGCAAAACCGATCGATTTGATCAGAATTTCATCGTCACAGGCGGCGTCGAAAAAAGCAACGTGAACACCGCACAGGTCGATGAAATTCAATGCGGCACGCCCCATGACGAACATGGGCTCAAATTCTTGACGGTTGGGCATTGCGGCAAAGTCGAGGATCTTTCCCCCCTCTGCATCCATTTTAAATTGGCAGATGCCGCAGATTTCACCGTCAACGATGGCTTTATAGGCAAGTGCCTCGGTGCGGAAGGGAATGCCTCCGCGTGTACAGAGCAGCTCTTGCTCCTGTTTTTCCTGAATCGGTAATACTTCCAGCATATCACTCGCTCCCTTTCTTTCACTTTGCCGAACGATAGAGGTATGCTACCTCCTCGTCGGTCAGATATCTCCATTTTCCGAGGGGTAAATCCCCGAGCTCCAGCGCTCCGATACGGATCCTGGTTAATTGCCGAATCCCAAGTCCAACCGCTTGACACATTCTTCGGATCTGTCGGTTTCTCCCCTCGTAAAGCTCCATTTCCAAAACGTTTTCAGAAACAACCTTTACGCCAACGGGAAGCAGCTGGTAGCCGTCCAGATCCATGGGCGCGCGCAGCGCGCGCAGTTGGTCATCGGTGGGGGGAGTGGACAGCGTGACGTGATAGATCTTTGGGATCTCGTGGCGAGGGTGCGTGAGGCGGTTGGTCAGCTCTCCGTCGTCGGTCATGAGGAGCAGTCCGTCCGAATCCATATCCAGCCGTCCGATGGGGTAGAGACGCGCGCCCGGAATTTTGACGAGATCGGTTACATTTCGTCGACCTTTTTCGTCCTTTGCCGTTGAGACCACGCCCCGCGGCTTGTGGAGCATGACGTAGACATGGGGCTTGTCCCGACGGGGAAGAATTTTCTTCCCTTGGTACTCAACGATATCTCGTTGCGGATCGATCTTATCTCCGAGTGAAGCGGGAACACCGTTTACAAGGACGCGCCCCGAAAGGATTTCCGCCTCTGCCGCACGTCTGGAGAGTACTCCGCAATCCGAAAAATATTTTTGTAGTCTGATGGGCTCCGACATATCGGTCAAATCCTTTCCTTATTATTTATTCTTCCTTTGAAACAATGATCTGAGCCATTCCCAAAAGGTTTTTCTTACTTTCATTCGCTCGACACCGCCCTGTGCGGTGAGAGATACCTCGCCGATCGTTTCAAGCACGCCGTCTCCGTCCAAATCGCTTTGGTAGAGAATCCGTCCCACACGCTCGCCTGCCTCCACCGAGGCGTAAAGAAAACGGGGAAGCTCAACCGTTTTGACGATCTCCGAATGATTCTTTACAATCGCAACCGTGAGAGAAGCGGGATTGCTGACAAAAACAGCATCCTTCTCGCCGCCTACCACCGATACGGGAACACAGATCTCGTGTGCATCGCAAAGCTCAATCGACTCCATTTGTGAAAAGCCGTAGTCGAGTAGGGCGGTGTGATCCCTCCAGTCATCGGGAGCATTCAGCGTGACAGCAACCAGCCTCGCGCCATCCCTCTCGGCACAGGAGACCAGGCATCGTCCGCTTCGCTTGGTGAACCCGGTTTTTACACCGATGGCACCGTCGTATTCGCGCAGCAGGCGGTTGTGATTGATGAGCAATCGGACGCCATCCGTTCCTCCATGAGGAATGGTGGTCTTTCTTGTTGAGACAATGGTGGCAAGCTCTGGAATCTCCAATGCAGCGGCTGTGATCGCTGCAAGCTCTCTTGCCGTGGTATGATGTCCCTCTGCATCCAGTCCGTGGGGATTTTGAAAGGTGGTGCGCTCCAGCCCAAGATCCTTGGCACAACGGTTCATTTTTTCTGCAAATTGCTCGATGCTGCCTGCCACGCCGATGGCGATCGCTTCCGCAGCATCGTTGGCGGATTCCAAAAGCAGTGCGTAAAGCAGCTGCTCCAGCGTCAGGGACTCTCCCGCTGTCAGGTAAATGGAGGAGCCCTCCACGCCAACGGCTCTTTCGTCAACGGTGATGCGTGTTTCGGGGGGCATTTCTGTCAATGCGACCAAGGCGGTCATGATTTTGGTTGTGCTCGCCATGGGGAGGATCTCATCGGCATTTTTTTCATATAGAACCGTTTCGTTGACCGCATCGATCAGAATTGCGCTTTGAGCGGAAACCGAAGGATATGGATCGTCGGACTGAGCAAAGCTCGTCAAAAAACTGCATGAGATCAAACAGGATATGGCGACAAAAAGTGTGAGGAAACGCGTTCTGATCGACATAATAAAACCCTCCGGGAAGCTACAGATTCATTCATCTATATTTTCCCGGAGTCCGGTTTATGTCATTCTTGACGAGAAAGGTGTAAGAGGCAGATTACTTGCTCTTTTTGCGGGACTTTTTATCCTCGCCCATGGCATCGAACACCAATTCCTCCATAGAGGGAGCACCGTCGATTTCCTCTCCGGAGAGGATTGCACGAATGCGATTGATAATTTCGGGGGCTCTGCCGATCATGTCGGCAATCTGCTCTACGGGGCCCACTTCGGTGGGCGCAACAGGGATCACCTCTACGCGTCCCTCGGGATACACCGTGAGGAAGCCGATCGGAGTGACCGTGACACCGGTTCCACCACCGCCGCCAAAATTCTTACGGGAGTCGAAACGGTTAGAGGGGAAGTCCAATCCGCCCGAAGCAAAGCCCATGGCAACCTTGGACAGAGGAATGATGGTGATGCCGTTATCCAGGCAAATCGGATCACCGACAACCGTGTCGGTATCCATCGCGGTGCGCGCGTCGCGCAGAGCGGTATTCAGCAGTTCTTTGATCGGAGTTTCGTGTTGCATTTCTTCTGATCCTTTCGTGATTTATGTGAAATATTATAAAACAAATTTGTCAAGCCTTACTCACGGTTTTGGTTTCCGTATTGTCCTCGGCTTTCTTTTCGGCCTCATGTTCCGTCTTGCGTTCGGCTTTTTTTTGTGCTTTTTCTTCGGCTTTTTTGCTTTCGTCCTTATACGCGTCGATCATATCGAATATAACGAGGAGCGCCTTGAGCAGATTCATCTTCAGGGTGATGTCGATTTCTGCACTGCCTTGTGTTTTGAGGTAGTTGGGGTAAACCTGCATTTCACCCGGTCTGCGTTCGACGCGCGCCCAGGTTGCCTGCATCCATTCCCAGAACCAGGCGCAAACGCCAACCAGGGATCCGTAGAGGATCGCGGTTTGCGCTGCATCGGGGGCAGCCACCTCAATGCGGAAGCGCTTGACGCGGATGCTGAGCTTGTCGTGCACCTTGTTTTGCGCAATTTTCAAAAGTGTAAAGACAAGCTGTACCTGTTCGAGAAAATTGGGAACGTACTCGCCAGCTTCGCGTTTGGCAATCTTTTTTAGCTTGTTTTCCTGTGTGATCAACTGGATCTCCTGAACAAGCTTTGATCTCTTGCCTTTTTTCAAAATTCCTTTTTTGATGGGGAGGATCCAAATTCGGATGCCACAGATGACAAGCATGACCTTGACGTTTGAAGAGGATGCTGCGATCCGTATTTTTGCTTTGCCGAAAAGAAACATCAGGATCACAAATAGCAGCAGCGCGCCAAGCACGCCCAAGCTGATCCAGAAATATTTCATGGTCTCCTCCTTTCCGTTATATTCAAACTCATATTTTGATTATTCGCTGTCAGGGGAGGACTGTGCGGGATCTGCAAGCGGTTCTGCGCCATTCTCAAAGATCACGTCGGTTTCCTCCGTGTCGATCGGAGCGGTGTAGTCCTTTTGATCAATGATCTCATCGGATTCTGCGGCTTCGCTACTATCAAGCTCCAATTTCAGCTGCTCTGCCTGTGCAGCGGTGCTGAGTGCTTCGGTTTCGGGGAGTTCGTCCAGAGAATTGATCCCGAACACGCGAAGGAACTTGTCTGTCGTGACATAAAGCATGGGACGGCCGGGAGCATCCAATCTGCCTGCGGCTTCGATCAGACCCTTGTCGAGCAGGGAATTGACGGCATAGGAGCTGTCCACGCCTCGGACCATATCCACAAAGGTACGAGTGACGGGCTGGTTGTATGCGACCACTGCCAAAACCTCCATAGAGGATGCCGAAAGGTTTCCTCCGCGTCGGATTCCAAGTGCCTCACGGATGTAGGGAGCGTACTGCTCCTTGGTGCAAAGCTGACAGGTGGTAGGATAGATCAGAAGCTGAATGCCGCTCGGCGTATCCTCGTTATTATATTTGACCGCCAGCTCCTTGACCATCGTTTTGACGTCCTTCACACCAAGGCTCAGAACCTCTGCCAGCTTATCAAAGCGGACAGGATAGCCTGCGGCGTAGAGGATTGCCTCGATCGCCTGCTGAATTTCAAATGCACTCTCCAAGGGTGGGATGGGAGTGATGGGTTGTTTCTTGTCTTCCATATACCGTTATGCCTGTCCTTTATCTTGTTTTTCCTCGGTGTCATTCTCGCCTGAAAACTCCATCGAGCGTTTTGCCATATGCGAGATGATCTCACTCATATCCAGTCCGATGTCGTCCAGGAGATCCTCATCCGACTCGGAAAGCTGATCTTCAAGGAGCGCTGCGATGCGTGCCTCTTCCTCGAGATCCTTGTCATCGGCAGGGAGCAGATCGTCCTGCACTGCCGCGCCGCGCAATTTTTCTGCCCTGCGTCTTTCTCGTTCCTCCTCGCGCAAGCGCTTCTTCTCAGCAAGCTTTTGCTCGCGAAGGATCCGTCTTTGCTCGCGGTGCATTTCTGCCTTGGAGGAGAGGGGAATGGGCTCATTCGGGTCATAGTTGGGCGTGCTCTTTTTCTTATCATCCTCCTGTGAGGGAGGAGCATCGTTGACGGTAAAAACAGTATTGGTGCCGTGTACCGCGTCCTCGAACATGCCGTCCTCGATCAAGATCTTCCGAACCTTTACCAGCTCCAGAATTCCAAGGAAGATGGCGATCAGGTCAGGCAGAGAGGTTGCATCCGAAAGGATCTCCTCCATCGAGGTGGCGCTCTTCTGGCTCATGCGTTGCAAAATGCCCACGATCTTTACCTCAACCGGAACGATGGGTTTTGCGATCATGGGGGCAAACACCGTTTTCTCGGCCTTGGGGCGACTCTCATTTGCCGCAATGATACGGCGAACCGCAAGACAGAGGGAGGTAACCTGTTGGTCTGCCACATAGGTGGTGTCGATGGAGATCTCGTCGGTGTCCTTTGCCATTCTTCCGCTGAACACCTTGTAAAGCTCTGCCATTTTGATGGCAGCCTGCTTGGCTTGCTGGAAGCGAAGCAAGGCGTCGGCCAGCTCGGCACGGGGGTCATTCTCCTCGTCCTGCGGACGGGGAAGGAGCATACGGCTTTTGATCCGCATCAGCTCACTTGCCATGACGATAAACTCGCCGGCGATCTCCATGTCCATGCTTTGCGCTACCCGCAAATATTCCAGGTACTGATCGCAAATCAGAGAGATCGGGATATCCTCGATATTCACTTTGTTTTTCTGGATCAAAGCCATCAAAAGGTCCAAAGGCCCTTCGAACTGAAATTGATCCAATCGGTAGGTAAGCGCTTCCATGGAAACTCCTAAATCAAGAAATGTTAAAAAATTATATCAAGCCGTTGAAAACCCCGCTCATAAGGGGATCAATGATCAGATCGGCAAGGTTATAGGCGATCCAGCTGAAGGGGGAGAACCCAAGTCTGGAGAGCACCAGCAGTGCGATCAGAACGCCAAACATGATCTGACGCTCGTAACGCATGATTTTAAAGTAGGTGTTGGCAGGGAGAAAAGCCAGCATCACGCGAGATCCGTCGAAGGGGGGAACGGGGATCATGTTAAATACCATATAGACAAAGTTGATCACCGCAGAATAGCGGAGCGCGGTAAATAACAGGCTCATCACCGTCGTCCAATACTCAGAGACGTTGGCTGAAAAGATCAGAAAGGAAAAATATCCTCCAAGCACACCCGCCAAAAGTGCGCAAAGCATACCAAGAAGAAGGTTGGAAAGTGGGCCTGCCAGGGCAGAGAGCGCCATTCCGCGCTTGGGATTTCGGAAATTTCGCGTGTTGATCGGAACGGGATTTGCCCAGCCGTAGCCAAAGACCAAGAGGCAGATGAATCCCATGGGATCAAGATGCTTTGCGGGATTGAGGGTCAGACGTCCGAGATTATATGCGGTGTTATCTCCGCATTTCCACGCCACAAAGCCATGCGCCGTCTCGTGCAGAGAAAGGGCAAGCATCATGGGAGGAAGCATAAACAAAAGGGTAAGAAGAACGTCGAACAGATTGCCGCCGTTCAATAACATGGATAAAATCATGGGTTATACTCCTGTGAAATCAGTTATCACACAGATGTCATTAAAGCTTAACTCCCGTAAAGGAGGAGATCGCTCTCCAAAGCTCCATTCTTCCCTCGGTCTTGAGAGAGGAGTAGAACAGAACAGGGGTATCCTTCGGGATAAGGGGATGGTTTGCAAAAAGTTCTTCAGCCGCGCGACGCTCGGTGGCGTTGAGCTTGTCGGATTTGGTTGCTACGACCAGGAAGGGAAGTCCTGTCTGAATGAGATAATTGAGCATCATCTCGTCATCTGCCGTCGGTCCGATCCTGCTGTCGATCAGCTGGATCACAGGGCTGATGTAATCGACGTTGGGGTTGGCGGTAAAATAGGAGTCGGTGAGCTGTGACCACACCGCCTGATCCTCCGCACGACGCTTTGCAAAGCCATAGCCGGGAAGGTCAACGAAAAAGAGCTTCTTGTCAATTTCATAAAAGTTGACCGTGATGGTCTTTCCGGGAGCAGAGCTGACGCGGGCAAGCGATTTTCTGCCGATCAGAGAATTGATCAGTGAGCTTTTGCCGACGTTCGAGCGTCCCGAAAACGCAACCTGCGGAATGGGATCTCTCGGAAACTGCTTGACCAGTCCTGCGCTGATGCGCAGATTGACGTTGTTTAAATTTAAAGCCATAAGATTCCTTTCTGTCAAGGAAGATTATTTTTGAAAATGCACCTGTGCCGATCCGGTGGAAACGGCAGGTACGAAGACAGACGCTGCAACCGCCTCGGATTCGCGTTCCTCTTTTATAAAGCTTGGAAGGGGAGTCAAGGCGTTCTCCAGGATCTGTTCTGCGCATTTACAGGGGATGAATTTGAGATTTTCGCGTGCCAGCGGATCGATCTCCTCAAGGTCACGCAGATTGGCTTCGGGGATCAGGACGGTTTTTGCGCCTGCCGAGTATGCTGCCATCGTCTTTTCCTTCAGACCGCCGATGGGGAGTACGTTTCCTCTGAGGCTGATCTCTCCCGTCATAGCAACCGTTGAGCGGACGGGGCGTCCGGTCAGCGCGCTGACCAGAGCGGTCACCATTGTCACACCTGCGGAAGGGCCGTCCTTGGGGGTTGCTCCTTCGGGGAAGTGAATATGGATATCCTTTGTTTTATAGAAATCTGTGGGAATCCCGTAATTTGCAGCGATCGAGCGGACGTAACTCACTGCGATCTGTGCGGATTCCTTCATAACGTCGCCAAGAGAGCCCGTGGTTTCGATCTTTCCCGTACCGTCCAGCACGGCGACCTCAACCTTGAGCATAGAGCCGCCAAGCTCGGTGTAAGCAAGACCGTTGACACAGCCAACCTGATCCTCCTCATCCACAAGCTCGGGCAGAAGCTTTCTTGCACCGAGATATTCTGCGATGTCCTTGGCGCCGATGGTGATCTGACGACGTTCCTCCGAAAGCAGCTTTTTGCCAGCCTTGCGGCAAAGGGTTGCGATGGAGCGCTCCAGATTACGCACGCCGGCTTCTCTTGTGTAGTAATCAATGATCTCGACCAAAGCATCCTCGCTGATCTTGAGCGTTCTTCGGTTCAAGCCGTGTCGTTTGAGCTGCTTGGGAATCAGGTGATCCTTTGCGATCTCAATCTTCTCACGCTTGGTGTAAATGCCAAGTTCAATGATCTCCATACGGTCCATGAGCGGACGGGGAATGTTCTCAAGCGAGTTTGCCGTTGCGATGAACATACAGTGCGAGAGATCGATGGGCAGCTCTACAAAGTGATCGCGGAATGCCTTGTTCTGCTCGCCGTCCAGTACCTCCAGCATTGCTGAAGTGGGATCGCCGTGTCCGTCGCGGCTCATTTTATCGATCTCATCCAAAAGAATGAGAGGATTGGTCACGCCTGCCTGCGTCAAGGCATTGATAATTCGGCCTGGCATCGCTCCGATATAGGTTTTTCTGTGACCACGAATGTCTGCTTCATCCCGCACGCCGCCCAAGGAGATGCGAACGTATTTCCGATTCATCGCCTTTGCGATCGAGGATGCGATAGAGGTCTTTCCAACACCGGGAGGGCCTACAAGACAGAGAATCTGATTGCGCAGTTCGGGATTGAGCTGCTTTGCGGCAATGTACTCCACAATGCGTTCCTTGACCTTTTCAAGTCCATTGTGGTCAATATCAAGAACCTTTTGAACCGTTTGAAAATTGGTGCGGTCCTTGGAGGTCTTTTTCCACGGAATATCCAAACAAACATCCAGATAATTTGCAATGACCGTCGCTTCGGCAGACCCGAAGGGAGCCTTGGAAAGACGGTCGGTTTCCTTGAGAAGCTTTGCTTCCACATAGGAGGGGAGCGCTGCTTCACGGATGCGCTTGGAGAACTCCTCGGCGTCGGATCCCTCACCCAGCTCCTCCTGGATTACCTTAATCTGCTCGCGGAGGAAATATTCTTGCTGGTTGCGGTTCATGCGCGCGTTCACCTTGCGGCGAATGTCAGCCTCCTCCTGAAGAATGGCAGATTCCTGCTCCAGCATCAGAAGAAGGGTTTCCACGCGGTGGAAGGGATCAAAGCACTCCAAAACGGTCTGCTTATCCGCTCCCTTGACCAAAAGATTGGATGCAATAAAGTCAGCCAACATTCCGGGATTGTCGTACAGGTTCGCAGAGGAAACGAGGTCGGCAGAGCCGGAGGGGAGGAAATGAAGATTTTTTTCAAGCGATGTCAGCATCTCGCGGATGCAGGCAGCGCCTCGGATGCCTCCGTTGTCGGGCATGGTGATGGTCTTGCAGATCAGATCTGCCTCCAAGAGCCTGCCGCTTTGGCGGTACTCGGTAACCATGGCTCTGGAAAAGCCCTCCGCAATCAGACGGGTATTTCCGTCAGGGGTGCGGAGCAGCTGTTTGATCTTTGCGACCGTGCCCACGCGGTAGAGCTGACTGACCTCGGGGGTTGCGCTGGCAGACAAACGGTCGGAGGAGGACACAAGAAATATAAAAGCATTTCCGGCGCCGGCGGTTTTAACGCCGGCGGAGGAAATCTCATCAAGAACTTCAAAGTTAATCGGAACAGATGGGAATGCGACCGTTCCGTGAAGGACGGCAACAGGAAGCGTGATCTGTTCGGCTTTTTCGATATAAGAGGGCATTTCGGATCCTTTCAAGGGGGAATATTGCTATATTTCACATTTATTATAGTATTATAACATATAAAAAACAAAATTTCTATAGGTTTACGAAAAAAAGTTGACAAATCCCAAAAAAACTTTCAATTAAATATATTGCGAAAGAAAAATGAGGCAACGGAGATCCGTCGCCTCAAAAAATGCATTAAAATTGCACACCGATCATGTCGCCTAGCGCAGTGATGCCATGAGATTGACATTTCGCCAAAGCGAGCCTTGCAGTGTGCAACAAAGGGAACCTGCCGACGATTGCCGGCAGCAAAGATATTATATCGCATTTGGTGGGATTTGTAAATAATCAATTCTGACGAAAATGGACATTTTTTTTTGTCAAAAACATACCATGAAAAAATTTCGCGTTCAAAAGCCTTGTTTTTTGGTTGTTTTTCCATAGACAAAAATGTCGTACAAAAAACTGGGAGATCAACGGAAGGGGAGAATAAAAAATATTGAAAAAAAGAAAAAAAGGGGTTGACAAGCGCAAAAAAGTGTGGTATAATACGCGAGTAAAACAAAGCAGAGCGCTCCGCTCTCACCTTGGCACAACGGGTGACCTTGGTTAATATGGTTCATAATCTCGATGTGAGAGGAATGCCGTGCGGAGACTTTGTCTTTGTACGGATTTTTTGTTTGGAGGTGTTGAACTATTAGCGCAAAAGACAATAAGGAGACCCTGCTTAACGAGCAGATTACCGCAAAAGAGGTTCGCCTGATCGGGCCCGACGGTGAGACGCTCGGTATCATGAGCTCATCCAAGGCACTGGAACAGGCATACGACAGAGGATTTGACCTCGTTATGATGTCTGCTCAAGCCACTCCCCCCGTCTGCAAGATCATGGATTACGGCAAATACTGCTTTGAACGTGACAAACGGGAAAAGGAAGCCAAAAAGAAGCAACAGACCATTGAGCTCAAGGAGATTCAGTTGTCCTGTCGAATTGACACACACGATTTTGAGACCAAGGCAAGACACGCACAGCGTTTCTTAAAGGATGGAAACAAGGTCCGCGTGGTCATGAGATTCAAGGGACGGGAAATGAGCCACATCGACATCGGACGCGAGGTGCTCGAGAAATTCGAGGCGGCTTGCTCGGAATTTGGTGCGGTAGACAAAAAGCCCGTTCTGGACGGCAGATTTATGAGCATGGTAATCTCGCCGGTCAAAGCGAAATAATTCAGCAACAACGATACCCCTCCCAAGGCATCCCGCCGAGGAAGGAGAGAAAAAGGAGTAAAGAAAATGGGAAAGATCAAGACACATAAGGCATCTGCAAAAAGATTCTCCGTTACTGCAAACGGCAAGGTAAAGATGTTCCGCGCTTCTCACCGCCACAACACCGGTAACAAGAGCGGAAAGCAGCTCAGACATCTCCGTTCCAGCGATATGGTTCAGGGAAAGATTGCTGAGAACATCAAGGCACTGATTAAGTAAGACGAAACGGAGGAAATGAAAAATGGCAAGAATTAAGGGCGCGGTTATGACCCGCAAGAGAAGAAAAGCAACACTGAAGGCTGCGAAGGGCTACTGGGGCGCAAAGTCCAAGCAC
>JAZQVI010000052.1:0-1603 GCA_045631745.1 Eubacteriales bacterium
TGCGTAAGAGCTTACTTCTTGCTCTTATGACGATTCTTTCTCAGTCTTTTTTTACGCTTGTGAGTCGCCATTTTATGACGCTTATGCTTCTTTCCGTTTGGCATAGTGGGAAAATTTTATGGATTAATACTCTATTTATTCTCTTATTTCTTCACATTCACGGCAAACTCCTTTGCGGGCTTGAACGCGGGAATGTTGTGCTCAGGAACAATGATGGTAGTGTTCTTTGAAATGTTACGAGCAGTCTTCTGTGCTCTCTTCTTCAAAATGAAGCTACCGAAACCGCGAAGATATACATTCTCTTCCTTGATCAACGATTCCTTCACCACTTCCATAAAAGCCTCTACGCACTGCAACGCCTCAGCTTTGTCAACACCTGTCTTCTTGCAGATTTCGTTAACAACTTCAGATTTAGTCATTTTCTTGTATTTTTATAGTTTTACAATTGTTCGTTTTTTATTTCGGAGTGCAAATATAGAGCATTTCTCGTTGTTAAAAAAATTTATCGCCCTATTTTTTTCGTAAAATGCTCACATTGTTTGTTCTGTCTCACGATTTTGCCTAATTTTGTGTCGTATTTTAATGTCTGTATTGCGATGGATGAAATTGTTGCGCGCCTTTTAGATTGGTATGACTCGCATTGTCGTGAATTGCCTTGGCGATCTACGCGCAATCCTTATTATATATGGGTTTCTGAGGTTATTTTGCAGCAGACTCGCGTGGCACAGGGGTATGACTACTTTGTGCGCTTCATCAATCGTTTTCCTACCGTTGAGGCTTTGGCCGAGGCTCCCGAAGATGAGGTGATGCGCATGTGGCAGGGGTTGGGATACTATTCTCGTGCGCGCAACCTGCACTATGCGGCAAAGCAGGTGGTTGCGATGGACGGATTCCCCAACACCTATGAGAGCGTCCGCTCGCTCCGTGGAGTGGGCGACTACACGGCGGCTGCAATCGCATCATTTGCTTTTGATATCCCCAAGGCTGCCGTCGATGGCAATGTGCACCGCGTGTGGTCACGTGTGTTCGGAATCGATGAACCCATCGACTCGGCACGCGGCAAGCAGATGATTACCGAGACTGCCCAAACATTGCTTCCCATAGAACATGCCGCCAAGTATAACCAAGCCGTGATGGAGTTTGGCGCCTTGCAGTGCGTGCCCAAGAATCCTGATTGCGTCATCTGTCCCTTGGCGGACAAGTGTGCCGCTTTGGCCGAGGGCAGGGTGGCGCAACTTCCCGTCAAGTCGCACAAAACCAAGGTGTTCCCTCGCTACTTCTCCTACTTATATATACACACCTCGGAAGGACTATTGTTGCACAAGCGTGCCTCTGATGATATCTGGAAAAATCTTTACGAGCTCCCTCTGATTGAAACGGCCGCCCCTATGGATGCTGAAGCGCTTTTCTCCTCATCGGAGTTTAAGCAGTGGAGCGAGCTGATGCCGGGTTTAACATATAAAGGAGGCGTTAGCGGTGTCAAGCATGTGTTGTCCCATCGCATACTCTATGCCTCATTTTACGAACTTGAGCTGCAAAAGGATGTACTCCCTTGTCCTGAAGGTTTCGTTGTGGTGCCTTTTGCAGAGCTGCATCGCTATGC
>JAZQVI010000053.1:0-6689 GCA_045631745.1 Eubacteriales bacterium
CAAGAAAAATCAATCGCAAATATATGGATTTTTCGAGCGTCTCTCATTCCTCGTATCGGCGATCCTTCATATGCCGATCCATGGTTCTGTTTGCCTCTCTCTCTGCATCGGCATCTCGCTTATCATACAGCTTTTTACCTCTGCAAAGCCCGATCTCCATTTTCACAAAGCTTCCCGCAAAATAAAGTGACAGGGGGATCAGTGTATATCCCTTTTGCTGCACAAGCCCCTGAAGCTTCATAATTTCTCTCTTGTGCATCAAAAGCTTTTTGTCTCTTAGAGGCTCGTGATTGAAGCGATTTCCTTGCTCATACGGACTGATATGCACGCCGGTTGCGAACATCTCCCCTTTGTCAAAGGAACAGTAAGAATCCTTGAGATTCACTGCTCCGCGGCGGATACTCTTGATCTCGGTGCCGCATAGAGCCACCCCCGCCTCATACTTCTCCTCTACAAAATAATCATGCCACGCTTTTTTGTTCTGCGCTACGATCTTTTGTGCTTCTTTTTTCTTCTCTGCCATGGTCACTATCTTTCTTTACGAATTTCTATCGTTGTAGTACACTTCCTCATCGGGGAAAAACAAATTCCAGAACTTTCTCGCCATTTTCACAACAAATTTCTCCGTTCCCTTTGACTCAGAAAGCTCCACAAGCTCCTCTTTTTCCTCGATCAGCTCCGCCTTGGTCGCTTCCAGTTCCTCCTGCTCTGCTCGAAGCTCATTGTAACGCATCACGCTACTCACGAATACGGCAAGGGACACAATCACAATGACCGCTAAAAAAATTCTGACCAACAGACTAAGGCTGAATTGCCTCTTCTTTTCTTCCACGATACCGTACTCCTTTCTTTTTTTCTTCCGCAAGCAAAACAGTGCCTGCAACCGACTCCAAATGCGCCATCTGTAGCGCCGTATAGCGTGCTCGCTCACGCATCATTCGCTTTGCAACTTGTTTTTTGATCACAGCTCTTATGAGGTTATAAGTCTTTCTTGCAACCCATTCGAATGGGAAACACACAAAAAAGCAAATATATCTCACCACCGTCTGCAAAAGAAATGCAACGGTTTCCGAGCAAGCCATAATCAATTTACCGATGCTGAGACGATACAGATAAAATCCTGTCCCCGCAAGCACAAACGTCATAAAACGAATCTTTCCATGATTCATCTGATAAAAGAGTAAAATCAATGTAACCGATGCGATCATGCAAAAGAAAAAATCGCCCACAAAAAGGAAGATCGATCTCAGTTTGTTTCGACTTTTCGGCTTTTTGGGTGAACCGATCAAGGGAAGATTGACCTTCTCAAATCGGCTTGCGACGCTTGAAAAATGCTCTCCGAAAAAGATTCTTGCGATTCGAAAGCCATCGTAGAGCAATCCCCAAAACGCGCCCAATAAAACCGAACAGAGGTAAAGAAGCGCCAGCTGTGTCTGCGATACCGTCATGTTTTTTTAGTGAAACAGTTTTGCAAAGAGACCTCGCTTGGCTCCGCCGTCCTCGGCTGCGTCGAAATAGAGCAAAGCATCGACCTTTCCGTCGATTTCGACCGTTCCTTCCTCCAAATTCAGGACTCTAACATGGAGAGAAGTGCCTTCCACAGTCAGCGTTCCGCAAACCGTAGAAAGCACTACTCCCTCCTCGTCAAAGCGAATTACGTCATTCACTCCGTTCACTTCCAAAGACTTTCTGTCACACAACGATAGCGTTTGCGTGGAATTGCGTTTCTCGGTGTTCATAGTATCCCTCCCAAAAATCAGGTTGGTCTACCATATGTCAAAGCGCAAAAATTTATTCCTCTCAGGATAGAACCTCGTAAAGATTCGACGCATCTGCCTTGAGCGTATGTTCTTTTACGTCCAGGACTCGGATTTTGAGCGTTCTCTGCCCAAAGGTCACCTCAATCACATCGCCTTCCTTGACGTCATAAGACGCCTTTGCCTGTCTGCCGTTTACCGTCACGTGGGCGGCGTCACAGGCCTCGTTGGCAACGGTGCGACGTTTGATGATTCTGGAAACCTTAAGAAATTTATCAAGCCTCATTCAAAATCAGCCGTTGAGCTTCTCCTTGAGTGTCTTGCTTGCGCTGAACGCAGCCAGACGGCTCTCCGGAATCTCAATAGCAGCGCCGGTCTGAGGATTTCTGCCGGTGCGAGCTGCACGAACCTTGGAAGAGAAGGTTCCAAAGCCGGAAAGCTGGATGGAATCTCCTGCAGCCATTACGTCAGCGATGGATGCAACCAGTGCATCACAAACAGCGGTAACGTCCTTCTTGGTCATGCCGGTCTCTTTTGCGATCTTCTCGATGAGTTCTGCTTTTTTCATGGGAAAATTCTCCTTATTTTTAATTTGATATGTCTATTTTACCATATAATAAGGTGTTTTGCAATAGTTTTTCCATATATTTTGATAAAAAAATCAATTTTTTTCACAAAATTGACACTCTTTTTGCTCGATCGCCTGAATCTGACGCTCTATAGCCTGTCCAAGCGCAAATTCAGCGTCTATTTTATGGACATTCGCATAAACGGCAAGCTTTATCAGAAGTTCTCCTAAGGCGCTTGTCCGCTCCTCTTCCCCGGCTTTGAAAAGCTCGTCTGCAAGTGCAAGGATTTCCGCCTCACCGTTGAAATCAGACTGCCCAAGACCAGCCTTGGACGCCACCTTTTCCGCACGCATCAGTGCCGGCAGCATGGGAGGGATTGAACGCAACCGTGACGCCGTTGTCTTTCTCTGTTTTTCTTCAACCTTGATCTTCTCCCATCGCTCCACGACATCCTGCGCACTCGCCAGTTGCTGCCCTTGCATAAAAACGTGTGGGTGACGGTAAATCATCTTTACACAGATATCATTGACCACATCGTCAACCGAAAATTCATTTTTTTCAGATTCAATTTGAGAATGGAACATAATCTGAAAGAGAACGTCCCCCAGTTCCTCCCGAAGAAGCGAGGTGCTCGCGGTATCAATCGCCTCGATCACCTCATAGGCCTCCTCGATCATGCAGCTGCGAATACTTTCATGTGTCTGTTCGCGATCCCAAGGACACCCGGTTTCTGATCGCAAGATTTCCATGATGTCCTTAAGATCTTCAAATTGGTAAGTGTTTTTCTGAAGCAACGCTTCCATCTTTTCTTTTTGATTCATATATTCCTCATACAGTCAATCCGCATAAAGCAGATGAATTTTCATGAAAAACCCAATGATTTTCCTTCCCATCGGAAGAGACTCCAGATCCTGTGCCGTAATCACACCCAAAAGGCAAGCAAACAAAACATATAGAACAACAACCAGTGCCAGCACGGCTACACTCAAAAGAAGACTTTCTCCAAATCGCATCAAGAACAGCTGATACAGGCAAAATGGAATCCCAACCGCCGGAACGGATGCTGCAAGCGGCTTCCCAAAGACAACAATCAAATCATCAACCCTCTGCAATCTTGCAGCAAAGAAAAGGTTGAGCGCAACAACCGTCAGGTTACATGCAAAGGTGCTGATAGGGGCACCAAGAATCCCGATTGACGGAATTCCGATGAGAAAGTATGCCGACACCACCTTGACTGCCGCACCTGCAAGCATCGACAGAATGGGGCGGTTTACAGAGCGATATGCGTGCAAAACCGAATTGCTCGCAGCGATCATACAGGAAAGAAAGATCGAAACGCCCAGCATGGACAACAAGGGGGCGGCCTGTTCTACCGCCTCAACATCCCTTCCAAAAAGCAAGGACAGGATCGGCCTTGCAAAAGCGGAGACACCGAGCGACGCAGGGATTGCAAGCATCGTAGTCAGATGATATGACGCGCGAATCATGCTCCTCTGTCTTTCCCGATCTCCGACCTCAATCGCAGAGGAAAGAATCGGGATCAGTGGAAGCGCGATCGTACCAACCAAAGAAGGCAACAAGGAATAGATGGAAAGAGCCAGTGTCGCATAACTTCCATAAACCTCGTTTGCCGCAACTTCCGAAAAGCCGATTGATCGAAGGCGTCTGAGAATCATCGTCATATCGATCAGCTTTGTCAGACTCACCGCCCCGGCTCCAAGCGTCATTGGAACCGCAAGTTTTGCGAGCGGTCTTAAAATCGGAGAAGATACCGAGGAACAGTTTTCCTCTCTGACGCCCTCCTGTCTTTGATGCTTGTCAAAGCGAACCTTCTCAACAACCAAATAAAGGACTGAAAATGCAGTTCCAAATGTTAATCCCCACCCCGCGGCCGCTGCAATTTTGGGAGGCTCCATGCCCCTCTGCAAAGCCACGTGAGCAAACAGAAGTCCAAAAACCAGTTTCCCGACTGCCTCAATCAGCTGCGAAATCGCGGTTGGCATCATTCTCTGATACCCTTGGAAATATCCGCGATACGCAGAGGAAAGACATATGAAGAAAACGGTTGGTGCAATCGCTAAAATGCAGTCATAGGCGTTTTCACTACGAATCATGCTACAGAAAGCAGGTGCTAAAGCAATCATAACACCGCTTCCCAGCAAACCAACTGCAAAGAAAATTCTGATACCGGCTTGAAAGAGTCTTCTCACGCGAAGGTGATCCTCTCGCGCAAGCGCTGCAGAGATCAAAAGGGATAGCGCCACCGGAAGTCCGGCAGTCGCGATGACGCAAAACAGGGCGTAAATCTCATACGCCGAATGAAAATACCCCATTCCCACCGATCCAAGATAGGAGAGCATGGGGATCTTATAAACAAATCCGACAATCTTAACCAGAACGGTGGAAAGCGACAACAACAGCACGCCCGACAAAAAGCTTTTCCTTGCTGTATTCTTGCTTTCCACCATTTCCATTCACCGCCGTTTACTCAAAGTAATGAGCAAACGTCTCGCGGCATTCATATCGCATCCGTTCCTCATCAATGGAAGTATACTCACCGTTTCGATAAAGTATGCGTCCATCGACCATGGTCATGCGCACATCGCTTCTCTCTGCGCTGTACGCGATCATTGCATAATCGTCAAAGCACGGAATGTTATGTAAGGTTTCGCGGTCAAGAAGAACCAGATCAGCACGGTTTCCGACCTTGATCTCTCCGCAATCCCATCTTCTTTGTGAGACAGCTCCGTTCCGTGTTGCCAAGGGGAACACCTCTCTTGCCGTTATGCAGGCAGGATCTCGGTTCACACCCTTATGCAGAATCGCCGCCGTCTGAAGCTCGCGAAGAATGTCCAAACGGTTGTTCGACGCCACGCCATCCGTTCCAAGTGCAACATTGATTCCTGCATCCATCAGCTTCCGCAGGGGCATGACTCCGCTTCCAAGCTTGAGATTGCTTACCGGATTGTGTGCGATGGTAACCTTTTTTTCAGCAAGGATCGAAAGGTCGCTATCCTGCAGCCAAACTCCATGCGCCGCAGTTGTTGGAACATCCAAAACACCGGTATCTCGGAAGAATTCGGTGGGCGTCTTCCCCCATCTTCCGATGCAATCCAAGTGCTCCTTCTCGGTCTCGGAAAGATGGATCTGCATTCCCGTTTTGAATCGCTTTGCAATCTCTGCAACATATTCGCAAGCCTTGGGAACGTTGGTGTATTCCGCATGGAGGGAGAAGTCCACCAAAATTCTGCCATCATCGGAGCCATGATACCACTCTGCCAGGCGGATCGCCTCCACCATCCGGTTTTCTTGGCTCATATCCACGTTGGGATCAAAGGAAACCAAAGATCTTGACAGGTTTGCCTTGATACCACTGGCAAGAACCGCCTCTGCAACTGCATCCTCAAACATATACATATCCGAAAAAGAAGCGATTCCAGACTTGAGCATCTCCGCGATTGCAAGCATCGTGCCGTGATAGACACTGCGGAAGGTCAAATGCTCCTCTGCCGGAAAAATCTTCTCCTCAAGCCACCGCTGGAGAGGAAGATCCTCACCGTACCCCCGAAAGAGCGTCATCGCGGCATGACAGTGTGCATTGTAAAATGCGGGAATCAGCAGATTTCCCGTGCAATCAACCACCTCATCTGCCACAAAATCATCCGGCAGAGATTCTGTGATCCCGTAGATTTTTTTATCCTTAATCAATACGTTTACGCGCCGATCTGCAAAGCCGTACTCGGGGAGCAGCGTCGCGTTCTTGAGTAACAATTTCATCGTTAAATAAATTCCTTATACAGTGAATTTTGGGGGATCAGGTCAGCCGACAGCGACTGCACGCCCTTGAGTTCTGTCAAAATAGCGCTTGCCTGACTGCCGTGCACGGGATCCATCGCGACCTTTGGCAGAATTTTTTCCAAATAGGGCTTCAGTATCCCGATCTCATACGGCATGGTAGAATCAATCTTGTAATCACACAAATGCACGTTCGGAAAAATCAATTTTTCCTCATTGTCTCTCACGCTCTGCCAAATTGTAAAGGTAAATTCCGGCTCTGCGTTTCGGAAATGATAGTCTCTGACAAGTCTGCGCATCAAGCGGATCTCATTCGGTTCAAAAATCTCTCCCCCGATCTCAATCGTTGACTGGGGCGCGATGTGAATGCTTTGATACTGCGCGCTCCGCAGAATACGATCCACACCGGGATAGAGGACCTGAATCCCCTCAAACAGGAAAACATCCTTGGCGGAGGGAAGAATCTCCTCCCCTGCCTCACGAAGTCCCGTTGTAAAATTGAACCTCGGAAGTTTTGTTTGCTTCCCTGCCCGGAGCGACTCCACACAGGATTCAAGCAGAGAGATAT
>JAZQVI010000054.1:0-3346 GCA_045631745.1 Eubacteriales bacterium
TCGTTCTGTTTTATCGCAAGTTTCGCCTTTGTATTACAAAGGCACATCGGGCAAAGCCCCCGCCCTGCGATGTAATCCCATTATATCACAAATCGGCAGAGAAAACAATATCTCTGCCGAAATTTGTTTGTAGGGGCGTTCATCGAACGCCCGCGGGCGACCATTGGTCGCCCCTACGAGTAAACATCCTTATGAGAAGGAGCGCAAGCTGCGACCCTTTTTGGAGCTGGTGATGTGACTCGAACACACCACCTGATGCAACATTGCCCGCACGGGCAAATTACGAATCACGATTCGTATAGAAAACAAAAAAGGCCGCTCAAGCCGCGACCTCTTTTGGAGCTGGTGATGTGACTCGAACACACCACCTGATGCAACATTGCCCCTCGGGCAAATTACGAATCACGATTCGTAAAAAACAAAAAAGCCGCTTCAAGCTTGCGGCTTTTCTGGAGCTGGTGATGTGACTCGAACACACGACCTGCTGATTACGAATCAGCTGCACTACCGACTGTGCTACACCAGCAATTATGACAACAATGGTTATTATATCTTAAAAAAAAGATTTTGTCAAGATTTTTTTGAAAAAACTCTTGTTTTTTTAGAAAAAAGGGGCAGCACGCTTGATTTTGGAAAAACAATATGATAAAATAAAGCAAGAAAACACGAACGGAAAGGAATCCGATCTATGAATTTATGGGATCCAAAAACCATCCGACAGATCATGGCGATGTTCGGATTGGGATTTCGAAAGGAGTTCGGCCAGAACTTTTTGACCGATCCGATGGTGATTGAGGACATCGCCGACGCATGCTCTCTGACCGAGGATTGCTCGGTGCTGGAGATCGGACCCGGCATCGGCGTACTCACCCAGGCACTGGCTCAGAGGTATCAGACCGTCAAAGCACTGGAGATCGACAGAAGCCTCATCCCCGTCCTCAAATATACCCTGGGAGATTACGATAACGTCACCGTTTACAACGAGGACGTCATGCAGGCAAATCTTGAAGAGATTTTGGCAGAGGATTTTGCCGCCCATCCCGTGAGCGTGTGTGCAAATCTTCCCTATTACATCACCTCCCCCATCCTCATGAAGCTCCTGGAGAGCCGGCTCCCCTTTGAGAGCATTACGGTCATGGTGCAGGAGGAGGTCGCAGACCGTCTCTGCGCCAAGGCAGGAAGCAAGGCATACGGTGCCATCACTGCGGTCGTCAACTACTACGGCTGCGCCGAAAAGCTGATCCGCGTACCGTCAGACCGCTTTGTGCCTGCCCCCAAGGTGGATTCCGCCGTTATCCGCATCACACTCTGGAAGGAAAAGCCCTGTGTACCGAAATGTGAGGAAATGCTCTTCCGAACCATCAAGGCGGCGTTCGGCCAGCGAAGAAAGACTCTGGCAAATGCACTCGATTCCGGATTTCCCGAATTGACCAGAGATCAGATCAAGGAGTTGATCGCCAAGATCAGTGACGATGCAAACATCCGCGGAGAGAGATTGGATCTCGCACAGTTTACAGCTCTTTCCGATCTGCTCGTCGATGTAATTGCGGACACAAAAGCGGATAAAACGTAAGAAAAACGAAAAAATTTCCTTTTTTCTCTTGCAATCGGCGAAAATTTCATATATAATGTAATCGTATGTTTGTCTTACAGCAAACAATCTTTATTTACTTCGTTCCGTTCGCCCGCAGCGCCCACGGAACCACCAAGGAGGAAATACTGCATGAAAATTCTTGTGATCAACGCAGGCAGCTCGTCCATCAAGTATCAGCTGATCGATATGGAGAACGAGGCTCTGCTCGCAAAAGGTATGGCAGACCGCATTGGCATCGCCGGCGGTAACTTCAAGCAAAAGGTAGAGGGGCGCGAGGATTATAAGCTCGACATCCACATGAACAACCACGCAGAGGCGATCAAGATCGTTCTTGACACCCTAACATCTAAAGAGAACGGCGTGATCTCTTCCCTTTCCGAGATCTCCGCGGTCGGACACCGTGTGCTTCACGGCGGCGAGAAGTTCTCGGGCTCCGTCATCATCGACGAAAAGGTAATTGCAGCAATCGAAGAGTGCTGCGAGCTCGGCCCGCTCCACAACCCCCACAACCTCACCGGAATCCGCGCTTGCGAGAAGATGATGCCCGGCGTGCCTCAGGTTGCTGTGTTTGACACCGGCTTCCATCAAACCATGCCCGACTTTGCATATCTCTATGCGCTTCCCTATGAGTATTATGAGAAGTACGGCATCCGCCGTTACGGCTTCCACGGAACCAGCCATCGCTACGTCAGCATGAGAGCTGCTGCGATGATGGGCAGAGAGGACATCAACGTGGTTACCTGCCACCTTGGAACCGGATCCTCCATCGCTGCAGCCAAGAACGGCAAGTGCTATGACACCACCATGGGTCTGACACCTCTGGAGGGTATTATTATGGGTACCCGTTGCGGTTCTATCGACCCTGCCATCGTTCCCCTTCTGATGAAGAAGGAGAACCTCACGCCCGATCAGATCGACCATATCATGAACAAGAAGTCGGGTATTCTGGGCGTTTCCCAGGTTACCAGCGACAACCGCGACATCGAAGAGGGTGCGCGCAACGGCAACAAGCGCTATCAGCTGGTTGAGTCCATGCTGGTGCATCAGCTCACCAAGTACGTGGGCGGCTATGCGGCTGCAATGGGCGGCGTTGATGCAATCGTATTTGCAGGAGGCATCGGCGAGAACAATCCTCACTACCGCGCTCGCGTTGCAGAGAACCTCAAGTTCATGGGCGTTGAGATTGACGAAGAGCTCAATAAGAAGGCTGTTCGCACCTCCGACGAGTACGACATCTCTGCTCCCGGTGCAAAGGTGAAGATGCTGGTCATTCCCACCAACGAGGAGCTCATGATCGCAAAGGATACCGCAGAGCTGGTTGCAAATCGCTGATCTATCGAATAAACAACATGAAAAAGGGGAATACTCCGGTTGGGGCGTTCCCCTCTTTCTGTATTCCAAAGAGAAAAGAAAAAGAATTTTCAAAAAAGGCTTGACAAAGAGAGGGGAGTGTGCTATAATACACAATGCGAACAGTAATGTGAGCAAAAGTTCCCCGGTGGAAAGTTTTGCCGGTGTGGCGGAACTGGCAGACGCCCGGGACTTAAAATCCCGTGATACGAAAGTATCGTACCGGTTCGATCCCGGTTACCGGCACCATCGGGATAAACCAAATATCGCGGAGTAGAGCAGCCTGGTAGCTCGTCGGGCTCATAACCCGGAGGTCGTGAGGTTCAAATCCCACCTCCGCAACCAAAAAAGATTCCATAGTCGATACATTTTCGGCTATGGAATTTTGCTTTCTATACGAAA
>JAZQVI010000055.1:0-13549 GCA_045631745.1 Eubacteriales bacterium
AATTCTGTGACGGAGTACGGGGTAAGCACGCGCTTCGATATCCTCATATGCTACGTTGTCGCGTCCGTACATCAGCGCGCGAACCTTCGCAGCAGTCACCAGTGCCTGTGCTGCTCTGGGAGACGCGCCATATTTAACGTACTTCTTGGCAATTCCGTTTGCATCGTCCAGCTCGGGATGCGTGCCCGAAACGATGCGAACCGCATAATCAAGAACCTCGTCGATCGCAAGAACACCGGATGCAAGCTGTCTCATTTGGAGGATCTCCTCACCGCTGATAACCGCCTCTGCAGTTTCCTGCATGGTGATCTGGGTCATTTTCACGATGTCGATCAGCTCGTCATTTCCGGGGAAGCTCATAATCAGCTTGAACATAAATCTGTCCATCTGCGCTTCGGGAAGCGGATAGGTACCGTCCTGCTCAATCGGGTTTTCGGTTGCAAGCACGAAGAAGGGCTCTGCCAGCTCATAAGATGCCTTACCGACCGTTACCTTATGCTCCTGCATAACCTCAAGCATTGCTGACTGTGTTTTGGGAGTTGCTCGGTTGATCTCGTCTGCCAGAACAAGGTTTGCAAAAATGGGGCCCTTGCGGAAAACGGTGTTCATTTTGCCATCGGCGTCCTTTTCAATGATGTCCGTACCCGTAATATCAGACGGCATCAGGTCAGGGGTAAACTGGATTCTTGAAAAAGGAAGGCTGAGTACACGTCCCAAGGAACGGACAAGACGCGTCTTACCTACTCCGGGAACACCCTCAAGCAGAACGTTACCGCCTGCAACAATGGCAATCACGATGTTATCAATGATCTCCTTCTGACCTACAACGTCACGCGCCAGTTCTTCCTTTACTCTCTTTATCTTTTCGCTGAAGTCAGCCACTCTTTCGCTGATCTCTTTTTCCATCATTTCACTCATGTTTATTTCTCCTCATTCTTGAAGCCGCTGTAAAGCAGCGCAAAATATTTTTCGATAGCTTTCTTTTGTTCCTCGGTGTATCCGTACTTTTCGTCACCGAGCTTTTCGATCATCAAAATGTTGTACCTTGCATATAGCGTGCCGTATTCCACATACTCACCCGTGAGCGGATCGAGAACCAGGTCATCGCTTCCGTACTGAACGCCCTCACCAACGCCTCCGGAGGTCGGTTTGTTCTCCTCATCCTCCTCAAGATCCTGATCTCCCTTATCAATATCCTCGCCGTTTTTCACGAAATCGGGACGTTCAAATTCGGGAATCGGGACAGCAAATCGCATTCCAAGACGTGTCAGCGTATATTCACCCACGTTGGTGTTGATTTTTTGGGTGGAAATGGTGGCGTAAAACGTATCGGTCATTGCCGAAAGCGTTTCTTCAATCGCCGCGATCAGCGCAGAAAGATCCGCATCTGCATAATTTGTCGGGATTGAAGCAAGTCCGACAAAACCATCGTCTCCGTTGATGAGCCTGTAAACCGACGCGTAAAGCGGATCCGTCGGTTCGATCTTGGACGCGGTAAGCGCGGTGTTTGTCTTTCTCGAAAGATTTTCAAGCGTCCACCGTACGGTATCGGCAAATTCGACCGTCTCGTTCTCCTCATTCTCGGGAGCCGAGCGAGTCGCCGTCTCCTCCTCTGTACCGTCCGTGGTGAGCTCCTTGCGAAAAGCATCATACTTCTCAGCAAAATCGCCCCAATCAGGCTCCTTCCAGTGACTGGTGTTCAATGCCTTTGCAAGCATCATAATATTAGCCTCATCGGTGTTCCAAAGCTCGTTGAGGATCTCCGTCATAGACGAGGAATCGTAGGTGTTCTCCGTAATCTCGGTCAATGCCACAGCAAGCGCGGCCTGCATCTCGGGCTCTGTTTTTGCCGCCTTCAGATCGGCAAGCAGCTTGGTCAGTGCACTTGATATGTTGCTCTTGTACGGATTCTCCATCTGCGAGGAATTCACATATTTGATCAATTCCTCGATTTCCACAATCTGAATCTTGGAGATTTCAAAGGGAATGACCTCCTCGGGAGGCACATAGGGCTCCTTCTCCTTGATCACGATTCCCGCAGTCAGCGTGCCCACCCCTATGAAGAACACAAGCGCGTAAATCCACAGATGCTTTGCCTTCAGTCTGTTTTTCTTGATGTCTGCCAACGCGCTTTCGGTATCCGCGCGCTGAAGCTCTTGCATCTCGCCGTCCTCATCTCGGAAAGCAACCGCGGTCTGCACCTTTTCGCTGAGCTTGAATTTCTCGTCAATCTCGCGTGCAAGCCGTTTGTCGGATTTCCAAAGCGCAAAAAACAAAGTCAGAAAGGCGACGACAGCAGCGCCCGCGCCGACGAAAATGGGAGCCGTCGGAGAGAGAGCCATCCACTCAAGCTTGTCGAGGATCAACGCAGCCCCCGACGCCAAAGCCCCAAGCGCTCCTCCCGCCAAGCACGCCTTCAGGACGCGAAATCCTAAAAGCCGTTTTTTGAATTTGTAAAAGTTTTTGTTCATTTCCACTCCTTGAACAATAAAAAAATACATAATATTATACCACACAAAGATATTCCGTGTCAATGCCTTTCGCGCATATCCTTCCAAAATCCTTCGAAATACCATCCAAATCGAACAAAATCGGGCTTTTCAGCTTTATTTTCAATCGGGTTACCCCCATAAAAAGCCACGGTTTATAAAACAAGCGTCGAGCAAGTTGGCTCGACGCTTTCGTGTTATAGTGCCTTTCGTCTTCTGTCACGCTTTCTCCGCTTTGCTATTTTTCAGCACCTGCTTGATCACTCGACACTGCAATCCCTTTGGCAAGAAATTCAGCAACAGGAGCAAGGGATTTCGATTGATATGGTATGCAAAGCGTGGGCAACGCTTTCTAAGGATCCGGACGACCTTGCCGGCAATTTTGGAAGGCTCCACGCTTCTCGCCTCCACGCGATTCACAATCGCCTTGAAGCGCTTCGCGTTGCACGAATAGTGGGCAGTCTTCTCACAGAATCGGTCGAGCGCGTCGGTGGAAACGCCCAGCATCCCCGTCGAAACAGCTCCTGCGCGGAGAACACTGACCTTGATGCCGAGAAGCTGCAGCTCCATTCGCAAGGAATAGGCATACTTGTCGAGCGCCCCCTTGGTAACGGCGTAGATGCCCGTGAAGGGGAGCGGATCGAGAGGCGCGAGCTCACTGGTGGTAATGACAATCCGAGCCCCCCGCCTCAGGAGCGGCAGAAAGAGCTTGTTCACCAGAAAAACACCGCCGAGATTGATCTTGAAGATCCTCTCAAAATCGGCATGATTCATTTCAACCAGTGAATCGAGCATATAGATCCCCGCAAAATGAATCACGGCAACCAGCTCATCGGTCTGGTCGGCAACCGCCTCATATGCGCGCATCAGGCTCTCCTCGCCCGTGATGTCCGCCTCAATGGGCTGGATATGCTCTTCCGCGTCTTCAACCCGTCTGTCCAGCGCAAATATGCGAAATCCCCGATCTCTCAATGCCTTTGCCGTGGCTTTTCCCATACCGCCGTATGCACCTGTAATCAAAATGGCCGGTCTCATGTTCTCACATCCTTTTCTTTTATCACCGATATTCAACACCATTATATCAAACCTTGCGAAAAAAGTCAACAACACACCTCCCCTAAAAAGGGAGAATGTACGAAAAACACCTTGCGTGATTTTAGGCACGCAAAGTGTTTTGAAGGTATGTCATTGCTTTTTATGAAAACATAGCTTGAGCAATTTGCTCACAGCCTTGTGAAGTACGATGTAGACAAACGCGGAGAACGCTCCGCCGACTGTAATAGCCAAAACCGTGAAAACCGTGTAGTTCAACTGTCCCCACTCGGGACGGAGCGCCTCCAAAGGCGGAATCTCACTTTCGAGAAAATTACAGTAATTTGCATTCCACCTATATGCAAGCGGAAGTGCCGCAGCGGAATATACTACGCCAATCCCCCCCATCAGAAAGGCATCACGTGGGCGCGCACTGCACAGCCGCATCGCCACTGCGAGCATAAAGTACAGCAATACCAGCTGATGGAAGAGAAAGCCATGCGTTACCTTGAAATTCTCGCCGATAAGCTCGACATCTCCCATAATCCCACGCGGATAGACGTACATGGCTACCGAGACCATAAAGGACATACACACGGCAATAGGACGAAAGACACGCGACATCCGTGCTCCGAAAAGCTCAGCGAAGGGAATGACCACAAAAAACAAGCTACAGTAATGAAGGGGAAGATAGTAATAATTGAACTCTCCGAGCAAATTCCATCTCTGCTTAACAACCTCAATAAACAACAGCAAAAGGGCGACGATCGACATGGGAATCGCACGCACCCGTTCGGATTTTTTGCGCAACAGAATCGCCAGAATCGCTACCACAGCAACCATTGTCAAAAACACGGGGGGCAAAATGCGCTTATCTGCTTCAGAATACATGGCAACTCCTTTCTCCGCCTCACGGGTCGTTTTGCAACACGGTTATTATAGCACTTCTCTGCTCTTTTGTCAAATGTTTTTCACCAATGAAAATATTTTCAAAAAAAGCACCGCCACCTATTTTGCAAGGCAGCGGTGCTATGTTTTTCTTCCTTAGGGAAGCTCATCACCGTTGGCATCAAACAACGGCAGAGGGGAAAGATACAGGATATCCTCCCGGTCACGGGCGTCCCCTTCGGCAAGGATCGCCATTTTCCCGACAATGTTTCCGCCTGCGTGCTCCACCAGCTCCTCGATCGCACGCAGAGAATCCCCCGTGCTGATCACATCGTCAACGATTAAGATGCGTTTCCCACGCATCATCTCGGCATCCGCGCCATCCAGGTAGAGCGTCTGCTTTTTGGCGGTTGTGATGGAATTGACGTCGCAGGAAAAGACATCGCTCATATAAAGCTTTTGCATCTTTCTTGCAACCACGTACTTGTTTTTTTCCTCCTGACGCGCCATTTCGTAGACCAAAGGAATCCCCTTGCTCTCGGACGTAATCAAAATGTCATGAGGGGGCGCAATTTTGAGAAGCTCACGGGCGCAGGCGCAGGTAAGCTCCACATCTCCAAAAATCACAAACGCGCCAATGTAAAGATTTTCGTTCAACGGACAAAGGGGCAATTCTCTCTCAAGCCCCGCAACCTTCAAAGTGTATGATGTTTTTTTCATTTGTTTTCCTCCGTAATCATGGTGAGGTATGCCACGTCCATTATACGCCAAAACCGTTAATCTGTCAAGGATTATGAAAAAAAGCAAAGCTGAATCTGTTGACTTTTAAAGAAAAATCATGTATAATCAAAATATCTCATAAAACATGGAGGAGAAATAATGGACAAGTTTTTCAAAATTACCGAGCGAGGCTCGAACTACCGCAAGGAAATCGTGGGCGGTCTGACCACCTTCTTTGCAATGGCGTACATCATCTTCGTAAACCCCGCACAGGTTGCTGCAGAGGGCGCATACGGCTGGCTGGCAGCGATCGGCGCTGATTCCGCGGCACTTGGCATGATCTGGAACTCTGTTTTCGTGGCTTCCGTCCTGGTGGCCTTCCTCGGAACCTTCCTGTATGCCTTCTACGCAAAGCTTCCCTACGCGCAGGCATGCGGCATGGGTCTGAACTCCTTCTTCTGCACGTGCTTCATTTCGGGCGCGTACTTTGCAGGCGTTGACCTCATCGGCGGCTACCATTCGGGCATGGTTCTCGTGTTCCTGTCCGGTATCGTGTTCCTGATTCTTTCTATCACGGGCGCAAGACAGTACATTGCAAAGGCAATGCCCGACTGTCTGAAGAAGTCCATTCCCGCAGGAATCGGTCTCTTCATTGCCTTCATCGGTTTCAAGAATGCAGGCATTATTACCGCAAATCAGTACACCTTTGTTCAGTTTGTTGACATCAACGGTGCGTTCAGCGCAGAGGGTGTTTCGGCTCTTGACGCTTGGAGAAGCATTGCTCCCGCAATCGTTGCATTCCTTGGATTCATCATCATTGCAGTTCTCACCAAGAGAAACGTCAAGGGCGCAGTCCTTCTCGGCGTGCTCGGCTCCGCAGTTCTCTACTACCTCGCAACCTGGCAGGTTCCCCAGTTCGATCTTTCCTCCATCGGCCAGTCCTTCAAGGATTTCGGCGAGATCGGCATCACCGGTCTGTTCGATGCAGAGGCTTGGAGGCTTGCATTTAACGGCGCGCACATCGGCGGTGTCTTCTCCGCGATCGTGCTGATCATCTCCTTCTGTATCGTAGATATGTTTGACACCGTGGGCACGCTTTACGGAGCAGCTACCGAAGCTGGTATGCTGGACGAAAACGGTGACCCCATTGACATGGAAAAGGCAATGATGTGTGACTCCATCGGTACTGTTACCGGTGCTGCTATCGGAACCTCCACCTGCACCACCTTCGTTGAGAGTGCTTCGGGCGTTGCTGCAGGCGCAAGAACCGGATTGGCAAGTCTTGTAACCTCCCTTTGCTTCCTCGCATGTCTGTTCCTCACTCCCCTTGCAAGCATCGTTCCCTCCTGTGCAACCGCTCCCGCTCTGATCTTTGTTGGCGTGCTGATGCTCAAGAACTTTGCAAACGTAGATATGACCGACATGAGAAGCTCCGTCCCCGCATTCCTGACGCTGATCATGATGCCCCTGACCTACTCCATTTCCAACGGTATCGGTATCGGATGCATCGCGTACGTTCTCATCACCCTTCTCACCGGCAAGTACACCAAGAAGGATATCATTGCAACCGTGATCGCTTTGCTGTTCGTGGCAAAGTTTGCATTCATCACCATGTAACGTTTTTTCAAAAATTATAAATACGGCAGACAAGATCGCCCGATCTTGTCTGCCGTATTTTGTTGACGATGCAAAGAATTCTGCCATACGTCATAAAAACTCACTTTACCATCCCATACCCACCGGCGTAGCGGTTGACATCGTCCACCACGACAAAGACGTTGTTTTCACAGATCTGCCTGATTTTCTTGAGAACGGGAACCGAATCTCGCCGAGGGAGCACGATAAAGATCATATTCATTGATTTTTTCGATCCACGCCCCTCGAAAACCGTGTATCCGCGCGCATTTTCCTTGAGGTAGGAAATAATTTTTTCGGTGTTTTCTTCATCGGCAATCAGCTGAAGACTGGACGTTCCCAGCGCGATCTTACTCTCCAGGGTAGATCCAAGATAGAGTCCCGTGGCATAGCCCATGCAATAGAAAGCAAGGAGAAAGAGATTATCGCCAAGCGTTCCGATAATAGTGGAAATCACAAGACCCCAAATGGTGCATTCGAGAAGCCCAAGCCCCGCAGCCTTGAAACGCTGCCCTTTGACCATCATACAAGTTTTGAGAGACTGAATGGTGATCTCGATAATCTTGGCGGCACAAACGATGAAACAGACCGCAATGGGTGGGATCGAAGCTAAAAATTCTGACATAACAATGATCTCCTTTGTCAATATTCGTCTCATTGTATCACAGAAACTTAAAAAAAGCAAGTTCAATGTGTAAACAATCTTCCGCATAGAGCAAGGCATCGCCGAATATACTATTCCATATACGTATCACAGGGGGATTTATGAAACGATCGATCGGACTGTGGCAGCTCATGGGCTTTGCCGTGACCTCACTCGGAGGCACACTCTTGCATTTTCTGTACGAATGGCTGGGGGAGGCGGCATGGATTGCGCCCTTCTCGGGAGTAAATGAATCGACCTGGGAGCACATGAAGCTACTGTTTTGGCCCATGTTCGCTTTTTCCATTGTGCAAAGCTTTTTCTTCCGCGACCGAGAGGACTTTTGGTGCATCAAGCTGCGTGGAATTCTCTTGGGGCTGACCTTTATCCCTGTCATCTTTTACACCTATAACGGTGTGATCGGAAAATCTCCCGATTGGATCAACATCGTCATCTTTTTTGTCGCCGCTGCCATCGCGTATGCTTACGAAACGCGGCGCTTCAAGGAAGGCGAATCTCCATGCAGTTTCCCAAAAGGGGCGCTGGGCACGCTCGGTGCAATCGCTCTGCTCTTTGTTGTTTTTACCTTTTTCACACCCCAAATCGGCATTTTCCGTGACCCCCTGACAGGCGCTTTTGGAATATGAATCAAAGAGATTCCGTTTTTTTGCGAAACCTCTTTACTTTTTCTTTTTTCCGTAGTATAATGATCACAAGAAAATGATGGTCACCGGAGGCGGAGCACCGTAGTGCTCAATTCGCCGGATTAGGTGTCCGAGTGAGCTCGGGTTATTGTGTCTGCAATAGCCCGAGTTATTTTTATTGGAGGTTTTACATGAAGAACACAAAGGTTGAACTCATCCCCCTGTCGTCCGATGACCGCGAGCAGTTTATTCTTGACAACCAGTGGGCGTTTAAGTACGGCGCCATGATGGAATTTGGGGCACGCGACGATCATCTGGACGGTGACGGGGAAATCATCTCACGCAGAACCATCGAACACTGCATGGACACCAAAGGCAACGAGACCTACCGCATCGTCGTGGAGGGCAGGCGCGTGGGAGGCTTGATTCTCAAAATTGACAAGGAAACGCATCACAACGAGCTTGAGATCCTCTTTATCAACCCAGATGAGCACAGCAAGGGCATTGGCTACGGCGCGTGGCAGGCGGTGGAGGCGCTCCACCCTGAAACGGTAATCTGGGAGACCTGCACGCCCTATTTTGAGAAGCGCAATATCCACTTCTACGTAAACAAGTGCGGTTTTCAGATCGATCAGTTTTGGTGTGCGTATTTTCAGCCTGACCACGGCAATCCCGATGACGAGGAACACGATCCCAATGAGGGGCCCGATGAAATGTTTCGGTTTATCAAAGTAATGAAATAAGAATACCCGTCGATGAAAGATAAATTCTCATCGACGGGTATTCTTTATTCAGCGTCTTCCCTCTCCAGCTTCCATCCGCAATCCCCGTGATAAATCATCTGTCGCGTCATGCCGCCATCGATGCAGATGTTCTCCCCTGTGATAAATCCTGCCATATCGGAGCAGAGATAGAGCACCATGTTGGCAATATCGGCAGGCGTCCCCACTCTGGAGACAGGTTGCTGAACGGCATCAGCTCCCGTGTAAACCTCACTCCCGGTATTGATCCAACCGGGTGAGATGGAGTTGACGCGAACCTTTCCCGCAAGGCTCACTGCCAGCGCGTGCGTAAGTGCGGAAATACCGCCCTTTGCCGCAGTATAGCTCTCGGTCTCGGGCTGACTCATGCGATCACGCGAGGAGGAGATGTTGATAATGCTCCCTCCCTCTGCAAAGTAAGGCGCAAAGAGCTTTGCAAGATAAAAGGGGGCCGTCACGCCTACCTTCAGGGCGTATTCAAAATCCTCATAGCTTCCGTCTTTAATTCCGCACATTTTGGGTGCAGCGTTGTTAATCAGATAATCAATCCGACCGTATTGATCGATCACTTGCTTGACAAATCTCTCAAGGGTATCCTTGTCGGCAAGATCCCCCACAAAGTAATCATTCTCCAGCCGATCAATCACGCAGACCGTTGCGCCCAAAGCCTCAAAATGCTCGCGGATACACTTCCCGATACCTCTCGCGCCACCGGTTACAACGACAACTTTATTCCTAAAATCAAACATACGGCATGCTCCTTATCCGAAAAATCTCAGAAATTACTCTCATTATACCACAAATTAAACGTTTTTTCAACAGAATCCTGCAAGAATTAAAATCCGTACAATCTGTGCATCCCAATACTTGACTTTTTAAGAAATGTATAGTATAATGGTTTTGTATGCGAATCATTCGTTTTTTACGTATTTCAAACGCAAAACAAGGAGATGCACTATGAGCACTTATGGAAAGTTTGTTGCTGAAAAAGAGTTTAAGATCACCAATCCAACGCCTCCCCGTCCTCAACTGAACTACATTTGGAACTCTCGCGTATTGTCGGGAGTCAATCAGAACGGCGGCGGTGTCGGCGCTTACGGACAGAGAGCGATGGCCTACATCGATCCCGACGGAAAGGGACGCTGCACGGTCATCCGCGACGGAAACCGATATTTTTACATCAAGAACAAGGCAACCGGAACCGTTTTCAACCCCGGCCAGTACCCCACCAATACCCCTGTTGACAACTACTACTGCACGCACGGCCTCGGATACAGTGAGATTCACGGCGAGTGCGAGGGCATCGGCGCCACCGCGCGTATGTTCGTCAACGATACCGATCCCTGCGAGATTTGGAAAGTAACCCTCTCCAACAACACCGACAAAGCAGTGTCCCTCTCGCTCTATTCCTTTGCAGATTTCGAGCTGGTGGGATATCAGAGATACAGTGACTATAACTCCTACGTGCATGCAGAATACGACGAGGAATCGAACGTCCTGATGTGCTTCAACAAGGCAATGGAGCGTCCCCATGAGTGGTTCAACGGCTTCCTCGCCTCCAGCGTCAAGCCCACCGCATTCGAGACCTCCCGCCGCGGATTCCTCGGAACCTATGGCTCGGTCAATGCACCTGTAGCAATCAGCGCAGAAAAGCTTGCAAACAACTTTGCTGCCTGCGAGCAGATGTGCGGCGCGATGCAGCACGATTTTGACCTTGCGGCAGGCGAGAGCACCTGTGTTTACTTCCTGATCGGTGACGCCGACGAAATGTCCACGGCAAAAGCCATCTGCGACAAGATTCTGACAGGCAACAAGATCGAGGAGGATTTCGCAGCACTCCTTTCCCTCAAGCAGAACACCTCCTCCAGCATCTATGTCAAGACTCCCAACGAGAAGATCAACTGTCTGACCAACTACTGGCTCAAGCAGCAGGTTCAGCTTTGCGCCGAGGTAGGACGCGATACCGGAAAGGGCTTCCGCGATCAGCTTCAGGACGCATGGGCGGTTGCATCCTTCAACCCCGCGCTTGCCAAGGAAAAGATCCTGGAGACCCTGACCTATATGTACTCCGACGGTCGTTGCGTGCGCGGTTGGCTGCCTCTTGACCACCACATCTATTCCGACGGACCTACCTGGGTCACCCCCACTGTAAATGCCTATATCAAGGAAACGGGAGACGTGGACTTCCTCAATCACCCCGTCAAGTATCTTGACGAGGGCGAGGATACCGTTTGGGGACACATTCTCACCGCCATGAGATTTGCATCGGACGACATCGGCGAGCATGGGCTCGTTCACTCCCGCGACGGCGACTGGAACGATTCCCTCAACATGACAGGATTGCTCGGCAAGGGTGAATCGGTCTGGACGTCCATCGCACTCTGCTACGCGCTGACCAATGCGGCAGAAATTGCAGAGCGTCTGATCGGCGACAATGCGATCCGCGATGAGATGCTTGCAAGACGCGAGAAGATGAAGGATGCAATCAATGCAAACGCATGGGATGGCGAATGGTATCTTGCAGCCATCAATGACTACAACGAAAAGGTTGGAAGCCATGAGGAAACCGAGGGCAGCATCTACCTCAACTCCCAGACGTGGTCCATCCTCGCACAGGTTGCAGAGGGCGAGCGAGCAAAGGCGTGCATCGCGTCGGTTGACAAGTATCTTGACAGCGACTACGGCCCGCTGACGCTCTACCCCACATACACCAAGTTTAACAACCGTATCGGTCGTCTGACCAGCTTCATTCCCGGCATCTGGGAAAACGGCACGCCCTATTGCCACGGCGGCACCTTCAAGGTGGTTGCAGACTGCCTGCTGGGACGCGGTGACAAGGCCTATGAGACCATTCTCAAAATCATGCCCGACAGCGAGACCAACCCCTCCGATCACTCGGGCTGCGAGCCGTACGCACTGACCAATATGTACTTTGGCCCCGACAATCCCCGCAAGGGCGAAACGCTCTTTGCATGGGTCACGGGAACGGCAGGCTGGATGTTCCGCGCGGTCGTTCAGTATATGCTGGGCTTCCACCCCGATTACAATGGATTTGTACTCAATCCCTGCATTCCCTCCTCTTGGGGAGAGGTCACTCTGACACGTCGGTTCAGAGGCGACACGTATGAAATTACGATCAAGAACTGCGACGGAAAGCAGTCGGGAGTTTCCCGCGTAACGCTTGACGGCAAAGAGGTCGGCAGCAAGATCGAGCTTGTCGGGGACGGCAAGACGCATCAGATCGTGATTACAATGTAATCCGTCAGACTATATAAGGTATCCCCTTCTCTTTTGGGCAATCTGCCGATTGAGAAGGGGATACTTGTTTTTTGTTTGTTAAAAATGCAACAAAGTCCTTGACACACGGCAGGGGACATGGTATAATGAGCTATAACGTTATTCTATGACGTTTCCGATTTATAACATCTTAATTTTTTAAAGGAGAATAGGACCATGGCTAACTATCAAATTCCCGAAAAAGCAAGAGTTGCCGTTCTGACCGGCGCAAAGAAAATTGAGATTTTTGAGCTTCCCGTTCCCGAAATCGGTGACGACGAGGTTTTGGTAAAGGTTGAGCAGACCGGTATTTGCGGAACCGACGTACACGAATACAAGGGCGACCCCTTTGGATATATTCCCGTTCAGCTCGGACACGAGGGCACCGGAACGGTTGTCAAGCTTGGTAAGAACGTAACCAAGGACTTTTACGGCAAGCCTTTGGCAGTTGGTGACAAGATCGTAACAGGACTGAAGCCCTGCGGTGTTTGCGACACCTGCCGCAACGAGCCCGAAAACATCCACCTCTGCCCCAACGGCGAGATCTTCGGTCTGATGCCGGGTGAAGCAGCATACAAGAACTACAACGGCTGGTTCGGCGAATACATCAAGGTCAATGCAGGCGGCGTAATCTTCAACGTCAGCGACATGGACGTCGATCTCCGCACCCTCATCGAGCCCACCGCAGTCATCGTTCATGCAGTTGAGCAGGCAAAGAAGATCTTCAACTTCAAGCAGGGCTCCTACGTTCTGGTTCAGGGATGCGGCCCCATCGGTCTGCTTCTTCTCACCATGGTTCGCACCATGGGTGTTCGCAACATCATCGCGGTTGACGGTGATGCAAAGAGACTGGAAATGGCAAAGAAGCTGGGCGCAGCTTACACCGTAAACTTCATGACCGAGGATGCACAGGCAAAGGTGCTCGAGATCACCGGAACGGGCGCTGAAATGGCATTCCAGTGCACCGGCTCTCCCAAGGCTGCAAGCACCATTTGGAAGTACGTTCGCCGCGGCGGCGCAATGTGCGAGCTTGGCTTCTTCGTAGACAACGGCCCCACCACCTACAATCCTCACCTGGACATCTGCAACAAGGAGATCCGCGTGATCGGCTCCTGGACTTACCAGGCAAAGGATTGGCTGCAGGCTTGTGACGTGCTCAAGGAAGCACAGAAGGACGGTCTGCCGGTTGAGGAGCTTCTCACCCACAAGTACGCACTTGCTGACATCAACGAGGCAATGGAGATGAACATCAGCATGCAGGGTCTGAAGATCGTTGTGAAGGGCGAGTAATTTCACCTGCAAAATCTGAATGATAATGAGAGAGGGCGATCCGTACGGATCGCCCTCTTGTGCTGACAAAAGTCTTCGCACACGCTCCTTGATGGAAAGTTTTGATCAAACTTTTTCAAAAGTTTGTGGGGTGGGGGGGCAACGCCCTCCTCGCGCTCCGCAGGGCGCGGA
>JAZQVI010000056.1:0-12062 GCA_045631745.1 Eubacteriales bacterium
CCTCGCCCCAGTACTCCTTGTAGTAGGTGCCGCCGATGCTGACACGGTTGGAGGGGCTTTCGTCAAAGCGAGCAAAATATCTACCCAGCATCACGAAATCTGCGCCCATGGCAAGCGCGAGGGTGATGTGGTGGTCATACACGATACCGCCGTCCGAGCAAACGGGAACGTAGATACCGGTCTCCTCAAAGTAACGGTCTCTCTCCTGGCAAACCTCGATCAGAGCGGTAGCCTGTCCGCGTCCGATACCCTTGGTCTCTCTGGTGATACAAATGGAGCCGCCGCCGATACCAACCTTGATAAAGTCCGCGCCGCAATCCGCCAGGAAGCGGAAGCCCTTGGCGTCAACGACGTTTCCTGCGCCAACCTTAACCTTGTCGCCGTACTTGCTTCTGATCCAATCGAGGGTCAGCTTCTGCCACTCGGAGAATCCCTCGGAGGAGTCGATGCAAAGCACATCAGCGCCCGCCTCAACGAGAGCGGGAACACGCTCGGCGTAGTCTCTGGTGTTGATACCTGCACCAACGATGTATCGCTTGTCCGCGTCAAGAATCTCTGCAGGATTGCTCTTGTGAGACTCATAGTCCTTGCGGAATACCAGGTAGCACAGCTTGCCTTCCTCGTCAACGATGGGAAGAGAGTTGAGCTTGTTATCCCAAATAATATCATTTGCTTCCTTAAGCGTGGTTCCTTCCTTCGCCCAGATCAGCTTTTCGAAGGGAGTCATGAAGGTAGAAACCTTCTCGGAGGGATCCATGCGGGTCACACGGTAGTCGCGGCTGGTTACGATGCCCAGGAGCTTTCCGTTTGCCGTGCCGTCATCGGTCACAGCAATGGTGGAGTGTCCCTTTTCCGCCTTGAGCGCAATCACATCAGCAAGTGTTGCATCGGGCGTGATATTGGAATCACTGATGACAAAGCCTGCCTTGTGATTTTTAGCGCGCTTAACCATAGCCGCCTCGTCCTCAATGGACTGCGAGCCGTAGATAAATGCAACGCCGCCCTCCTTTGCCAGTGCAACCGCCAAGCGGTCTCCCGACACCGACTGCATGATCGCAGACACCATCGGAATGTTCATGGTGATCGCAGACTTCTCTCCGCGGCGATAGCGCACCAAGGGAGTGCTGAGGCTTACGTTCGCAGGAACGCACTCGCTGGACGAGTAGCCGGGAATCAAGAGGTACTCGTTAAAGGTGTGAGAAGGTTCATTCAAAAAAACAGCCATGGTAAATTCTCCTCCGTTTCATCAGGCAGACCTCGTAGGGTCTCTAAAGAGTTTTGTTTGATGACACAAGCCGCCGCAAAATCGGGAAAAAGCCCCTTTATGCGCAGTTGCGTCGAAAAACATTTATATTTGATACATTATATCATACTCGCCCTTGTTTGTCAATATTTTTCCCTGAAAAAATACGCACCGAGCAACGTTGTATTTTGTAGAAAAAGCCAAAAACGGCCAGGACTCTCGCCCCGACCGTTTTTTGTTTTGATTCAAAACCAAGAAAGGAAGATCTTCACGAATCGGATCAGCGCAGCAAACGCCAGCCACACCAAAGCAAATCCGATCACAAGTGCGAAGAGGGAGAACAGGCGCAGGTTGAGCACCGCCAGCCCCGATGAAATCTTAGGCGCGATAGGCGTCCAGTAGGTCGCGCAGGTGATGACCAGCATCAGCCCCCCATAGATGGGCAGTGCACCAACGCTGCTCTTAATGTCCTTCGGACTGAGCGAGATGTGCAAAGAGACCGAAAGGATCACCAAAAGCCCCAGCGTGCTCTTAAGCCAGTCGGCGCGAAAAGCACCCGGAATCCCTCGAATCAGGACAAACACCCCTTTTGCCACCTCGGCAAAGGTCGCTCTCGTCTCCCCTGTCACGGCAAGCGCGGAGGTGGTTTCCAAATACTCCGTCCAAAGCGTCGGGAAGCACAGCCAAAGTGCCAGAAGCGTTACACCAAGTCCGCTGAACAGAGGGCCCATCCCAATGAACATATTTCCGAATTTCGCCCAAAGGCTGCGCTTGGAGTAGCTATGCTCCACATAGCCGTAAACACCGTTGGTAGGTCTCGGATTCCAAAGATTCATACTGGTGATTCGGTGGTTGAAGAGCTTGCACATGGCAGCGTGTCCCAGCTCGTGCACCGGTGTACCGATCATGGAGGTGGTACGGAACCACATCTTCGCCCCCGTGCCGATCAGACGGGAGAAGAGTCGGCAAATCCAGTGCACCAAAAGCCCGCACGCCACAAAGATTCCAAGCGTGCCCAAAATCAACTTCAAAAAATACAGTAAAAAATCAAGCATTTCTGTTTTCTATCCTTCCGTTTTCATTTCTCGTCCCAAACATCCTTCGGGTCGATCAGGGAGAGGCCGCATCGGTCGCAAACCCGATCTCCGCGGTTGAGAAATCCGCAGGCAGCACACATTCTCCCGTCCGAAAGATCGTCGTGATGCCGACGCGCCACACGAGCGACAGATGTCTCCTCTCCCTCCGGTCGACACCGCCTTGCGGGGTCGCAGATGGGATAGGGCAGCTCCGAAAAACGGCAAATATAAGAGCCGGGGTAGTAATACAGATAAAACCCCGTCTTTTGCTCAAAGCGGATGCGCCGTTTCCTTCCCTTGTCGGTGCGAACGATGAGATAGGTGTGCTCTCTGAAATCGTAATTGAGCGCCTTCATCTGACCGGGATCCTCGGTGGTGGTATAGGAATGCGAGAGCGCCGACTCCACAATACGCCCCTCCACACCTCGAGCGGAGAAGAATTTCCAGAGTTGAAAGATGAAAAATCCCGTGACAGCCGCCACAAGCATCAAAAGCGCCAGCCTCCAGCCAACCATCCTTTTTTCGGGAGGGTAGGTCTGATGCGCGTCGTTGTAGAACCATGCACTGAGCAAAAACATCGCAAGCCAAAGCGCATAACCGCCTATGCGGCGCAGCCGCCGCCATCTGACAAGACGAACCAAATCACGATTGGCACGGGGAATCCTGTGCTTCATTCTCTCCTCCCTTCCGCACGCTCAAGGCGCGCATTTTCGTCCCTTAATATCAGTATCATTCTATCATATCCCCTCATTTTTGTCAAGTCTTGCTTTGGGATTCAATATAAAACGAATGTCGTACATTTTGTCTTATGCGACAATTTTGATGATTTCCACGACATTTTCGAAGATAAAGTGGTTTAAAATCTGAAAAAACACAAGATCTTGTGCTTTTTTTAGGTAAAAAGTATTGACAAAACACAACAATTCTGATACAATAGGCTCGTATATTCCTGTAATACGAAGGAAAGGTGGGAATTTTTGATGGTTGTGCAATACCGCAGACGCAGATGTCGTATGCGGAAGAGTACCCTGTTCCTGCTTTTGTTCGTCGCCACCGCCCTGTTGGTTTCCTGTACCGCGGGCAACAATTCGGCGTGGGTTCGGCAGGCGCTGGGCACCGATACCGCAGTCTATCGCGCAGAGCCAATCGCCGCGACACTTGACCCCGGCGGTGAGCTTGCACAAGATCTCTCCGAGACACTGGAATGGTTCCTATCGGGCAGCATCCACCTCAAGGAATTCAAAAACGGCCGTCAGGCGCTTCGTCTCTATCGTGACGAAATCCTGAACAACCTCATGCGGCAGAATTATTCCGCCTATGTGGGCAACCCCACCCTGAGTGCCGCCGTCAGTTACTTTTATCCGCATATCACGGCATCCGTCCTGATCCCCCAAACAGATTTTGAGCATGCCGTTTCCCATTGTTTGGGACTCTCCTCGGTGTCCAACAGCAATGGTACGAATTTCTCTTATCTTTCCCGTGCCTCCTGCTACATCCCCCCCCTGCAGGCAAGGTCTTTGACAGTCCGCACATCGGTCTTGTCATTGGAGGAAACAGAGCATACGTACCGCCTCTCCTTTTCTCTGGAGGATACCGAGGGGCAGTCCGCTCGTTACAGCGCAATGTTTGTCAAGCGCGCGGACACATCCCCCTATCTCAAATCCCTGACCGCCATTTAATATATCAAGCAGAAACACCGCAAGAAAGTTAATTTCTTGCGGTGTTTGCGGTATAATAATAAAACGGTCATTTGAGACGGAACTGCTGATAAAAACAAAGGTACCCTATGGAAAACAAAAGTCTTGCGATCCTTCTTGCGGTCTATGAGCCACACGAGGATTGGCTGATCGCGCTGCTCGACTCCCTCAATGCACAGACCTATCCAAATCTGAAGCTTTACGCAAGAGAGGACCGTTCTCCCACCTATTCCCTTGCGCGACTTAAAACGCTTTTGCAGGAACACATCACCGCATTCCCATGGGAATTGCATCAAAACGACGTCAATCTCGGTTCCAATAAGACCTTTGAGGCACTTGTGCGGGACGTATCCGAGGCGTACGTCGCATTCTGCGATCAGGATGATGTTTGGCTACCCGACAAGATCAAGAACGGAGTGGAGCTCTTGGAAAACAGCCCCCTCTCCCCAACACTTGTCTGCTCCGAGCTGCGCGTCATCAACGGCGAGGGACGCGTCATCTCCACCGACATGGCGCACCACCGCCACCGTCACGTCTTTCGTCGCGGCGAAGGGCTTGCCCCCACCCTATTTGCCCGAAATTTTGTAGTGGGCTGCACAATCATTCTCCCGCGCGAGCGCGCGGTGTCCTACCTCCCCTTTCCAAACGAAGTGGTTCACGATCACTATCTCGCCTTTCGCGCGGCGCTGGATGGGGCGATCGATTATCTTGGCGAGCCGCAGATCCTCTATCGCGTCCACGGCAACAATCAGACGGGCGTGATGACAGGAGTAACAACCAAGGAAGAATATTTTCGCGAGCGCATCGAGGGGTATGCCGCACGCGTGGAGACCTTTGCTCAATACGCACCTCACCTTGAGAGCCTTGACACGATGCGCTCCTTTGCCAAGGCGCGGCGAGACAACTTCCACCGTAAAAAAGGAAGCGCGCGAGCGCTATGGAGACTGCGACAGTGCAATCTTCCCACCGCCCTCTTTGAGCTGGTCGCGCCAAGGCTTCCCGATCCCCTCTTTCGTCTTGCCATTCGTATGATCCAAGCGCGCATCCTCTGATTTTGTGTCAATTACGCCCATTCTACGAATTGGAGAGTGTTTTTCTGAAAAATCCCCCTGCGTCAGGGGTTGCTCATGACGCGGCGTCATGTGATAAAATAGGTTCCAAGGAGGTGATATTCGATGTCCAAATACACGACCGGCGAGCTGGCAAAACTTTGCGGCGTATCGGTGCGAACTGTCCAGTACTACGACAACCGCGGGATCCTCACGCCAACCGAGCTGAGCGAGGGAGGCAGACGGCTCTATTCCGAGCAGGATCTGAAGCGCATGAAGACCATCTGTTTTTTACGCGATACAGGACTTTCCATCAATAACATCGGAGAATTGATGCGAGAGGACAATGCTCGCGACGTGGTGTCTCTCATGCTGGATCAGCACGAACAGCTTCTGACAGACGAGCTCTCGGCAACCAAGGCAAAGCTCGAGAAGCTTCGCGAACTCAGAGAAGCGGTCAAGCTGACCGAGACCTTCTCGGCAGAAATTCTATCGGACAGAGAAAGCATCATGAAAGACAAAAAGAAACTCAAACATCTGTATGTGACCATTTTCCTGGTCGCACTTCCCATCACCGCGCTCCAATGGGCAACGATTGCGCTGTGGATCATCACGGGTATCTGGTGGCCGTTTGTCTTGCAATATGCCCTTGCCATTCCCGCCGCCATTTTTGTCACACACTATTATCTCAAACACGTGTCCTACATTTGCCCGCTGTGCAACACGATCTTCAACCCCAAATTCAAGGAATCCTTCTTTGCAAACCACACCCCAAGAACCCGCAAGCTCACCTGCCCCTGCTGCCGTAAAAAGAGCTTTTGCGTGGAGATCTATAAAAAGGAGGACGCACAGTCATGACCCCCGAACAGATTAAGGAATATCTTCCCTTTCTCATTCCCCTCGTCATCCTTCAGTTTTCGCTTTTGGGCTACACCCTCCATCATATTCTCACGCATAAGACCTACAAACGCTGGGATCGCCGCGTGTGGCTGATCATCACCCTTGTACTGATGAATTTTGTAGGGCCCATTCTCTACTTCCTGTTTGGAAAAGAGGAGGACTGAATGAGTATTCTCACCATCACGGATCTCTACAAATCCTTTGGAGAGAAGCAGGTGCTGCGCGGCGTGAGTCTGTCGGTTCCCACGGGCAGCATCTTTGGATTCGTAGGAAGGAACGGTGCGGGAAAGACCACCGCGATGAAGGCAATCCTGGGGCTGCTCAAAACAGACGGCGGCGAGATCACCGTGGACGGCGAGCGCGTCCACTTCGGAGAGACCCCCACCAACCGATGCGTGGGGTATCTGCCGGACGTCCCCGAATTTTACTCCTTCATGAATGCAAGAGAGTATCTCACCCTTTGCGGAGAGGCACTCGGCATGAGCCGGGCAGATATCCGCAAGCAGAGTGAGCAGCTTCTCTCGCTTGTCGGGCTGTCTGACGAGGGGCATCGCATCAAGGGCTTTTCCCGAGGCATGAAGCAGAGACTCGGCATCGCGCAGGCATTGCTTGGCGATCCCAAACTTCTCATCTGCGACGAGCCTACCTCTGCGCTCGATCCCATCGGAAGAAAGGAAATCCTTGATATTCTCCGATCGGTCAAGCATCGCACCACGGTCCTCTTCTCCACGCACATTCTCACGGATGTGGAGCGCATCTGCACCGATGTGGCGTTTCTCCACGATGGCGTGATCGCCAAGCAAGGGAGCGTTTCGGAGCTGAAGAATCTCCATGCCCAAAAGGATATGGTCGTGGAGACCGACACACGGGAGGACTGTGAGAAGCTTCTCGAGCGTTTTAAGAACGCCGAGCTGATCGAGCGAGACACCCTTCTTATCAAGGGGGGCAACGACGCCATGCACGCCCTCCTCGCCTTCGTCGCAGAGGAGCAGCTCTCGATCCGCCGCATGGAGCGGATGGAGCCCACGCTGGAATCTCTGTTTTTGGAGGTGGCGGCAAAATGAGAGCCTTTCTTGCATTACTGAAAAAAGAATTTCTCGAAGGATTACGCAGCCGTCGGCTTGTGATCCTCGGCCTTTTGTTCGTACTTTTTGGCATCATGAACCCCGCCATCGCAAAGCTCACCCCCTGGATCGTAGAGCTGACCTCTGAGAGCCTTGCCTCCGCGGGTATGACCGTGGGAGAGGTAACGGTGGACGCCCTGACCTCCTGGACGCAATTTTTCAAAAACATTCCCATGGCGCTCATCGTTTTTCTTCTGATGTATAGCAGCAGCTTTACGGGAGAATATCAATCGGGCTCTCTGATCCTGATTCTGACCAAGGGCGTCTCTCGCTACAAAATCGTCCTCTCCAAGGCGCTGACCCTTCTCACACTTTGGACGGCTGGCTATTGGCTTTGCTATGCCGTAACCTATGCCTACACCGCCTATTACTGGGATCAGTCCATCATGCAAAACCTCGCGCCCGCTACAATAAACTGGTGGCTCTTTGGTGTGTGGACGGTCTGCCTCTCGGTTGTGTTCTCGGTTCTCTCAAGGAGCTATTCCACAGTCCTGCTCGGCACGGGCGGATGTGTGCTTGCATCCTATCTTTTGGGACAGATTCCCAAGCTTTGGAAATTCACCCCCACCGCGCTGACCGACAGCATGGCGCTCCTGACAGGAGCAAAGGCGCCTGACAAGCTCCTCCCCGCCCTGCTCGTCACCGTCGGCATTTCCCTGCTATGCGTGGGAGTAAGTATCCCGATCTTCAACAAAAAACAGCTTTGATAAAAGGAGCGGCATCTTCCTATCTGGAAGATGCCGCTCCTTTTATTCCTTTGAACCGTCCGACACCTTTTGGCTATGGCAATCCATGCCGCAGGCACCGCAGTTGCCGCCGCAGGAGCAGCCCCCTTTGCCGGTTCGTTTGTTTTTTATCTGCCGCGCGTAGATCAGAATGACGAGCAATCCGACAACACTCGCCGCTAAAATCGTTGGGAACATCGGATTTCCTCCTTACCGCTTTTTCATTTCATTGGGATTGGGACGGAAGAGCATATAGAGCATACCGCCAAGCAAAATCAACGCGACCGCCGTTCCGAGGATATTTCCACCTCCCACGAACCACGAGCCGAGCTGGTAAACGATCAGCGACACCGCGTAGGCAAACACACACATATACGCGATCGCGCCCACGCTCCATTTCCAGTTGTTCATCTCGCGCTTGATCGCTCCCATCGCCGCAAAGCAGGGCGCGCAAAGCAGATTGAAGATCATGAAGGAGAAGCCGACCAGTCCGCTGCCGCCAAAGAACTCGCGCGCAATGGTGGCGTACGCCGCCGTATCTCCCTCCACAGCATGCGCCATGGAGGAAAGCGTTCCGAGGGTGCTGACCACCTGCTCCTTTGCAAGAAGTCCGAGAATGGTCGCCACCGCAGACTGCCAGTTTCCAAAGCCGAGCGGCGCAAAGATCCACGCAAAGAGGTTTCCGACCACCTCGAGAATGGACGCGCCGCCTCTTTCCGCTGTGATATAGTGGAATCCTCCCTCAAAGGAAAGACTGTTGAAAATCCAAATGATCACGCCTGCAGCAAAGATGACTGTTCCCGCACGCTTGATGAAGGACCAGCCGCGCTCCCACGTTGCGCGGAAGACGTTGCTTGGTACGGGCGCGTGGTATGCGGGAAGCTCCATGACGAAGGGAGCAGGATCCCCGCGGAAGGGCTTGGTCTTTTTGAGCATCAGTCCCGATACGACCACTGCCGCCACACCGATAAAGTATGCGCCGATCGCAACCCATGCGCTATTGCCGAACAGTCCGCCCGCAATCATGCCCACAATCGGCATCTTCGCGCCACAGGGGATAAAACCGGTGGTCATGATGGTCATCTTGCGATCACGATCCTGTTCGATCGTTCTGGACGCCATGATTCCGGGAACACCGCATCCGGTCGCCACCAGCAGGGGAATAAAGCTCTTGCCCGAAAGTCCGAACTTGCGGAACAGTCTGTCCATGATGAACGCCACGCGGGACATATATCCGCAATCCTCAAGGATTGAGAGGATCAGGAACAAAATAAGCATCTGCGGCACGAATCCCAGCACCGCACCCACGCCGCTGAGCGCGCCGTCCGAAATCAGGCTGATCAGCCAGGGCGCCACACCCCAATCGGAGAGCAGTCCCGACACACTCGGAATGATCCACTCCCCAAAGAGGGTATCGTTCATAAATCCGACCGTCCAGTCTCCAATGGACTTGAGAGATACGAAATAAACCAGGAAGATCACCACCGCAAAGATGGGAAGCGCCAAAATCCGATTGGTAACGATCCGGTCGATCTTATCCGACACCGTCATTTTGCCCGCATTCTTTCTCTTGTAGCAGGTCTGCGTAAGCCTTGTGATGTAGAGATAGCGCTCGTTGGTGATGATGCTCTCGGCATCGTCATCCAGTTCCCTCTCACAGTCAACAATATCCTTTTCAATATGTGCCAGCACCTCGGGAGACAGTCCCAGCTGCTTGATGACCTCCCGATCTCGCTCAAAGACCTTGACGGCATACCACCTCTGGCGATCCTCCGAAAGATCATGCACCGTCGCCTCCTCGATGTGCGCCAACGCGTGCTCCACGCACCCCGAGAAGAATACGCGCTTGGTTTCCTTCTTTTCGGCACGCGCCTCCTCGATGGCGATCTCCGCCGCCTCCTGGATTCCGCTGCCCTTGAGCGCCGAGATCTCAACCACTCTGCAACCCAGCTGACGGGAAAGCTCCTCGGTATTGATAACGTCTCCCCGCTTTTCCACCACGTCCATCATGTTGATGGCGATGACAACGGGGATCCCAAGCTCCATGAGCTGGGTGGAAAGATAAAGATTGCGCTCGAGATTGGTTCCGTCCACAATGTTGAGAATCGCATCGGGACGCTCATCCACGAGATAGCTTCTCGCCACCACCTCCTCCAGTGTGTAGGGAGACAGGGAGTAAATACCGGGTAAGTCGGTGATGATAACGTCATCGTGCCGCTTCAGCTTTCCTTCCTTCTTTTCCACTGTCACACCGGGCCAGTTTCCAACATACTGGTTGGAGCCTGTCAAGGCGTTAAACAACGTCGTCTTGCCGCAGTTGGGATTTCCCGCAAGGGCAATTTTGATTGCCATGTTTTATCCTCTCTTTCGATTGTTAGCAAAGACTAACAAAAAGTCAAAAAAATCAAAGGCGCGTGATCTTACAGCAAAAAAATCACTCTACCTCAATCATCTCCGCATCGGCGCGACGGAGGCTCAATTCATATCCACGAAGCGTCAGCTCGATCGGGTCTCCCAGAGGCGCAACCTTTCGCACGTAAACCTCCACGCCCTTGGTCAGTCCCATATCCATGATCCTGCGCTTGAGCGCGCCCTCTCCGTGCAGCTTCACGACCTTCGCCGTTCCGCCAATTCTGACGTCCTTGAGTGTTTTCATGACGCATCCTCCATTCCCGATTGATCGGTCAATCAATCCACTTGTTAGCGATGGCTAACTAAATAGAATTATACACCCGGAGGCTAAAATTGTCAACATTTTCTGAGATTTTTCTTTGATTTCCACGAATTGCACAAAGGAATTTCTCCCTCGCGCAAACCCGTTTGTAAAATGTGACCGAGTGCAAAAGCACACCCCTTTTCAGCGCTTTTCCAGCAGTTTTCCACCACTGTATCTTTTTTCCACAGGTTGTGAAAAAGGATGTGGAAAACACTTCCAAAAAGAAAAGCCCCGCGGCAGATTTTACCGCAGGGCATCTCTCTTTTAGTCGTTCAGATCCTCAAAATCTTCCTCATCCACGATGCAGCCAAACTTCTCGCCGCAAGCGGGGCAGGTCAGAGTTTCGGGGTCAAGCTCCTGGTCAAAGCAGACCGTCTCACCGCAGGAGGGGCAAACGATCTCGAAATACTCCTCATCGCAGCAATCGCAGTCGCAGTCGTCGCAATCGCAGTCGCAGTCATCACAGTCACAGTCACAATCATCGCAGTCGCAATCACAATCGCAATCGTCCTCAATCTCCTCGTCCAGGAAATCCTCGACAGCCTGCAGATCGTCGTCAAGCTCCTCGACATAATCGTTGAGATAATCCAGATCCTCGTCGATCTCGTCAATATCCTGCTTGATTGCCGCAACCTCTGCCGCCAGCTCGTCCACCAACTCAAGAAGCGCCGCCAGAATCTTGCCCTCCTTGGTGGTCTTGTCAAACTCAAGTCCCTCAGCGAGACCCTTGATATATGCAGATTTTTCGGTCAGATTCATACTTGATACCATCCTTTTCATTCATTTATTAAAAAGGGGGACTGACTTTTGTTGCAAAGCAATCCCCCAATGAGAACCGAGTGTCTCTCGCTTATGCGCGGGAGAGGTACTCTCCGGTTCTGGTGTCAATTTTCAGAACGTCGCCGATGTTGATGAAGAGCGGAACCTTAATCTCAGCACCGGTCTCAAGCGTTGCGGGCTTGAGGGTGTTGGTTGCAGTGTTGCCTGCAAAGCCGGGATCGGTGTCGGTTACCTCCAACTCAACGAACGTGGGAGGCTCTACGCCAAACACGTTGCCCTTGTAGGAGATGATCTTGCACATCATCTCTTCCTTTACAAAGCGGAAGTTGTCGTCTACCTTATCGTGAGCGATGAGGGTCTCCTCCCAGGTCTCGGTATCCATGAAGTGATACAGATCGCCGTCATCGTAGGAATACTGCATATCGCGTCTCTCGATATAAGCATTCTCAAACTTGTCGGTGGGGTTGAAGGTCTTCTCAATCACAGCGCCCGAAATTACGTTCTTGAGCTTGGTGCGCACGAATGCAGCACCCTTACCGGGCTTTACGTGTTGGAACTCAACGACCTGCAGGACGTTGCCCTGACCGTCGTCAAACGTGATACCATTCTTAAAATCGCCAGCTACTACCATTTTATACCTCCGAGTAATAGAAAGTCAGAATTGCGAGGCCCGAATGATGCCAAGCCTCCATAATTACTTATATTTTACACCAAAACTTTTGTTTTTGCAATAGTTTTTTACGGCTTTTTTA
>JAZQVI010000057.1:0-37387 GCA_045631745.1 Eubacteriales bacterium
CTTCATAGGCGGCTTTTCCGGCAGCGATCGCCGCTGTGACAACATTGTCGACAAATTCCGCGTTTTTCCCCTGCTGTGCGTACGGTCCCCACAGACCGAGCGTATCGATGCCGGCATGGGTATGGGTCGCATAGACGGCGATGGAGGCGCAGTTGACCTCGGCGGCAAATTCGGAAAGTCCCGCACGGATGCGGTCGACCGTATCGGAGCCCAGTCCCACACAGTCAACACCGATGAGAAGTATGCCGCCCCCCGCGCCGTCACAGCCGAGCCAGACGGCATTGGCACACTGACGGTCGAGAATGTCGGAGAACTCCTCTCCGCTCATGTAGCCGGCAATGTACAAAGGCGTTTGAGGATTTTCGGGAACCTCGATCTCCACAGAGGAAAAGCCGATGGACCAGCGCGTACCGTTTGCGGTAAACAGGGTGGGGGTGTATGCTGTTTCTCCGCAGCCGCACAGGCAAACGGACAACAGGAGCATGACGGAAAGAAGAAGTGCTGTTTTTTTCATGTTCGTGTTCTCCTTTCTTATAAAAGATCCAACAAGCCGTTTTTCACAAGTCCGATGAGAATGCGGATCATGTCAAAAAACAGAACACCGTTGATCGATGCAAACACGATCGCGCCGAGATAACCGAGGATGACAAACAGAGGGGAGAGGGCATAGATCCATTTTCTGCCGCCGCTCACGATCTGCAGAAGCAGAAAGACAGCACCGGTGATGAACAGGGCAAGTGTGCCCGGACGGATAACGGCGGTCTGCATGGCACCGAAAACGGAACCGAGCGTACCGTCGATACCGGCAAGCATCGGACCGAGATTCCGGATGGTGAAGTAGGATGCGAGCCAGAGAAGTGCTGCAGTGACGATGACTGCGGCAAGTGTTCGATAGGGGAACTTTGATTTCATAATGGTAGACTCCTTAATGTTTGCAGGATCGTTGTCACATTTTCTCCGATCGGTTTTGTGCCGTCGATGCGGATGACGGGGCAGGGGAGGTTTTGCGTCCAGCGCAGGACATAGCCCTCATCCCGCGCTTCTGCAAATCGGAAAAATGCTTCCTCCGATTCGTAAAGATCACCGCCGGGTTTCATGCGTTCTCCGAATTTCAGATACGAACGCCGACGGATGCGCGCCATTCGGATATCCTTTGGCACCTCGATGAGGACTGCAAGACGGTAAAGCGGGACGACGGCATCACCGTAGTCTCCTTTGACAGCGGCAAAAACAAAGTTGTCATGTTTTTCGACTTCTTCGGCGAGAAGCGCTTCCGCATCCGCGCGTGTGCGTGGATTGGCATACGGTTCGTTTGATGCGCTTCGTGCAAAAAACAGGTCTTCATTGTCGATGAAATGATAGCCGAGCCTTTCCGCAAGTGCGCGCCCGAGCGTGCTTTTTCCGCTGCCGTTCAGACCGCAGACCATGATTCCGTTCTGCATAGGTGACCTCCTGCTGCCATTTGTGTTGCTTCTGATTTATTATACAACACATCAGCGGATTCGTCAAGAAAAATGCCCGAGAAAAACCAAAATGCCCATCCACAGTTTCCTGTGAATGGGCATTTACTTTGGAGCTGGTAACCAGAATCGAACTGGTGACCTCATCCTTACCAAGGATGTGCTCTACCGACTGAGCCATACCAGCATGTGCTGCAGAATACAGCTGGCGACCTGGATGGGGCTCGAACCCACGACCTCTAGCGTGACAGGCTAGCGCTCTAACCAACTGAGCTACCGGACCAAATGGTGGAAACAATAGGGCTCGAACCTATGACCCTCTGCTTGTAAGGCAGATGCTCTCCCAACTGAGCTATGCTTCCATCGTCTTTCGGCGACTTTAATAGTTTATCACATTCCATTTCATTTGTCAATACCTTTTTTAAAAATTTTTTCATTTTTTTTATTTTTGTTTTTTGAGCTGTTTTTTCTCGTCAAAATTCCCTCCGAAGGACAAAACAGTCCGCCGCAAAACTCGCGGCGGACCGTCCTCACACCATGCTCTCAACATGGCGTTTGATATATTCCTCCATCTCATTCACAGGAACGCTCAAAATGAGCGACAGCTCTGTGTAAAGATATCGCTTTGCATTCTCCGCAAAGGAGCGCTCGGTATCCGAGATCCTCTGTGCCTTGGTCTGCCTTGCCGGATGATGAATTCTTCCATATACGGTTTTCATCACTCTGACCCATTCCACCGGATCATGCTTCCCCATCGCTTCGGCATATTTGATCTTGAGCAGCTTTGCATTCGGCTCGTCGATCTCCGAAATTTCCCGAATCTGATCCAAAAGATCCATCGCCTTCTGCTCGGTCAGCAGCTCTCTGAGAAAGACCGTCTCGCTATTGACGGGAACATACATCACGCTGTTTGCGTCATGCAGGGAATGCAGCACGTAGTACTGCTTCTCCTTGGGCATTCCCTCGAGCGGGGCGAAGCAGACGTCTGCAACGCGGCACACGCCCCCCGATCCGTAGTAAACATAATCACCTGTCTGAAACATCTCATTCCTCCTTGTCGGTTCTTCAATCGGCAAAAAGCTTGGTTTCAGCTTTCTGAGTCAAATAGGTCTCATTTGCACGTTGGAAAAACACCTCACGTCCATATTATACCATATTTTTTGGAAAATGTAAGTGTTTTTTGCAATTTTATTTTTTAGAAATTTTCATCCGGCTCCGATTCGTCCTCGTCGTCGTGTCGCACGCGAGCGCGGATCATCATGTCCTTGACCTTCATCAAGCGCGTGATATTGCCCCTTTCGTTCTCCTCCAAGCGCATACGAATGGAGCTGATAATCTCCAGGTATCTTGGCATCAGGATGTGCTCCAGCGCGTTGACGCGACGGCGCGTGCGCTCGATTTCCTCGGCAAGCAGCTGCGCCGTTTTCTCCAGCTCTGCCATACGGAGCATCTTTTCCAGTACTCCGTTGAGGGTCGCCACAGCCGAATCCAGCTCGCCCGAGGTGAACGCCATTCCGTAGTTGCAAAACTCCCCCGACTCGTTGGCCTTGACGGGAAATTCAAACTTCGGCGTTTGCACGCTCATCATATTTCGGTAGGAAACCTCCAGCGCACCCTCCTTTTTGGGAACGATCAGAGCCTCTCGGATCATCTGTGGGGAGCTGACCGCTGCTGCCACCGTAAATCCGCCGTACACCTGTGCCATGGCAGTCTCCACCTGCTCCCGCAGATCGCGATCCTCACGCACGGTTTCCAGAAACAGCCGCATCAATTCATCCAGCTTATCCTTGAGCAGCTTGTGCCCGCGTCTTGCAGTCTGGTACCTGGTCTGATACCGCTTCATTTCCATTCTGGTCGGATTGACCTGAATTTCTGCCATGCTTTCTCCTTTCCGAGATTTCGATCTCTGCAATACGCATGTTATACCGGCGCGCCGGTGTCCTTCATCCAATATTTCTCCAGCCACTCGGGGCGGATGCGCTTCATCTCTCCCTTGGGAAGGATGGAAAGAAGCTTCCAGCCGAGGTTCAGCGTTTCCTCGATGCTTCGATTCTCATAGAAGCCCTGATTGACGTACTGGTTCTCAAAGGCGTCTGCGAATTTCGCATACAAACGGTCAACAGGAGAGAGCGCCGCCTCACCCAGCACCACCATCAACTCTCTGGCTTCTTTTCCTCTTGCATACGCCGAGAAAAGCTGATTCATCAGATCGGCATGATCCTCCCGTGTCTTTCCCTTTCCGATTCCTTTGTCCTTCAAACGGGAAAGAGAAGGCAGGACGTCAATCGGGGGAAGATAGCCCTTGCGGTAAAGCTCTCTGGACAGAATAATCTGCCCCTCGGTGATATAACCGGTCAGGTCGGGAATGGGGTGGGTCTTGTCATCCTCGGGCATAGAGAGGATGGGGATCATGGTGATGGATCCCTCCGAGCCCATTTTTCTGCCCGCGCGCTCGTAAAGGGTCGCAAGGTCTGTATACAGGTATCCGGGATAACCGCGTCTGCCCGGGACCTCCTTGCGCGCCGCGGACACCTCACGAAGCGCCTCGGCATAGTTGGTGATATCGGTCATGATGACCAACACGTGCATATTACATTCAAACGCCAGATACTCGGCAGCTGTCAGCGCCATTCTCGGGGTGTTGATACGCTCGATCGCAGCATCGGACGCCAGATTGATAAAGAGCGCGGCACGGTCCAATGCTCCCGTCTTGCGGAAGTCGGAAATGAAGAATTCCGCCTCTTCAAAGGTGATGCCGATCGCAGCAAACACCACTGCAAAATTCTCATTCTGTCCCTGCACCTTCGCCTGACGCGCGATCTGCGCCGCCAGGTTGGCGTGCGGAAGGCCCGACGCCGAGAAGATGGGAAGCTTCTGTCCTCTGACAAGGGTATTCAGTCCGTCAATCGCAGACACGCCCGTCTGAATGAATTCAGAGGGATAGTAACGCGCGGCTGGATTGATGGGTGTGCCGTTGATATTCATCATTTTATCGGGGATCAGTCTCGGACCTCCGTCGATCGCCTCGCCCATACCGTTGAAAACGCGTCCAAGCATATTTTTTGACACCGCCAGCTCTACGCCGTGACCGAGGAACCGAACCTTTCCGGTGGAAAGATTGAGTCCCGCAGCAGAGTCAAAAAGCTGAACCAGCACGTTTCTGCCATCCACCTCCAGCACTCTGCAGCGGCGCACCTCGCCGTTGTCCAGCTCGATCTCACCCAGCTCGTCGTATTTCACGCCGTCCACACGGCGCACCAGCATCAGAGGACCCGCAACCTCTTCCATGGTTCTGTATTCTCTAATCATATCAGTCCTCCTTGTTTGCCAAAGAGATCAGGCGATTGATCTGCGCGGTGATCTCCTCCTTGATCGATGCAAACTCATCCCGCCACGCGTTCTCGGGAACAGCCTTTGCCCTTGCGATCCTCTCGTATGCCGGGATTTCCGCCACATCCTCGGTGGGAACGTTGGCATCCACTGCTCTCATGCTTTCATCACAGTAGTGGAAGATCAGAGAGAGCATACCGTTCTGCTTTTCCAACGAGGTAAAGCTATCGTTTTCCAAAAAGGCATTCTGCTGCAGGAAATCCTCTCGCAGCGACTGCGCCACGTTCATCTTAACCTTGTCCTCTGCCGACAGGGCGTCCATGCCCACCAGCTTAACGATCTCCTGAAGATCCGCCTCCTCCTGAAGGAGCTTGAGGCAACGTCCGGTCAGGGCGTTCCAATCCTTGGAGATGTTCGATTCAAACCAGTCTGCAAGTCTGTCGCGGTAAAGCGAGTAGGAATTGAGCCAGTTGATCGCAGGGAAATGGCGGCGGTACGCAAGAGACGCATCCAATCCCCAGAAAACCTTTACGATACGGAGCGTCGCCTGGGTGACCGGCTCGGAAATATCTCCGCCCTGCGGAGAAACCGCACCGATCGCAGAGAGTGCACCCTCGCGTCCGTCCGATCCCAGGCAAACAACCTTGCCCGCGCGCTCATAGAACTGCGCCAAACGAGAGGTCAGATAGGCGGGGTAACCTTCCTCACCCGGCATCTCCTCCAGGCGTCCCGACATCTCGCGCAAAGCCTCCGCCCAGCGCGAGGTGGAGTCTGCGATTACCGCAACGGAATAGCCCATATCTCTGAAATATTCTGCAATCGTGATACCCGTATAGACCGACGCCTCACGCGCGGCAACCGGCATATCCGATGTGTTTGCGATCAGAACCGTTCGCTTCATGAGCGATTTCCCTGTTTTGGGGTCGGTCAGCTCGGGAAACTCGCGCAAAACGTCGGTCATCTCGTTTCCACGCTCACCGCATCCGATATAAACCACCAGATCTACGTCGCTCCATTTTGCAAGCTGATGCTGCACCACGGTCTTGCCCGATCCGAAGGGGCCTGGCACACACGCTGTTCCACCCTTTGCAATGGGGAAAAGCGCGTCGATGGAGCGCTGTCCCGTGATCATGGGATCGACGGGAGGGAGCTTTTTTTGGAAGGGACGGAGTACACGAACCGGCCACTTTTGCATGAGAGTGATGTCCTCGATCCGTCCGTCATCCAGCTTCAGCCGACCAATGCGGTCGGACACCGAGAAGCTTCCCGCCTTGAGATCGACGATCACGCCGCCGGTCTTTGGGGGAACCATGATCTTGTGCAGGATCACGTCATTTTCCTGCACGGTTCCGTAAATGTCTCCCGCTTCAACGCGGTCGCCCGCCTTTTTCCAGGGCACGAACTCCCACGTTTTGGAGCGATCCAGAGCCGGCTCGTCCGCACCCTTGGTCAGATTCGCGCCAAATCGAACGCGAAGCGTCTCCAGGGGGCGCTGAATCCCGTCAAAAATATTGGTCAAAAGACCGGGGCCAAGCTCAACCGACAGGGGCTCTCCCATCGAAACGACAGCATCTCCCCGTCCAAGACCGGCAGTTTCCTCATATACCTGAATCGAAGCACAATCGCCGTGCATCTCGATGATCTCGCCGATCAGACGGTCTGCTCCGACGCGAACCACGTCAAAAAGGTTTGCCTCTCGCATCCCCTCGGCGATGACGAGCGGCCCCGAAACCTTTCGAATTCTTCCTTCTACCATTTCGGTCAAAATTCCTTTCTATCTGACTGTTATCCCTTGAGAATATCCACACCGACGGCGCGCTCCACCGCGTGCCGCAGGCTATTCATTCCGTACCCGAGAGAGCCTCCCTCGCCGGGAATGGATACCACCGCAGGGATGGGCAGATCGCGATACCGCGCGATCTCCTCTTCCATTTGCATGGCGTAATTTTCGGTGATAAAGATCACACCGTATTCCCCCGACTTTGCCATCTCGTGCAAACATCGGGCAGCACTCTCCGCACCGTCGGCCTCAAACACCGAAAAGCCAACCGCCATAAATCCAAGAACCGCATCGCGGTTTCCAATGACTCCAACCTTATACATAGCTGATCCGCATCCTTTCTCTGATCTCCTTCTGAGAAAGAGCGATCTCTCGCCCCGAGAGCAGAATCCGCAGATTCTTCACTTCAAATTCTGTCGCCAGAAGATACGCGAGGATGGGTTCTGCACCATAGGGAATCATGTGCGCCGAACGAACGGTGCTCATAAAGAAATTATCGCAAGCACGCTCCACCGCGCCAAGAGATGCTCTACGCGCGTCGCGCAAAACGACGCTCTCATAGGGTGAGTATCCGATCCGCGTCCAGAATTCTTCTTCCCCCGCTTGGCAAAGACCTCGGAGGAACTCATAGGAAAGCGTTCCGCCATCCAAAAAGAATTCACGCGGCAAAATCTCCCCGACGTAGCGATCCGAGGAGCGCATCCGCCGCAGGCAGGTCACGAGATTGGCCAAATCAATTTTTTGCACCACCAGCGTCTCGGCAAATTTCACACCACTCTGCTTTGCAAGGGAGCGCATTGCCCCATAGCACGCCGCATCCAGAATGAGATCCACCGTTTGGGGATTTGCGGTTGCGGACAGCGCCTGTGACGCCTCCGCGGCAGCTTCCCCAAAGGATGCGGGGAGCCTGTCAAACGAGCCGTCGGAAAAAATCTCCTTCAGCTCGTCAATTCCAACCGTTCCGAAGTCAAACAGCATCTCGTCGGCGGAAACACCGCGATATCTGCACTTGATCATCGCCTTGATGTTGTTACAATCATAGGGATAGAGCCACAGACGGAAACACTCGTCCCCTTCCGCAACCGAAAGCGCCTCGCGATAGGCGTTTTTCAGACGAAGCTCCAGCGTTCTCTCGCGGTCAAACGACTCCGTGTGAGGATCTCGCACAAGCTCCACGCCAAATTCCTCAAGCAACTCCTCGCAACGAGTCAAGCTGTCGGCATTCAAGAGCCGCTCCAGCCGATCCGCGCCGATGAGTCCGTTCTCCAGGGCACGAATCCGTATGCTTTCAAATACGTATGAATCCGCGCTCGTGCGCGCAGACATCTCCGCGTCTCTCATATGCCGTTCCCCCTGAAGTCGAAGAGCGCCTCGCAAACCTCTCCCTCCAACTCACGGCGAAGCTGTGAAAAGATCATTTCCAACGAGCAGTTGCACTCCACGGGGCCGTAGCACACCACCGCTCCACCTTTGATTCTTCTTGTTTGCTTTGATATTGTCATGCAATCCAATACGTCAGCCGGCACCTTGCCTCCGAGTTTTCTTCGAACAGATGCCAAAATCGCCTCGCCGCACGTATCACGATCCTTCTTGCTCAAAAGAATCTCAAACGGATACCGTTCCTCTGCCTCCTCGCCGTAAAGCGCGAGGTTTTCTGCTTCACTGCGGCAAAAATCGTATGTCGCAGATGCCACGAGCCCGCCAACGAGCTCTGCGTATTTTGGAACGTCGAGGGCTAAAACCTCTTCAAACGCACGCTCAAATACATCGTCCACCAATCTGCTCTTTTGCACCAGCAAGAGCTCACTCTTCTGCGCCGCAGCAGACGCCTTCGTTTTTTCAATAAAGGTCTTTGCCTCGTCCTCTGCCTGCAGAGAAAGTCTTCGCCGAAGCGCATCCGCCGCCGCTTGATAATCGGAGGCAATCTGCGCGCTCTCCTGCCGCGCCTGATCCAGGATCACGTCGGCACGCGCACGCGCGTCACCAAGAATCTGATCGGTGATCCTTTGCAGTCCGTTTACAGACATTGCTCTATTTCCTTTCCTGTTTTCTTTTTGGGTAGAATCAGAGAATGAGCAACAGAGAGATCAGCGCTGCCAAAATCGCGTATGTCTCTACCAAAGCAGCCGACGTAATGGTTTTTCCAAGCTCATTGGGACGCTTTGCCAGAACCGCAACACCGGCAGCCGCAACCTCGCCCTGCTTAATCCCGGAATAGAATCCGACAATGGCGATGGGCAGGCTTGCCATCAGATAGTATGCGCCCTCGGAAACCTCAAGACTGGGAGTACCGCCGATCGCACCCATGTTCAAAAGGATCAGGAAGGCAACGATAAATCCATAGATACCCTGCGTCATGGGGAGCGCCTGGAGTGCGAGTGTCTTACCAAACTTGGAGGGATCCTCGGTGAGAAGCCCTGCAGATGCCTTTGCCACGAGGTTGACCCCCTTTGCCGATCCGATGCCCGCCATAAAGGTTGCAAGCGCTGCGCCGAGAAGCGCCAGGTTGTTTCCGCTAAAGATCAGTTTCAAAAAATCTACGAATGTCATGATAAATGTCTCCTTTTTGTTTATAATTTGCTTTGTTGATACCTTAAAGATTTCAAGGCTCTTGCGCCTCGGAATATTTCTCGGTCGGAACGGCAGGCTCAAATGCCCTGCCCCCGTCCTCGTAGAACTTACCGAAGAACTCCATATATTGCAGACGTGAGGTATGCACGAAGGAGCCCAAAACATTGATTGCGAGATTGAGCCCGTGCCCCACGATCAGAACCAGCACCATCACAATCGCCCCGATTACACCGCTACTGCCAAGTGCCGTGATCATGTTGATGACCTTTGCAATCACTGCCGCCACAAGTCCCAGCGCCAGGATTCGCGAATAGGACAAAAGGTCTGATGCGTAATTGATCAATCCGTAAAGTCCTCCAAGGCCCTTAAAAAGACGCTTGAAGGGATTTCGGATGCCGTATCCGTTCAAAAGCACAATGAGCGCGCCTCCCGCCGCGGCGACGGCGGCACCGACGGTTTGGTTGAAAAGAAGGGTCAGAAGGCCTGCAAACAGCACCCAGTAGGGGGCTATTGTGCAGAGTGCCTCTGCCACCTTACCGTCTTTGCAAAGGATATAAAAGCGAACCGCCATACCTGCGATCAGATGCACGCCTCCCACCGCCAGGGCAAGGATCAGAAATTCCAAGGGGTTGTCCAAGGGATTGAACCAAAGTCCCGACCCGAAGAAGTGACCCACGCTACTGTCGACAGAAACACCGAGAAGGTTCTGCATAATAGCAACGGGAAGATCTCCAAACCAGCCGCCAAAGATCACGCCCATGAGCATCGCGGAGATTCCGCAATAGCCGAACATACAGAGCATTCTCCGCAGGCTTGCCCGAGGACCCAGGAGCCACGCTCCACCGAACCCACCGATCACCAAAAGTAGCCCGTAGCCGACGTCGGCAAACATCAGGCCGAAAATAAGAAAATAAAAAATACTCATAACAGCGGTAGGGTCAAAGCGTCCGTACTTGGGATAGGAATACATTCCCACCACCCACTCAAAATTCGTCGCAAATCCATTGTTGCGAAGCAGCACGGGCGGATCTTCACCCTTGACGGGCTCTCTGCACTCATAGGCACACTCGTAGCCCGATAGCACCGCTTCCACCGCCTCCTGCTTGAATGCAGGGATCCATCCCTCCAAAACCGCGCAGGCATCGGTGCTTGCCAGCCTTTGGCGAAGCGTTGCAACCGTCAGGTCGGTGTCGGTCAGATCATGAAGGATTTCCACCACGTCAAGCGACTCCGAAAGATCTCTCATAGTGTCCTCAAGCGTCTGTAATTCTGCCTCCAGCGATTCCCGCTTGGCCTCCAAACGATCCGCAATCTGCTGGGGTGTTCCATCCCCTTCGGGCAGATCGGCATCCGAAAACCCGACAGCGGATAGCGCAGTGCGGATCTGTGTTTCCTCACACCTGAGGAAGGTAACCGTGAGATAGGTGCCGTTTCTGTCGGCGGAGACAATCTCGACGAGTGCACCGGCCGACTCCAGCAGTTCTTCTATTTTCGTTTGTTTAACCGATGACGGGCAGCAGCCCATCAGGGTCACGGTCTTGGAGGTCGTACGCTGCTCCATCGCCAAATCGCAATTCAGCCAAGGGGTCAGGGCGTCATAACCCGCCTGCAGCCGTCCGAGCTCTTCGTTCACCCTCTGTTGCTCGGAAATGAGCTCCATCGTTCGTTTCACCGTTCGCTCGGCGCAGTCCCGACTTCCATCGGTATTAAATTTTGTGGAATCATAGCTCCGATAGGCGCGTCCAATCCCTCGTTTTTCCTCACTGTATTTGACCAGCTCGGGAAGAGCTGACAGGATCGGCTGCAACCGAGCCGCGGCATCTCCGCGCGCCCGTTCTGCCTCTCGCCTATACCGACGCTGACTGTCCTCCGTCAGATCCGATCGCTCCACCTCCACGCACCGCAATTTAACCAGGCGGGAAAGGAGCTCGTCGGCATCCTTTTGAAGGGCAAACACCGTGAGCCTTTTCATCATACTCACCGACATTTTGCTTCCAGCCCCCTGATAACGATCTTCTCTGCGCTCCTACGCGTCAGACGGATCCTTTCTTCTATCTCTGCTTCTTCCTCATGCCCCTCTGCCAGCACTCGCTCGACGTGCTCCTCGCCTCTTTGGCGGATCTGCCCCATCATGCCTGCAAGCTCCCGGGCGGTCTCCGCCTCAACGGTTTTGCACAGTGCTTCTCCTTCAGCCTTTGCCTCGGAGATCATGCGGCGCGCCTCAGCCTCGGCTTCTGCCACAATGCGCTCTGCCTCAGCCTCGGCTTCCCGAATCTTAAAAAAAGCCTCTTTAGACATTCTACCTCCTCTGCATCCTCACGGACGCAAATGTTTTTGAAAAAACAATAGAAATCATTTCCAAATCCATACATTTGTATTCTATCATAGTTTTCCCCAAAAAGCAATATCTTTTCACACATAGCCTTTTTATTTTTGCCTTTTCATACGATATTCACCATATGATCTCGTGCGGTTCGCATTTCGATAAAAAACAAGCTCATCGGAGAGCAGATACACCCCATCGGGGCGGAACGGAATTCGTTTTTTTGATTTTTCGACGGGAAAGATTCTGATTACCTGCCCCATGGGCAACAGCGTCTCCTCCTCACAGTTCCACACCTGTGCCATGACACGCTCGCTTTTTTCTTGGCCGATCTGCAAAACGGAACGGCAAAGATAGCTCACAAAGGGGGATTCCTCCCAAACAGGCGAACAAATCAGCCGATAGGAGGCGGTTTGAAATCTTGCGCGCTCCATGTGATCCTCAATGGCGCGGTACGCCTCGCGCAGTCGCTCCCCCTCTGCCGTTTCCGCCCATTTTACGCATGCCTCCCGCACACGCAGATAATATTCCTCCATCCTTGCGTGACTAATCGGCACCTGAATCTCGGTGTCCAGCTGCAAAACACTGCGATACCCTTCGCGAACCGCCGTATGACATCGTTCGACGTTGTATTCCATCAATCCGCCCCCTCTCCGACAATCATCTACTCTCATTTTATGATCCTGCACAGCTCTTGACAACCGATGCAAAATAAGATATAATAGATTCATTGATTTTTTGGGGAGGGTTGTGGTTCCATGCTTGATCGGAAAAGCGGCAAAGAGATCGTCGCAAGGCTTGTGCTGATTGCAGCAGGAAGCGCAATTCTTGCCTTTGGGCTCTATCACATTCACGCCGTCTCGGACATCACGGAGGGGGGCGTTTTGGGAATGACGCTGCTGTTGCAACGATGGTTTGAGATTTCCCCGGCACTCTCGGGGCTTATCCTGAATCTCCTGTGCTACGGACTGGGATTCCGCACGTTTGGGAAGAACTTTTTGCTTTACTCCTTGGCGGCAGGCGGCGGCTTCTCTCTCTTTTATGCCATCTTTGAGCAATTTCCTCCCCTCTTTCCTCGCATCGCAGACCACCCTATGCTTGCTGCGATTGCAGGCGCAACCTTTGTAGGCGTCGGGGTCGGGCTTTGCGTCCTGTCGGGTGGTGCGCCAAGCGGCGACGATTCCCTGGCGATGAGCCTGTCACATCACACGCGTCTGGGAATCTCATGGATCTACCTCATCAGTGACATCACCGTTCTTGCCCTCTCTCTCACCTACATCCCCCTCTCCCGTATCATGTATTCCCTTTTGACCGTCATTCTGTCCGGACAGATCATTGGATGGATGCAGAAAATTCCCCTATCTAAAAACCAAACAGGAGGATCAGACACATGAAAAAGCTTGGATTTGGACTGATGCGCCTTCCGCTTCTTGGCGGAGAGGTCCCCGATCGCATTGATATCGAACAGACAAAGGAGATGGTAGACCGTTTTCTCAAGCGGGGATTCACCTACTTTGACACCGCATGGATGTATTGCAAGGGCAAGAGTGAGGAGGCTACCAAGGAAGCCCTGGTCGACCGTCATCCCAGAGAATCCTACACACTCGCCACAAAGCTTCATGCAGGATACGTCAACTGCCTCGAGGATCGTGACCGCATTTTCAACGAGCAGCTCAGAAGGACGGGCGCAGGATACTTTGACTATTACCTCATTCACGCCGTCTCACGCGAACTCTATGACAAATATACGAAATACGATTGCTTTGAATGGCTCAAGTCAAAAAAGCAGGCAGGTCTGATCAAGCACATCGGATTTTCCTTCCACGACAGCGCAGATTTTCTTGATCGGGTTCTGACCGAGCATCCGGAGGTGGAATTTGTACAGTTACAGATTAACTATCTTGATTGGGACAATGACGGAATCCAATCCCGTCTGTGCTACGAGACGGCAGTCCGCCACGGTGTTCCCGTCATTGTAATGGAGCCGGTCAAGGGCGGAACGCTTGCAAAGCTTCCCCCCAGAGCAGAGCGTATTCTCAAGGAGATCCACCCCGATTGGTCGATTCCCTCCTGGGCAATCCGCTTCGCTGCAAGTCTTGACAACGTTTTCATGGTTTTGTCGGGCATGAGCAACACCGCGCAATTGGATGATAACACGCAATATATGGAGAGCTTTGAAAAGCTGACCGAGGAAGAGCTTGCCGCCATTCGTCGCGTAGTCGACATCCTCAATGCAAGCTCTGCCATTGCCTGCACAGGCTGCTCCTATTGCACCGACGGATGCCCCATGAGCATCCCGATTCCCACCTACTTTTCCCTCTACAACGTAGATTTGCAGGAGGCAGAGGATAAGGATTGGAAACCCCAGGAAGCATACTACACCAATTTGATGATGGGAGAGGGAAAGGCAACCGCATGCATCGAATGCGGTCAGTGCGAGCAAGTATGCCCCCAGCATCTACCCATTATCAAGGATCTGAAAAAGGTCGTCACCTATTTTGAAGGCATGTGAAAGGAGTTGTGTTATGAACGAACAACGAACCGCCTCCAAAACTACCGTCTCAGTAAAATTCAAGACGCTTGCCGCATTGATCGCAATCGCAGCCGCAGTCGCACTTCCCCAGCTTTTGCATCTTTTCGGGGGCGCCATCGGAGTTGGATCCGCGCTCGGCGAATCTCTCCTCCCCATGCACTTTCCCATTCTCCTGCTCGGACTTCTGGCCGGACCGCACGCGGCGATCGCAGCAGGTGTAATCAGCCCCTTGGTCAGCTTTTTTCTGACAGGCATGCCCCAGGCAGCAATCTTTCCCTTTATGATCGTTGAGCTTGGCATTTACGGTCTTTGCGCGGGACTTTTGATGAACCATCGCCTCCCCACCGTTGCAAAAGTCATGATTGCACAGGTGAGCGGCAGAGCTGTCCGCGCGTGCGCGATCATCATTTCCTACTACGGCATTGGAAATCACGCAGTCTCCCCTTCCATCATTCTTTCCTCCATCAAGGCAGGCTGGATGGGCATCGCACTTCAGATTCTCCTCATTCCCGTAATCCTTCGCGCCTTAGACCGTTTGAGTGAGCGCCATGAGTGACAACTTGACCTTTGCAAAAGCGCACCTTTTGGAGAACACCTTCACCTGCGTGCTCCAAAGTAACGACCGTCTGTTGACCTCCTCTGAACGAGGGGTTAAACCTCTCCTCGACTGGTTGAATGCAGGCATGAATCTGACTGAGTTCTCTGCCGCCGACCGCGTGGTGGGAAACGGCGCGGCATTTCTCTACGTATTGCTCGGGGCAAAAGAAGTATACGCCCACGTCCTGAGCCGCTCGGCGCTCCAAACGCTGGAGCAGCATCAGATCCCCGTGACCTACGGCACGCTGGTGGGCGCTATTCAAAACCATCAAAAAAACGGAAACTGCCCCATTGAGGAGGCGGTCAACGGAGAAACAGATCCCGCCGCCGCGCTGATCAAGATCCGCGCAAGACTGGCGGAGTTGAAAAAATGAAATACCAAAAAGGAATGTCTGAGGACGTTCCTTTTTTATTGGCTCACACCAGAAAAAGACACCCTATCAAAAAACTTTCTTTTCCTATTTACATTTCCAAAAAATAATGGTACAATAGTAAAGACAATCCCTTTCCGTCTGATTCAATCGATGGAAAAAGAAACCGAATGGAGGTAACACAATGAACGGCTGCGAAGGCTACGGATCTTTAGCCAGATTTTACGATCAGCTCAATTCCGAGATCGACTATTCGGCCTGGGCGGATTTTGTGGAAACGTGCTTTGCGCGATACCTTGAAAAGAAGCCCGAGCTGATATTAGACCTTGCCTGCGGAACGGGTAGCATGACCGTCGAGCTGGCATCGAGAGGCTATGATATGATCGGCGTTGACGGAAGCGCGGAAATGCTCTCCGAGGCATTTTCCAGAAGTCTGAATGCCGGGAAGAACATTCTGTTTTTAGAGCAGGATATGCGAAGCTTTGAGCTTTACGGCACGGTGGAAGCCGTGACCTGTTGCCTTGACAGCCTCAATTACCTTTTGGGAGATGGGGAGCTTTCCACCTGCTTTTCTCTGGTACACAACTACCTCGACCCCGACGGTCTCTTTTTGTTTGACATGAACACGCCCTACAAATTCAAGCACGTCTACGGATCCAACCACTACGTGCTGGAGGGAGAACTTCCCCCCGTCGAGGAAGGCGCGCGTCCCTCCTGTATTTTCTGCGGCTGGCAAAATGAATTCCATGCCGACACCGCCATCTGCGATTTCGACCTGTCTCTTTTTGAGGAGACAGAGGACGGAACCTATATCCGCTCGGACGAGCATCAGCAGGAGCGGTGCTACGCGAGAGCGGAAATTGAAAACGCCTTGCGGGAAAACAACCTCGAGCTGATCGGCGTTTTCTCGGACTGGAGCTTCTCACCCGTGACCGACACCACCGAGCGCTGGTATTTCGTCGCACGCGCCAAAAAAGACGCGCCCGTCAACTGACCTCGCACCACAATCTCAACCGTTAAGAAAGGAATCACCCTCATGTCATCTTCTATTCTGCGCGCCATGACTGCCGACGGCAGCGCACGCATCCACGTCATACAATCCACCGATATCGTCAATCGTGCCATCGAATATCATCATACTACCCCCACCGCAACGGCAACCCTGGGACGGCTCCTGACCGTGACCTCTCTGATGGGCTGTATGTTGGGGGAGAAAAACGACACCATCACCCTATCCCTTAACGGTGACGGCCCTGCGGGCAGAGTTCTGGCGGTCTCGGACTACATCGGAAACGTCAGAGGATATATTCAAAACCCGCAGGTAGATCTGCCCCTCAAATCCAACGGCAAATTGAATGTTGGAGGAGCGGTCGGACGGGGACTTCTCAACATCATTCGCGATATGGGAACAGACGAGCCCTATAACGGATCAATCGAGCTGGTCAGCGGCGAGATCGCCGAGGACATCGCTGCCTACTACGCGCAGAGCGAGCAGATCCCTACCGTGTGTGCCTTGGGCGTTTTGGTGGACGTGGATGGCAGCTGCAAAGCAGCAGGCGGTGTGCTGGTTCAGCTTCTCCCCTTCGCCGATCCCGCTATTATTGATATTTTGGAGCGCAACGCGCGCGAGCTTGTAAACGTCTCCCGCCTCTTCGAAGCAGGGCTGGACAACAAGGCGATCGCCGACATCGCGCTAAAGGATATTCCCTATGATGTCTTTGATGAATTGGACGTGGAATATCGCTGTACCTGCAGCCGCGAGCGCGTTTCCCGCGCCCTCATCACGCTTGGGAAGGACGAGCTTCTCAAGATGCTGGAGGAGCAGAAGGCGGAAAACGGCGCAGATCGCCTGACCGTTAACTGCCGCTTCTGCGACAAAAAGCAGTATTTTAACAGACAGGATATCGAAAAGTTGTTCTAAAAACAAAAAACAGATCACCGACATACTCGGTGATCTGTTTTTTTATTATGAAAAATCTGCGAAATCAAATAGCCGGGGGACGTTTTACCGCCTTCTTATCGGCGTTCGCGCCGTATCCGTAGTTCTTGGAATAGCGCTTATACTTACCCTTTCCGGTCATTCCGTCCTCGCACTCGTTCATCACGCATCCCAACACCTTGACGTTGGAGAAGGTCAGCTGACGCACGCAATTTTCGACATCCTTTTTGTTGGTGTAATTCTGACGAACCACCAAAACCATACCTGTGATCCAGCGGGAAACCGCGATCGCATCCGAAACGGCGTTGACAGGGGGCAGATCCAAAACGATGTAGTCAAACTGTTCGGACAGCACGTTCAAAAGCTTTTGCATCTTGGTAGATCCGAGAAGCTCCGAAGGATTGGGGGGCAGACTTCCTGCCGGAATGATATACCAGTTATCCAAAATCTCCGAACGGAAGCGCTCCAAATCCTCAACACTCTGTGTCATGAGAAGATTGCTCAGACCAAAGGTGCCGATCATATTCATCTTCTTTGCCACGCTGGGCAGACGCATATCTCCGTCGATCAGAAGCACGCGCTTCTTATCGGTTGCCAACACATATGCCAGGTTGATTGCCGTCGTGCTCTTACCGTCTCCCTGAGCCGAACTGGTCACGCCGATGATGGGACACTTGAGATCCTCGGGCAGGACAAAGGAAAGATTGGTGCGCAGGAGCTTGTACTGCTCCATTGCTGCAAACCTCAGGTTTTTGTGAAGACGGCGATGGGGATTGAGCGCATCATACTTCTTTTTTTGTCTTCTGTTCATGCGTTATCCCTCCTTTTCATCCGCTCTCGCGTCGGAATGATCCCTGTAGTACTTATTCCCCGATGAAGCGTCGGAAACAAGCGGGGGGATCTTTGCAAGAATCGGATAATTGTACGTTTTGAGTACAAACTCATCATCGTGCACGGAGCCGTCTGCGATCGCAAATCCCACAACAATGAGGGTTGCCAGCATCACACCGACCGCAAATCCCAGTATGGTGTTTCTCGTCTTGTTCGGAGATACGGGGTTCGAATCGATACGCGCCTCATCAACCAGTCGCAGGGGCTTGAGACCGAGATCAACCTCTACTCTGTGGGGCAGAACCTCCGCGATGCAATTTGCAATCGCTGCCGCCTTGTTCGGATCCTCCACGGTCACGGTAATCTCCAAAAGCTCGGTATCGGCAATCGCCTTCATGGTAACCCGCTTGGCAAGATCCTCGGGGGTATATCCGAGGTCGGTCTGATACACCTCATTCACGCGATCCACAACGCGGCTCATGGTATCGTGGCCCTTCATGATGTGCATATAGGTCTTCACCAGGCTTTGCGCTGCAGCCAATTCTGCTGCCGTGAATGCCCAATCGTACTCGGTCTTTCCGTCTGCGCTCTCGGTCTTGGTTCCGTTCTGAACCATCATGCGGACCTGCGCAGAATATTGCGGCTTTGCAACAAAGGACGAATATCCAAGCGCGCCTCCTGCGACAAGAATTCCTGCCAAAAGGATTGCCCACGCCCAGCGCCAGACCGATTTCAACACGTGAATTAGGTCGATCGTATATGTCATCTGACCTCTCTTTTCGTTTGTTTGCATACGTACACTCCTATTTTTTATTCTTCCCATACGGCGGGAAGCATTCGGGGACTATAACGCTTACGTTTGTTTCATTCTATCATATCCTAAGAGAAATGTCAATCTCTTTTTGTCTCCATTTATTTCTTTTGCGAAAGAGCTACCATTTGGGGGCTCACGCAGTCGCAAAAAACGTTTCTCTCGCAGGTCTTCAGATGATAGACCCCGGTGGACGCCTCGGTTTTTTGGTACCCCTCATCCCGACGGAAGAAACGGTAGCCGTATTCGGAGTTATTCCAAAGCTGAACCCTCGCGCCGCAGGTCTCATAGAACTCGGGAACGCCGCAGTTGTTCCAGCCGTGATTTGCCACCTGAACCACCTCGCACGGCAGTTCTTCTCTGTGGGTTCGAAGCAACAGCCGGCTGATCCGATCGGTCATATCACCCGTGAAGATCACGCTCTGCTCTCCGTACGTCAGCCGAAAGGCCAGTGACGAGTCTGCAACGTTTTCAAAACGCCCCTCGTCCGGCGCATACAGGATCCTTGCCCGTACCGCGCCGATCTCGTACGTGTCGCCCGTGTGAGCAGTGACGATCTCGGCGCCCGTTCTTGCAAACACCCGATCCGGCAAAAAGCTCTCCGTCCTGCCGCTGTCATAATTGACGTAGCATTCTATAGGCGGGCAGTTGCAAACAATCCGCTCGATCCTGATCCGATCTGCCACCTCCGTATCGGGATATTCCTCGAGAAAACGGGTGTTGTGCCGATAAGAATTGGTCACAAACCACGCGGCAACCGTAACCGTTTCCTCTCCCACGATTTTCTTCATCTCTCCGTACAGACGCCCGATCAGACAGTCGCGTCCGAATTCCTCCCAGAATTCCCGACGCCAACCGCCGTCGATCACGATCAGTCGGTGATCGGGCAATCGAATGAGAAAAATGCGATCGCTGACGCCGCTTGCAAAGATCTGGCAATCGTCGGGATCGGGGATCTCCTCCTCGATCACCACGGGCAGCTCAACGTACGCCATATCGATCCGGTTGCAGAAGAAATTTTTCTTCACACAATCCATGTGGTACAGATCGGTGCTGGGCTTGGTTTTTCCGTAGCCCTGCTTGCGATCGGCGTATTTAAAGCCGAATTCGGAATTACTCCAGAAAAGTACCGAGGGCTTGACCGCCTCGTAAAACGCAGGCGTGGCGGCGTTCCATCCGTGATGGGATACCTGCAGGCCATCACTCTTGAGGAAATCTCCGTACATTTTCACGCAGGAGTCGCTCGGGATCTCACACATATCCCCGATCCAGAGCATGGACGAGCCCCGATAGGTCATTTTAATGGCAATAGAAATATTATTGTTGTTGTCAAACATCGCAGGCATATCATCCTCCTGCGTATGAATGACCTCAAACAACACGCCCGACAGGCTCAGCTTCATTCCGTCGTGCGCCTTGATCTGAATGGCACCGTACTTCCCGAACGCCTCTCTGCAGACGTTTTCATAACGCTTCGTATCGTAAACGCGGAAGGGGCAGTTGTAAAAGATCCGCTCATAAGGGAACTTCACACCCGCGTCTCTGTGCCAGCGTTCCAGATTCTCCTGCATCTCCCTGTATTGCTCGGGACTCGTCGCCTCTCCCTGCTCTGCCAGATGTCGGTTGCAGGGGAAATTGTACAGGATCTGCACGATCTCAAATTTTTCGGCAAGAGGAAGGGTATGTAGCATTTCCAGAACCCGCGCGTGATCCGAATGCGCGTGTGTGATGATCCAGAGAGAGACCTTGATGATCTCCTCTCCTCCGAGGATCTGCCGCATCTCCTCGTACATCATCTTGAGCAGATCGGCATCCTCATAGCGCGACCGATCCTCCATCCGCCAACCACCATCGATCACGACCAGCGTGTTATCGGGCAGACGAACGTAGAAATTCCTGTCACACGCCGAGCTGGCGATCACCGCAGGCTTGACGAGGTCTCTCTCGGGTGTAAAATCAACGTATCTGTAAAAGGGCTCGGCGATAACTCTGATCGAGGCCGTGCTTTCAACAAAATACGCATACACGTAATTCTCACCGTTCTCATAGGTGAAAAACAGATTTCTCCCCATCTCGTTTTGGGAATACCGACCGTACCCGCGAGCCTCCAGCCGATCGGCATAGTCCAAAAGATCCTGCCGTTTGCATTCGTTGATGCATACAACGAAGCTTCCGTCCCCCGCAGAATAGACGCCGTCAAGGATTCCGCCCTCGCACGCGGGGACGTTCTCCGCCCAGCGCGTACCGTTGGTAATATTAGCAATATCCTCTGTGATGACGTAAACGCCATTCTCGACAGATCCGATTCTTTTATCCTTCATCAGTCTTCCCTGCGCTGTCCGAGCAGGATGTGGTACTTCTGATAGAAGGACTCAAAGTAGCCTCCGTCCAGTGCCTCTCGCATCTTTGCAGTCAGCTCGTTGTAGAAATAGAGGTTGTGAACGACCGCGAGGTGCATTCCCACCGCTTCCTTCGCCTTGAGCAGGTGCCGCACGTAGGAGCGGCTGTAATTGCGGCAAGCAGGACAGTTGCAGCCCTCGTCAAACGGACGAGGATCTTTTGCATACTTTTCATTCATCAAATTCATTTTTCCGTGCCACGTAAAGAGATTTCCGTGACGTGCATTTCGGCTGGGCATGACACAATCAAAGAAATCTACGCCCATGTGTACCGCCTCAAGCAGGTTGCAGGGCGTACCCACACCCATGAGGTATCGGGGCTTGTTCTTGGGCATATAGGGCTCTACCGCGTCGATGATGCGGTACATATCCTCGGTCGCCTCGCCCACGGCAAGACCGCCAATGGCGTAGCCGTTTAGATCCAGCTCGGCGATCTGCTGCATATGGCGGATACGAAGATCCTCGTAGGTGCCTCCCTGGTTGATTCCAAAGAGCATCTGCTGGCGGTTGATGGTGTCGGGCAAGGAGTTGAGTCGTTCCATCTCCTTTTTGCAACGCTCCAACCAGCGGTAGGTGCGCGCAATGCTCTCCTCCACGTAGCGGTAGGGCGCGGGATTCTCGATACATTCGTCAAACGCCATCGCAATGGTGGAGGCAAGGTTGGACTGGATCTGCATACTCTCCTCAGGGCCCATGAAAATCTTCTTTCCGTCAATGTGCGACTGGAAGCGCACGCCCTCCTCGGTGATCTTGCGAAGCTGGGAAAGAGAGAAAACCTGGAATCCGCCGCTGTCGGTCAAAATCGGGCGATCCCAATTCATAAACTTATGAAGTCCGCCCATGTCACGCACCAGCGTGTCACCGGGACGGAGATGGAGATGATAGGTGTTGGAAAGCTCCACCTGGCATCCGATCTCGCGGAGCTCCATGGTGTTCACGCCCCCCTTGATGGCAGCGCAGGTTCCAACGTTCATAAACACAGGCGTCTGAATATCGCCGTGTACCGTATGCAAAACGCCTCTGCGCGCTCTGCCCTCGGTTTTCAAAAGCTCAAACATTTGTTTGTTCCTTTCCGGTAGCAAAAATACAGTTTGCTCCTTGGTTTATCATAATATCAAGGGCTCAAAAGCCCGTTCTGTCAAATTGCCTGTCAAGCGTACGCTTGGTCAGCTCCATCGCAACCGGACGTCCGTGCGGACAGAAGGTAATATCCGGTAGCTCCATCAGCTTTTTCACCAGCCACTCAATATGCCCCTCAGCATATGCTCTTCCCGCCTTGATAGCAGCCTTGCACGCCGCCTGGTAGAGTGCCTTTTCAAAGAGAATATCCCTGGTGAGCTTGACGCTGCCCGTGTTGTCAAGCAGCCGTCCCGCCATGGTCTGAAGAAGATCCGGGACAGTCCCCGGCACAATCCCCTCGGGGATCGCATCCGAAGAAACGGTATTGCGCGAATAGCGCAAGGTAAATCCAATTTTCCGCAGCTCCTCATCGTATTCCTTGAGGATCTCCACTTCCGCCGCCGTCATCATCGCCTCGATGGGAAGCATGAGCATCTGCGACGTCACCTGCATCTCACGAAGTCCCGCCTTGAGCTGCTCAAAAAGAATCCGCTCGTGTGCGGCGTGCTGATCGATCAGCAGCATCTTCTCCCCCGTCTCAACGATCACGTATGCGTGGAAAACCTCTCCCACGATACGATAATCAACCGCGGCAGGCGCGGAGGGATCCACCGAGGACTCCTCTTCTGCCGCTTTTGACAGCGGAGTCTCCTCCCTCGTCTCAACGGGCGGTGTTTGTTCGCCGATCTTCTCCTGCACGGGTGCTTTTTCTGCTACCGTAGGCTCTTTCTCCTCTGGAACAACGGGCAGAGAAGCAGGCCGTTCTGTCTGCTCCTCGGCATGGGAAATCCGGTGGTTAATCGGCAACGATGCGCCCACGCCTTGGGACGCGGCTTCCTTTTTGGCAGGCGCCGCCGGGGGAAGTCCCATCTGCGCGCGGTACTCCTCTGCCGTCATGCGCTGCTGCGGCTGGGGCTGCGTCTCTCCCTTGAGATCATAGGAAAGCTGGCGTTTCCCCAAGGGCGTTTGCAGTGCGCGATCCTCAACAGGAACGACACTGTCCGACAACCGCCCTCCCGAGGGAATCCCTCGACGGAGTGCACTTTCCAGCTTCATCTCGGGTCTGGTCACATTGGACTCGAGCGCCGAGCGAACGGTGTAATACACCGCCTCAAAGATGGCCTTCTCGTTGGAGAATTTCACCTCCAGCTTGGCAGGATGGACGTTGACGTCAACCCTTGTTGGATTGACCGTGATGTATAAAACGCAACAGGGGAACTTTTCGGGAGGCATATAGGACGTATACGCCTGTTCGAGCGCCGCCATTGCAGTCTTGCTCTTGACATATCGGTTGTTCACAAAGAAATTCTGAAAATTCCGATTTGCCTTAAAATTATCGGTTCGACCGATGAAGCCATGGATCTCCACGCCCTCGTTCTCCCCTTGCACCTCGATCAGGCGGCTTGCAAACTCTCTGCCGTAGATCGCGTAGACCGCACTTTTGAGATTTCCGTCGCCCGCCGTTTCAAGCTTGATATTGCCATCCGCGATCAGGCGAAACGCGATTTGCGGATTGGAGAGAGCGAGCTTTTCGACGTTTGCCACGATCGCCATCGTCTCGGTGGTATCCTTTTTGAGGAATTTCCGACGCGCAGGCACGTTTGCAAAGAGATTTTCCACGATCACCGACGTGCCCGTTGAACATCCCTGCTCGGTCACCGTGATCCCTTCTCCGCCATGCGCCTCCATCACCGCGCCGTATTCCGCATCCGCAGTTTTGGAAATGATGCGAATGTCCGACACCGACGCGATCGCCGCCAACGCCTCTCCTCGGAATCCAAGCGTCAGAATGGATTCGAGATCCTCGGCATCACGAATCTTGCTCGTCGCGTGTCGACGGATTGCCACGGGGAGATCCTCGGGAGACATCCCACATCCGTTATCCGTCACGCGCATAAAGGTCACGCCACCGTTACAAATCTCCACCGTCACGCGCGATGCTCCCGCGTCAATGGCATTTTCCATCAATTCCTTAATGACCGACGCCGGTCGGTCGACCACCTCTCCGGCCGCGATCAGATTGGCAACCGAAAAGGGTAATACGTTGATCGTTCCCATAGGGATCTCTCCTTTCTAAAATACTGTGTACACAAGCGCCGCAGCTTTACTGCAGGCGTTTTTTCAGATCAAACAGGAAGGACATACACTCAAAGGGGGACAGGGTGTTGAGATCCGCCGCCTTCAGTTCGTTGATGATCTGCTCGTTGATGCAGTCGTCCATCGAAATCAGTCCATCGTCCTCCTTGACTGCCTCGATCTTCTCGGACAGACAAAGCGTCTTCGCCGATGCCTCGACCGATGCCAGGATCTCCTTGGCACGCTTGATGACCTCATTGGGAAGTCCCGCAAGCTTTGCCACCTCGATTCCGTAGCTATCGTCGGTGGATCCGCGCACGATCTTTCGGAGGAAGGTAATGCTGTCCCCGCGCTTCTTCGCCGCGATGTTATAGTTAACGATTCCGTCAAACTCATCCTCCAGCGTAGTCAGCTCGTGATAGTGCGTTGCGAACAGGGTCTTTGCCCCGATCTTTCGGCTGTTGGTGTACTCTACAATGGCACGCGCAATACTCATGCCATCAAAGGTGGAGGTTCCTCTGCCCACCTCATCGTAGATAATCAAACTCCGACGGGTGGCATTTTTGAGAATGTAGGACACCTCGTTCATCTCCAGCATGAAGGTGGACTGACCCGATGCCAGGTCATCCGACGCGCCGACACGGGTGAACACCTTGTCCACCACACCAATTCTCGCCTCGCTCGCAGGCACGAAGGAGCCGATCTGCGCCATGACCACGATCAGCGCGACCTGACGCATATACGTCGATTTACCTGCCATGTTCGGACCCGTGATGAGCATAAGCCTGTTGTGTACGGTGTCAAGATGCGCATCGTTTGGAACGAAGTAGGTGTCCTTGACGAACTGCTCCACAACGGGATGTCTGCCGTCCTTGATTTGGATCACGTCTGTCTGATCCACCTCGGGACGGACAAATTTATGTTTGCACGCCACGGTGGCAAGAGAGAGATAGGAATCGATCTCCGCAAGCAGCGACGCTGTTTTCTGAATACGGGCACTCTGCTCTGCCACATAGTTGCGGATCTGCTGGAACACCTCGTATTCCAGTGCGCACACCTTGTCGGCGGCACCGAGCACTGTTGCTTCCATATCCTTGAGCTCCTGCGTGATGTAACGCTCGGCATTGCTCAAAGTCTGCTTTCTGATGTAACGATCGGGAACGAGATCGCGGTAGGAGTTGGTTACCTCGATGTAGTAGCCGAACACCTTATTGTAGCTGATCCGAAGATTCTTGATCCCCGTTTGTTCCCGCTCTTCCTCGGCGATCTTCTCAATCCAGCTCTTGCCGTCCTTCATGATCGCGCGTAGGTTGTCGATTTCCTCGTTGTATCCGTCTGCGATCATACCACCCTCGCGGATCACCGCAGGCGCATCCTCCCGAATGGACGAACCAATCAGATCACGCACGTCCTCCAACGTATCCAGCGACTCGCAAATTCTCTGCAGTCGGCGGCACTTGCAATCAGATAAGAGTCCGCGCACCTCGGGAATCACCGAAACGGTGGAAAACACTGCGCGAAGATCTCTCGCGTTCGCCGTGGTATAAACGATCTTCGTCATCAGACGCTCCAGGTCGAGCACGTGCGAGAGAAGCTCACCCAGCTCCTCGCGGAGCATATAGTTTTCCCCAAACTCCTCTACCACGTCCTGCCGCTCTGCGATCGCGGAGGTGGAAAGAAGGGGATGCTCCACCCATTTGCGGAGCATCCGCGCACCGGGCGCGGTTTTGGTCTTGTCGAGTACCCAAAGAAGCGTTCCCTTGCGATCCTTGCTTCTCATGGACTCGGTCAACTCAAGATTGCGGCGGGTATTGATATCCATCTCCAGATACTGCCCGTCCGAATAGACGTTCAGTTCCTTGATGTAGGAAATTTCTCTTTTTTCGGTATCCTTGATATAGTTGAGCATCGCGCCCACCGCGCACACCAGTTCGCGCTGGCTGTACACCTCGGGACGAACGCCCTCTCCAAACTGCTCCCGCACCAGTTCCTCTGCCGCTCTCTCCTCAAAGCGCGCTGCCTGCGCGTCCTGAAGCAGAATTTCGGGATGCGCCGAGAAAAACTCTCCGATCGCCTCCCCCATGTGCACGCGACTGAGATTGCAGAGCACCTCGCTGGGTGCATAGGTCGCAAGCTCGCTCTTGATTCTGGCCTCCATATTGGAGCCCGAGAAGGAGGTGGCATAGATCTCGGCTGTGGAAACGTCTGCAAAACACAGACCGCTCTCAAACTCTCCCACAAAAAGGGTGCAAAGATAATTGTTGCGATGCTCGGGGATCAGATTGGATTCGATTAGCGTTCCGGGGGTAATCACACGGATCACGTCACGGCGCACCAGTCCCTTTGCCTGGAAGGGATCCTCCATCTGCTCACAGATCGCCACACGGTAGCCGCTTGAAACCAGCTTTCCGATGTATCCCTCTGCCGAATGGAAGGGCACACCGCACATGGGCGCACGCTCCTCCTCTCCGCAGTCTCTTCCCGTCAGCGTCAGCTCCAGGACACGCGATGCAAGCACGGCATCGTCAAAAAACATCTCGTAAAAGTCACCGAGACGGTAGAACAGGATGTGATCCTTGTATTGTTTTTTGATCTCGAAATATTGTTCCATCATTGGTGTCATATCGTGGACGCTCCTCTCTTATGTGAACCCTTTCGGTCTTCCGACCGCACTCAATGGCATCCTCCGCAGGTGCTGCAATCGTGTGTGCAGCCCGAGGAAGGCTTCTCGCCTGTGATCTGGAACATGATAGTCTGATTGACCTCGTTCATCAGTCCGTTCACCGCGTTTTGTGCTTCATTTAGCGCAACAAAGGTAGGATTCTCAACGATTGCCTGATACAGCGTATCAATACGGTTCTGAATCACCTCCAAAAAATGCAGATCGTGATCGGCCTTTCCCGCCTCTCTCTGCATCGCCTGCTGCTGAACCTCATACTCCATCATGCACTTCTGCAGCTTGGTGTCTGCCTCGTATGCGCGCTTTGCCTCCTCGAGCGCGACCAGTCTTGCATCCTCCTTGAGTACCTGTCCAAGCTTTTCTGCCAATTCAAATATTTCCATTTTTCAAAATTCCTTTCAAGCTTTCTTTCCGTAAAGAGAAAACGCATCGGCGCGCTCGACGGTAAAATCCACAAAGCATCCCGTGTCCTCGGGAGCGCCCTCAAAGAAGGCGATCTTGTTACCCTCGGTACGGCCGCTGTACAGCGCCTCGTTTCCCTTGCTTACACCGTCGCACAAAACTCTCACCGTCTTTCCGACAAGCGCTTGATTACGCTCGGCTCCAATCTCCTTCTGAAGCGCCAGCAGACGCTCAAAGCGCTCGTGCTGGACCTCGGGTGGAACCTGATCCTCCATCTCGGCGGCAGGTGTTCCCTTTCGCGGAGAATAGATAAACGAGTAGAGCATATCAAATTTCACGCGGCGGAGCATATCCATCGTGCCCTCAAAATCCTCCTCGGTTTCCCCGGGGAATCCCACGATGATATCCGAGGTAATGGTGATATCGGGCATCCGCGCCCTCATATACGAAACCGTCTTCAGATATTGCTCTCGATCGTATTTTCGGTTCATGCGACGCAGAATCGCATCGCTTCCCGACTGCATGGGCAGATGGAACTGACGCGCTATGTGATGGGAGGCGGCGATCACGTCGATCAGCTTCTCCCCCGCATCCTTCGGATGGCTGGTCATAAAGCGCAGCACGTAGTCCCCCTCGATCTTGTCAAGCTCTGCAAGCAGCTCTGCAAAATCATAAGGATAGCCCGCATCCTTTCCGTAGGAGTTGACGTTTTGACCGAGCAGCGTAATGTCGCGGTATCCCCGCTCCACCAGCTCGCGCACCTCCGAGACGACCGCGTCCATCTCGCGGCTTCTCTCTCTGCCGCGCACGTAGGGGACGATGCAATAGGAGCAGAAATTATTGCAGCCGTACATAATGGAAACCCATGCGCGGTAGTTGTTTTCGCGGTGGATGGGCAATCCCTCCGCAACAAGATATCGACTCTCCTGCGGACAGAAAAGTCTCCTTCCTCTCTCCCGCTTTTCGCAAAGCAGTTGGGGAAAGCGATGAATCGAGGATGTCCCAAACACAAAATCCACATAAGGGTAACGATGCTTGATCTCCTCGCATCGGTGGTCTTGCGTAACCATGCACCCGCAGACCGCGATCATCATGTCGCTCTTTTTCGCCTTGAGATGCTTGAACTGTCCCACGGTGGAGAGCGCCTTTTTCTCGGCGTGCTCACGAATTGCACAGGTGTTCACCACGATCAGATCGGCATCACTCGGTGTAGATATGATCTCATATCCCATCGCCTCTGCCATGCCTGCGAGCTTTTCGCTGTCTGCCTCGTTCTGTTGGCAGCCAAACGTCAAAATATATGCTTTTTTCGTTTGTCCCGTTTGCGCCAAAAACGCAAGATTTCTCTCTCGCTCACGGCAAAGATAGGCGTTTTGCGCTTCAATTTCCTCCGCCGGCAAAATGTTCTCCGATCTCATCTGGTCAACAAGTTCCTTTCCCGTCGATAACGGCCACGTATCTCTTTTATGCTTTACCTTCAATATTTTATTATACAATATTTATAAATAAAAGTCAAGTTTTTTTGCTTCCCTATTGACAAATATTGACCCAAAATGATATGATGTATTGATATGTTCTTTCCACTATCCTATTCAGAAGGAGTATTTTCGTGAAGCCATCTTATAAAACCACAAAAGTCGCCTGTTATATCACCAATATTGCGCAAGCGGGGGTGTGCTCCTTTTCTCCCCTGCTCTTCGTAACCTTTCGAGAGACCTACGGGATCTCCTACACCCTGCTCGGTCTTCTCGTTGCGATCAATTTCTGCACACAGCTTGCGATCGACCTCGTCTTTACGTTTTTCTCGCATCGCTTCCCCATTCAAAAAACCGTTCGTCTCATGCCCTACCTTACGGTGCTCGGGCTATTGATCTATTCCCTCTTTCCCCTGTTCTTCCCGGGCCTCGCCTACGTCGGGCTCGCCGTCGGAACGGTCGTTTTCTCCTGTGCGGCGGGATTGGCAGAGGTGCTGATCAGCCCACTGGTGGCAGCCCTCCCCTCCGAAAATCCCGAACGGGATATGACACGCCTGCACTCCTTCTACGCTTGGGGGTTGGTAGGCGTGGTGATCTTCGGAAGCCTGTATCTGCGGATCTTTGGCGAGGAGAATTGGGAATTTCTCCCCTTGATCCTTGCCCTCGTTCCGGCCGCCTCCGCCCTGCTCTTTTCCCTGTCTCCCATTCCCATGCCCGAGTCCAAAGAGACCGCCACCGAACAGCGGAACCGGCTCTTTGATAGAGGCCTGCTATTGTGCTTCGCTTGCATCTTCCTCGGCGCCGCCGCAGAAGGAACTATGACCCAATGGGTTTCAAGCTACGTAGAGACCGCGCTCACCCTCCCAAAGCTCATCGGCGACATTCTCGGAATGGCACTCTTCGCCGTCATGCTGGGGGTTGGCAGAAGTCTGTATGCCCGATACGGCAAAAGCATTCTCCGCTTTATGCTGGTCGGTATGATCGGCTCGTTTGCCTGTTACGCGATCGCAGGGCTCTCCCAAATGCCGCTCGTGGGACTGACCGCGTGCGCGGCAACCGGCTTTTTCACTTCCATGCTGTGGCCCGGAAGCATCATTTTGGTCGAAAAGAAATTCCCTCACGTAGGTGTTGCCGCATATGCGCTGATGGCGGCAGGCGGAGATTTTGGAATTGCAGTTGCCCCCCAGCTGATGGGCTGGCTCGTTGACCGCGTTTCCGCAAGCAATGCGGGACAATCGCTCGCAATCCGGCTCTCCCTGCTCCCCGAGCAAATCGGTATGCGCGCGGGCCTTCTCTCGGCTGCTCTCTTTCCCCTTGGCGGAGCCGCAGTCATTCTGCTCCTCATGCGATACTTTAAGAAACCGAATACCTAAACAAAAAAGAGCACCCCGCTCGGTGAAATTCACCGAACGGGGTGCGTTTTTTATAGAAATTACAGATTAAACTTCTTCAGCGGGAGCTGCCTCTTCAGCAGTCTCTTCAGTCGCCTCGGGAGCTGCCTCTTCAGCGGTTTCCTCAGCGGTTGCCTCGGTCTCGACAGCCTCGGTTGCTTCAGCTGCTTCAGTTGCTTCCTCTGCAGCAGGTGCAGTGTCAGCGCCGCTCATCAGAGCCTGCATGCTCTCGGTGTTCATACCCTTGCAGAATACAGCCTTGAGAACGATCAGTGCGATCTCTGCCAGGAGAATGATGATCGCGCCAACCAGCATCGTGTTCAGAGCGCTGCCATTGATATCGGCAACATCCAACAGAGATGCGTCACCGGTCAGTGCAGTAGAGGTAGGATCATCATAGTAGCTCATACGACCCATTACAACAGTGGGAAGGATGTAAACCGCCAGCATCACGATCGCACGGCCGATGCAGGTATCCTTGGGGAACGCACCCTTCTTGTTTGCGCTCTTGCTGCAAGCCAGACGCTGTGCGCACTTCTCAAGGTATCCAACGGATGCCAAAGCGAGAACAACGTAGACCAGGATCAGGAGCAGGTCAACCAGGTAGCCCTGCTGAACGGTAGCGTTCTTATCCTTTGCCATCGCCAAGCCAACCTTTGCTACGTACTCAGCAAAGTTGCCGCGCAGGAACGCGGTGAAGATGTTGGTCTTAACCAGGTTGAAGAAGAAAATAACAAATCCGATCACACCTGCCAGGGAAACGCCCTGAACGATGTTGAGGTATCGGAACGCTGCATCATCATAGCTGCGGAGTCTGGAGATTACAAGGCCCAGAACAGCAGACAGAATGGATGCTACACAAACGCCAACGATTCCGCTTCCATAGGTCATGCCGGGAACGACACACTGGAAGAGCATGAGCGTGAAGGGCATGGAGATGAATGCGGGAAGCTTTCTTGCGATCTTGGTGGAAACCTCTTCGGGATCGTCGAGGTTAACCAGTGCAGACACCAACGCGGTAATGGTCGCCCATGCCAGCATGATCGGAATGATAAAGGTGAGTGCAAGCAGAGCCAGAAGTGCAACGATGGACACCAGAATGGTCAGAACGCTTGCAAGAACACCGGAGGTATCGGTGTCTTCCTTATCGTAGTTGGAAGCAACGGTGGATACCAGAGAAATCGCGATAACGATCGTTTCCTGTCCTTCGGGAGTATCCAGGATCTTCGCAACCTCGCTACCGGTGTTGGACATATCCTTATCCTTTACACCCTTCATGGTAGCGGACATAATCTTGCTCATCACGCCGATGGATTTCACCAGCTTGATAGCGCTTACGTCAACCGTTTCGGGAATAGCAAAATCCGAATCGGCTGCAATATCGTCGATCATTTCATTGATCGTGTCAATATTATCACCGGTGTTGAGGGTGATAATGGGGGTGAGGCTGAGGCTGGTTGCGATCACGAGAAGCAGTACGCTTACCCAGATCTGAACTGTGGCGGTCAGCTTCTTTGGAACGTTGAGTTGACGCATAAAAATTTCCTCCAAAAATTTTATATGCCATTTTATGTATGGCTACTAAAATTATACCCCTCGTGGTGCATTTTGTCAATGGATTTTTTCAAAAACTTTTCACTTTTACGTCATATTTCTGCAAAAAAATTCTTATTACGCCAAATAAAAGCAAAAACCCTGCATGTTTTTTCACGCAGGGATTGTTACTATATCATTTGATCGGCGCGCAAGCGCAGCCTGCCTTTTTTCGTCTCTCCGTCAAAGGATCTGAGCACGTATCTGCCGTATCCCCGAACCGAAACTGTGACAGGAGGCTCCAGCAAAAGATCTACACGCTCCGCCCGTTCAAAATCCACCTCCACCAGTCCCCCTCTGACCGCGCTCTGCGCGTCTTCGCGAGACAGGTTGGTGAGTGCCGCCACCACGCAATCGAGGCGCGCCGATGCAACTGTATCGGAAATGGGACGGTAACGCCTGCCGTCGGTGAAATTCTCATCCAAAACATATTGCCGACACCGAACGGTGTCGCTTGCCACCTTCCCGAGCATCTCGATCAGAAAAGGGCACAGGTGTTTTTTGCAAAACACCACCGCCTCCCGCTCGTTTTGCACTGCAAGATCTCCCACGACATCCCGTTCCAAGCCAAGTCCCAGGAGTGAGCCAAGATAATCGCGGTGCGAAAGGATTCGATAACCACTCCCCGTGACACGAACCGCCGATACGCCGTCCGCGCTCACATCATCAAGAAAGGTCGCAAGATCCGCGCCCTCCGACAGCCCCCAATCCGATGGATCACCGTAAAAATCAGGCAACAAAAACAAACAGGTTCGCTCAGCTTCCGCGTAGCCGCCCCAGAACACCGCACGATTTCTCTTGCCACATTGTGCAAGATAGCGTTCAGCGCGACGCCTCTCTCCCGGCGACAAAAAGGAGCTGACCGCAGCAATACCGCGATCCGCCTGTGTCAGATAATCCTCGATCCGCGCCTCCAGCAAATCACTCATAAAGACTCCAGGATCATCTGCGCCAAAATAACCAAAACCACCGTAATCATAAAAGGCGCGTCGATGGGGGTACGCTGGAACCAGTTCTTTTTGTAGCAAAGCTTTCGAATGGGCTGAATGACCGGCTCGGTAACAGTATACAGAAATGCAGAAAAGCGGAAGCTCATATCGGGATCAATCCAGGACAGGATCGCGCGCATGAATAGGGCAAGATCCAAAATCCATAAGAGCATCGTCGCGGTTCTGATTAGAAAATAAAGCAAAATCTCCATGAACATCCTCCCTCATTTCCTTGGAAAAAGGGACGAGACCGCCAAGGGAAGCCCCCGTCGGTCTCATCCGTTGATGTCCGTCGCGCAAAACAAGAGCGCGGCGATCAGTTCATTTCTTCAAATGCCTCGGGTGCATCCTCAACAACAGGCTCCAAGGACTCAACCACAGGAGCGGGAGCCGCTACGGGAGCAACATCAGGCGCAAAGCTAGAGATGTCCACGCCTGCAGGAGCCACCACGATGGTGCTCTTGTTGGTCTTGATCATCTCACCGCCCAGCACGTATGCAACACCGGCCAAAAAGTCAACCAAACGTCTTGCCTGATCCTTGGTCAGATTGCTAATGTCCAGCAGAACGATACAACCTTCCTTGAGCTTGTCCGCGATCTTGGTCGCCTCGGTGTGCGTCTTGGGCTGCAGCAGCTTGAGAGACACCTTGTCGGGAGATGCGGGATGGATTTCGGGCTCCTTGCGAGAGGGGCTGTTGAGAGCTGCAACATCCTCTGCCTCGGAATCCTCAAGGTTTACCTGCATATCTTCGGGATCAATGTACAGATCCTCGTATTCTTCTGCCTCAACGTCGGCATTATCTCTGATAAATTTCTTCAGCAAGTTCATTTTCTTCCTCCAAATTTGCGTATATTTCTGAATCGGAACGCTCCGAAATTATTACAGCTTCGGGCCCGGCTCAGCAAAGAGCGACCTACCTACCCGAACCATGTCTGCTCCCTCCTCGATGGCGATCTCAAAGCTTTCTGACATCCCCATGGAAAAAAGCGGTCTACCTATATTATGAAGTGTTTTACTCCAAATGTCAAGACCTATGCGAAAAGTTTCTTGAAAAAATTTGCGAAAATCTTCGTTTTTCTCACATTTGGGAGCCATGGTCATAAAGCCGCGAAGATTGAGATGCTCGAAATCCTTGAGCGCTTTGCAGAATTCCGCCGCTTCGTCCGGAGAGACCCCGCTCTTGTTCTCCTCTGCGCCGCTGTTGATCTCCACCAAAACATCCATTTTCCGTCCGAGCTTTGCCATCTGCCGCTCGATTTCGGCAGCAAGACGGAGAGAGTCCAGCGAATGGATCATGCAGACCTTGTCCGCAATATACTTGACCTTGTTGGTCTGGAGTGTTCCGATAAAATGGAAGTTCAGCCCCTCGCGATCCACCGTTTCCCAGTGCTCCAGGAGCTGCTGCACGCGATTCTCCCCTACGTCATTGACACCAAGCTCACGATGCAGATAGTTGATGTGCTCGGCATCGGTATATTTAACTGCCGCCACCAACCGCACGCCCTCTCTGCCGACGCGCTTCTCCGCCAAGCGGATGCGACTGTTAATCTCTTCAAAATTCCGATCCATATAGGAAAGTCTGTTCATCGGTATACCTTCCCGTCATAAAGTTTTCTTCCGGACAGGATCATCAGATCGTTCAGTCCGAGGTATGCGATTTCATGATCGGGGTCATCATCAACGAGACTCGCGATCAGATATCCATCACCAATATACAAGATGCGAATGCGTCGGAAGCGCACCGTGCTTTCTTCAAATACGTACACGCCATCCACGCCATACTGCGAAACATACGCCTGTCGCGGGATGTAGATTCCCTCCGCACTTCCAACCGTGATCTCGGCTCTCTGCGTTCTCAAAAAACGGAAATCAGACGGAGTAACGTCCGAACGAAGCACGGCAACCGTCCCGCCCTTCTCATTTTGCAGAAGCCTCTCGCAGATCATTTCCATGGTGGCTCCGTCATTTTCGGGGAAGCAGACCTGGTAAAAGCCGCCAACGGCAAGTAAATCCTGACACGCATCCGAAAATTCCACCGCAACGTGCCAGGTGTATCCGTAGCAGAGTTTTCCCGCCACAAAGCCGTCGCCCGTGTCGGGCGTTGCCTCCTTGAGCAATGCAAACGACTCGGCACTCAACTCATTCAGTGCATTTTCGGTAAAGATCGCCTCGTACCCATCCACCTCGGAAAGTCCGTAATAGTATGCCGAGGATTCGGAATTGATCAGCTCTGTCTTGGCTCCGACCAGCATCGCATCTCGCTCGGTCTTGGCACGCTCCAACGCCTCCTTGATCGCATCCGCCTTGCCTGTCAGCGCGCCGTAGCGATTGAGACTGATCAGAAGCTCGTCCTCAAGTTCCGAGAGCGCCTCCCATTTGCCCTCTCGAATCGCCCTGCGGATCTCGGTCAGCGTCGCCGCCGCATCTTGCCGATAGCCTTCGGCTTGTGAGAGGGGCGTTCCTGTCGGCAGGATCCCGGACTCCAGCACATTCACGGTCCGATTGATCAGATCCAGCTTCGTTTGCCGATCTTCCAGCCCGTCTGTACGCCCATCCGACCAAACCTCGGTGAGCACCGTGTTTTTACCAACCTTGGATCCGCTCACCGCCACACTGTTGACCAACCCCGCCTCGGGAGAGGTGAGCAACGTCTCATCTCGGAACAACCATGCCTCCCCCCCCATCAGGCGGGTATCGCTGATCTGCCTTGCCGGGGTTGTGAGCAACCGTCCGGACGAATTCCAAAGAGCATGATAGCAGGTGTATATAATCAAGCAGAGCAACAAAAAGGTCAGCGCAAGTCTGGCAAAATTCAGTTTCAAAAGCCTTTGCCGCCTCATGTTACGCTCCTTTCTTCAGATTTCGTAATCTTTTCTCTTGTCCTCAACCTGCGCCAGAATGTCCGAAAGAATATCCTCCTCCGCTCGCACACGCCCGTTTGCATCGGCATCCACCCAATGCACGTACGACTTTGCTGAAAACCAGGTGATCTGCCGTTTGGCATATCGTCGTGTCGCGGTCTTCAAGCGCTCCACCGCATCGGGAAGGGATTCCTCCCCCGCAAGATACGCAAGCAGCTCCTTGTACCCGATCGCCTGTGCTGCCGTGGAATTGTGCAAAAATACACCCTCCTGCATCAGCGATTTGGTTTCCTCCAGAAGTCCGCCCTCCATCATCGCATCCACCCTACGGTTGATGCGATCATAGAGCAGATCCCTGCTTCGATAACGCAAGCCGACCACGCAGAATGCAAAGTCCGACGCCTTCTCCTTTGAGCGTTTGTCCCATTCCGATTTGGGGATTCCCGTTGTCTCAAAGATCTCCAGCGCACGGATTACACGATGAACGTTATTCTCGTGAATGGCATCCGCGCTCTCGGCATCCACCTCGCGCAAGCGATCGTGGAGCGCATGATTTCCGTTTTTTTCGCAATACGTCTGCCATTTTTCTCGAATTTCTTCGTTTGGCTCCGCCTCCTCGGCATCGCCTCCGCCATAAAGCAAGCGTTCCAAATACAACCCCGTGCCGCCGCAAAGAATCGGGAGCTTTCCTCGCGAGGAGATCTCCTCGATGGCGCACCTCGCCGACGCAACGTAATCCGCACTGGAAAAAGAACGGTCAGGCTCGGCAAAATCGATCAGGTGATGCGGGATCCCCTCCATCTCCTCCATAGTCGGCTTTGCCGTTCCGATATTCATTCGCTTGTAGATCTGCATCGAATCGCAGGAAACAACCTCGCCACTCAATCTTTGAGCCAGCTTCACTGCCATTCTGCTCTTTCCGCTCGCGGTCGAGCCAACAACCGCAAGCAGAAAAGTTTTTTTCACGTCATTCATTCTGCATCTTTCTCTTGCTGAGCCTGTGAATCTTCACAAGGTCCGGCAACACTCTTTCTTTCCTTCATACCCAAAGCGCGGATAATCATGGGGCTGAGCGCGATGTTGACGACAAACTCAAACAGGAAATTGATTCCTGCAAGCCCAAAAAACATATAAACCACGGCATTTTCATATCCAAGCGCCGCCGCCCATTCGGAAACGGTATCCATAAAGAACAACAGACATCCCACAAGGAAAACGCCGGTGTTCACGGCAGGGCAAACTGCAGCCGCAGCGTAGACGGCTACCTTCTTTTGCTTCTTTTCAATCAGTCGGTACACCAGTCCCGAAACGAGACCGCAAGCCGTACCTTTTACCAGGACTGTAACAATCGTACCGAAAGGGTTGATCACCAGAAAAGATGCTGCATCTCCGCTGAGCAGCACGATCACACCAAACACAAATCCCAGCCATGCGCCCATGTACGGGCCGCATTTTGCCGCGCCGATCACAATGGGGATCAGCACAAGGGATACGGTAAAGGGCAGAAAGGGCAGAGCCGCCCGAACGCCGATAGCAAGAAACTGTAAAATCACAATCAGAGCAGTCAGAACCGCACCGAAGGTTAATGTTTCAGTTGACATACGTTTATTTTTTCTCATGGGATACCTCCTTTTGCTGTCGCTCCGGCAACCGGATACAACGCAACAAAATGAAATGATAAACACGGAAAAAGCACAAAACGAGCTCCTTCCTCATTATCAGTTTATTATATCACAAAAGTATTTTTTTGTCAACCGAACCGAACAAAAAACGTCGGGATCCCTCCATGGGGGGTTCCCGCGGTTTTTTTTTCCAATCACCCACAGACCCGGCGCCCACTTTGCCCCCGGGGGCG
>JAZQVI010000058.1:0-10119 GCA_045631745.1 Eubacteriales bacterium
GTGTGGAGAGTTCAAGTCCTCTTACCCGCACCAAAAAAAGCAGGACACCGATTGGTGTCCTCCTTTTTTGCGCGGGTAACTGGTTTCGCCGAATCCCACCGTTCTTTTCGGTTTCGCATGCGAAATGCTGACGAAGTCGGCAAGAAAAGAGCACCGCGCCGAAAAGGCTTTCCCGCTTTATCCCGAACTGCGGAGGTCGCGTGTGGAGAGTTCAAGTCCTCTTACCCGCACCAAAAAGAGCAGGACACCAATCGGTGTCCTGCTTTTTTTGCGCGGGTAACTGGTTTCGCGGAATCCCACCGTTCTTTTCGGTTTCGCTTGCGAAATGCTGACGAAGTCGGCAAGAAAAGAGCACCGCGCCGAAATGGATTGCCTCACTATTCCAAACTGCGGAGGTCGCGTGTGGAGAGTTCAAGTCCTCTTACCCGCACCAAAAAGAGAAGGACACCAATCGGTGTCCTGCTTTTTTTTGCGCGGGTAATTGGTCACGCGGAATCCCATCGTTCTTTTCGGTTTCACTTGCGAAATACTATATCAGCAAGAAACGCAGTCCAAGATGAACAAACCGGAGTGTTCTTTTTTGGACATCTGTTACATTGACTTTTTTAGGATGATATGTTATGATGTTACTATAAAAAATCATTTTCATTTCAGGACGAGGTAGGAGAAAGAATAATGGGAAAAATGGCAGTAAAATTAATGGCGCTGATATTGATGATCGCCATGATGCTCCCCTTGCTTCTGACATCGTGCAATCTTTTCAAGGATTCACCCGTTCCGTCTGTTTCGGAAAGTGAGACTGAAGATGTGCTTGAGGAAAAAAATGAGGTCCCCGAGGAGAAAAAACAATGAAGGTTGGAAAAATTGACAAGAGCATGCTGATTAAGCAAGAGGGCAAGCTACTCAAGACTGTGGCAGGAGATACGGTATATCTGCGCGGCATCAACGCAGGCGGCATCGGAGCGCTGGAGGGCTGGATGCAGGTGGCGTTTGCCAAAAACACCGAGCTGACCACCAAAAGCGTGATGGATCTGCTGATGGATCGCTTTGGCTATGAGAAGACCATGGCGTTCTGGGAGGAATACCGCAAGAATTGGTGGAACGATGCCGATTTTGAGCATTGCAAGGAGCTGGGCATCAACGTCATTCGTCTGCCCATCACCTATATGCAGGTGGATCCCGATGCAAACAAGGGGCTGGCTCACGCGGGCAAAAAATACGATTTTTCCGTGGTAGAGGATTTCGTAACGCGCGCGGCGGAATACGGAATGTATACGATTATTGATCTTCACGGCGCATACGGATCGCAAAATGGGCTTGACCATTCCGGAGAGGTGCTCGACGTCTCGAAATGTGATTTCTACTACAACAATCGAAAGATGCAGCTGACGGTTGACCTTTGGCGCGCCATGGCAGAGCACTTCAAGGATAATCCTGCCGTTGCGGGATACGACGTGCTCAACGAGCCCGGTCAGCGCTTGGAGGGTGGATATATCTCCGCAACCAAGAAAATTCACTGGGACTTCATGGATCGTATCTACAAGGCGATCCGCGAGGTGGATCAGGAGCATCTTGTGATCATTGAGACCATGTGGACGCCCAACGATCTTCCCGATCCCAAGGATTACGGCTGGGAGAACATCATGTACTCCATGCACAACTATACCGAGTGCTACGGAACCGATAATTATGAAAAGCACAAGACCACGATTGATAACAAGATCAGCCAAATGGTCAACTGCACCTACAACGTTCCCTGGCAGATGGGCGAGTTCACCTGCTATGACAACAAGGCGCAGTGGGAATACACGCTGAACGCCTTCAACGAGGCGGGCATTCACTGGTGTAATTGGAACTACAAGCTCAACAACACCAACCACCCCATGCGTTTCTGGGGAGCGGTGAACATCAGCGCGTACGGAAAGATCGATTTGGTGAACGATTCCTACGAGGAGATCCTTGCGAACCTGGTGGTCTTCCGCACCGACGGTGAGTATGCGAGCCTGCCGAGATTCTCGGACGGAACGAGCTTCTCGTCGGTTATGAAAAAATACGCAAAACAGAAATAAAAAACAAAAAAGGAGTGCCGAGAAATCGGCACTCCTTTTTAAGTTTTGCAAGGTTGGGTCACTCCAAATATGGTGCCAGCTCCAGTGCAAAGCGATGCCCGAGCGCAATCTCGCTGAGTGAATCGTAGTGGGCGAGATCCGGGGAATCGACAGGCTCAGAGGAACAAGAAAGATCGCTCGTGTTCACAACACGGTTCAGGGGTGAGAGCGAAGCAACGTCGGTTTTGCCTTGATTGACCGCTTCGTAGTAGACCCAATACATGGGATTCTCGGCAATATAAGCATCGATGAAGGCGATTCCATCCTCTGCGGCATACTTTGAGAACTCCTTGCGGATATCCTTGATGAAGTTTTCAAGATGTTTTCCGTAGGCATTTGAGGTTTTCACCGAAAAGCTGTCCGACTCGCCCTGCATCCAGCACATTCCCTCGATTTCCACGGCATAACCCTTGTCAGTCAGGTAATCAATGCTGCTCTGCACAAACCCGACGAAAGATTTGTACAGATCGCCTGTTTTGCCCATGCTCGAAGGAGAGAGCCACTGTTCAAACAGATTGGTCCCGCCCCAGGCGCACTTGATGATAAAAAAGGTCTCGTCGGGGTAGAGCTCGTGGAGCTTGTCGGCAAGTCCCAGCTCGGGGCCAAAGCCGCCGTCCAGCTCTCCCTGCTCGGTGGAGCATTTCACAAATCCCTTGGAAAGCTTGGGGCCGGACAGATAATTGATGTAGACGTTGTCATAGCCGTTTTTGTACTCGGCGTATTTTTCCTCCGAAACGTTCTTTTCAAGATAGTCGTCTCGGCTGCATCCCGAGGCATTGGATTGTCCGCCCAGCAGGATTACCCGCGCAGTTTTTCCGTTTCCGTCCGGGAGTGTGTCGTTTACAGTATAGTGAATTGGATTTGACGAACAGCCGTACATTGCAAGAAACGCACCCAAAAGCATAGCCGTGGCGCATAAAATGGAAATAAGTTTGATTTTTCTGCGTTTGAAAAGCATAAGCTGAAAACTCCTGTTCTGTAATTTGAGTGGATGAGAATATGCTATTTATATTTTAGCATGAAAAACTGCACTTTTCAAGACTTTGTTAATTTTTAGTGCCTATTTCGTGCCAAAAAGCAGGTAGGCGGATGCCTATCTACTCTCGGGACTTGAACTCCGTACAAGCGGCGTCCATTATGCAGAGGGAAGGGGAAAGCCATTTCCGCCTCTATTCCGTTTACTTGCCGACTTCGTCGGCATTTCGCAAGCGAAACCGTAAACGGAGGTGCGGGTTGCGCCCGTTTTGCGGAAAACGGGACTTGAACTCCGTACAAGCGGCGTCTGTTATTCAGAGGGAAAGGGGAAGACATTTCCGCCGCTATTCCGTTTCCTTGCGCTCCCGCCTTCGGCTTTCGAGCGCATTTCACGGCTATCGCCGCGAAACCGCAAACGGAGGTACGGGTTGCGCCCGTTTCGCGCAAAAAAAGAACAGGTAGGCGGTTGCCTACCTGCTCTTTTTTGGTGCGGAAAACGGGACTTGAACCCGTACGGTGTGAACCACACGCCCCTCAAACGTGCGCGTCTGCCAGTTCCGCCACTTCCGCATTTGTCTTGTGAAATCATCCGATTTACACGCAACAGATATATTATACACTTTTTTTTCGGAAAGTCAAGCCGTTTTTTAGAAAAAGTTTGTGTTTTTTTGAAAATAATTCATTTTCTTGGCATTAACCCTTGCATTCTGCAGAAATTATTGTTATAATATTAGGGTTGAAAATCTTATGTAAAGGAATTGCACACGGTGAGCACACTGCAACAAGAAATCAATCGAAGAAGAACCTTCGCCATTATCTCTCACCCCGACGCGGGAAAAACGACTCTGACTGAGAAATTTTTGCTCTACGGAGGCGCGATTCAGACCGCCGGCTCGGTCAAGGGCAAGCAGTCCGACCGCCACGCGGTTTCTGACTGGATGGAGATGGAGAAGAAAAGAGGAATCTCCATTACCTCCTCCGTCATGCAATTTGAATACGACGGCTACTGCATCAACATCCTGGACACCCCCGGTCACCAGGACTTCTCGGAGGACACCTACCGCACTCTGATGGCGGCTGACAGTGCCGTGATGGTGATTGACGCCGCAAAGGGAATTGAGCCTCAGACGCGCAAGCTCTTCAAGGTTTGCGCGATGCGTCACATTCCGATCTTCACCTTTATCAACAAGCTCGACCACGAGGCGCGCGATCCCTTTGACCTCATCGACGAGCTGGAAAAGGAATTTGGTATCGGAACCTACCCCATGAACTGGCCCATCGGATGCGGTGTCAGCTTCAAGGGCGTTTATGACCGAGACGGCCGACGCATCCTTGCCTTTGGCGACTCTCACAGAGGACGCGACCGCCTTTCCTCCATCGACTGCGACATCAACGACATCGAGAAAATGGATTCTCTGATCGGCTCATATGCGCGCGAGGAGCTGACCGAGCAGGTCGAGCTTTTGGACGGCGCGTGCTTTGATTTTGACCTGGAGAAGGTCAGAGAGGGAAAGCTCAGTCCTGTGTTCTTTGGCTCTGCCTTGAACAACTTTGGTGTGGAGTTCTTCCTGGAGCACTTCCTCAAGATGACCACTGCGCCCCTTGCGCGCAAGACCGAGACCGACACGGTGGAGCCCTTTGATCCTACCTTCTCTGCGTTCGTTTTCAAGATTCAGGCGAACATGAACAAGGCACACCGTGACCGAATTGCCTTCATGCGAATTGTGTCGGGCAAATTTGAGCGCGATACCGAGTATTTCCACGTGCAGGGCGGGAAGGCGCTCCGCCTGTCCCAGCCTCAGCAGATGATGGCGCAGGAGCGTGCAGGTATCACCGAGGCGTATGCAGGGGATATCATCGGCGTGTTCGACCCGGGAATCTTCTCCATCGGAGACACTATTTGCGACAAGAGCCGAAAGGTGCAGTTTGAGGGCATTCCCACCTTTGCGCCCGAGTGCTTTATCATGGTGGAGCAGACCGACAGCATGAAGCGAAAGCAGTTTGCAAAGGGAATGAATCAGATTGCCCAGGAGGGTGCGATTCAGATCTTCACCGAGCCGGGCGGCGGACTTGAGCGCGTATACGTCGGAGTGGTCGGCGTGCTTCAGTTTGATGTTTTGGAATCGAGACTTAAGAGCGAATACGGCGTGACGTATAAGCAATATCCCCAGTCCTACCAGTATATTCGCAGAATTGCCAACGGAAAGGATCCCTCCAAGCTCCGTCTGTTTGACGTGAAGTGGGTGCAGGATTTCCGCGGAAACGACTATCTGCTGTTTAACAGTGAGTGGCACATCTCTCACACCCTCGACCAGAACGAGGGCTTGGAGCTTGTGGAATTCGGACACTGATATAAAAGAGAGACCTTGGGAGGGGGAGGACTTCTTTCGGAAAAGAAGTCCTCCCCCCCCCCAAACCCTCCCCCTTTCAAGAAACATGGCAAAGCTCCCATTCCGTCAAGGAACGGAGCTTTGCCATGTTCTTTTTATTTATGGGATGGTTGCGCCGGCTGACTGCGTGTCTTGCTTTTATCCTACGTAGGAAATTTTGATCTTACCAGTGTCGGTTTTGATCTCGCAGATCCCTCCCTCGGCGGAGTGGGGAACCTCGATCTTGCCGGTGTCGCTGGTCGCGTAGATGATCTTGGGGGTGCGGAAGCTTCCCGTGACGTCGCCTGTATCGGCGAAAATGTCCATCGTTGCCGCGTCGCAGCGCTCAAAGGTGATGTCTCCTGTGTCGGTTTGAATCTGCAGATGTCCCGATGCGGTCAGATTCGTCATTGTGACGTCTCCTGTGTCAGCTTGCAGATTTGCCGAGGTGCAGGTGAAATTGGTGTAATTCTGATCTCCTGTTGATGTGGTCACAATTGCAGCACCGCAGGTGATATTTTGGAAGGTGTTCTCTCCCGTATCGGAGGTCACGATGAGCGTTTCAAACGCAGTTAGCGAGGAGAGTTCCTTGTCACCCGTTGAGGTTGTTATGGTTGCATTGGCGCAGGTAATATTGTAGAATTTCTGATCTCCCGTAGAAGAAGTCGCGGTGAAGCTACCGGACACGGTCAGATTGGATGCTGTGATCCGACCCGTGCTGGCGGAGAGCGTGACGGATGCGGGGGAAGAATCACTGACTGTGATGCGACCCGTTGAGGTGCTGATGCTGAGGTCTTTCGACACCGCGGCGGCGACACAAACATCACCCGTGGATACGTGAATCTTCAAGCTCTCAAAGGACAAGCCGGCGGGAACATTGACGTCGCCTGTGTTGGCTTGAACGGTCAGCGTGTTGTATGTGCTTTGGGGAAGATAAACAGTCAGCGTGGGGGCGTAAAATCCGAAGCCGATGTGATGATACCATTTGCGGTTGTCGATCTGCTTGATGGTGAGCGTGTCTGCATCGATGGTAATGTCGTAGGGGATATTCTTGGATTCCTCGTATTCGATCTTGCAAATACCGTCTTTGGAAGGAAGAAAGTTGATATTCGTTCCGTATTTTTCGTCAATGCAGATGCTTTGGAATGCTTTTTCAGTGGTATAGGCTTTTTGTTCGAACTTTTCGCTTGAGAGCATGGAAAAGTCAAAGTTTTTGGGTCCCATGCTGATTACAAATATAAGACATCCCAAAAGAATCAAAACGATGCCGATGATTGTCATGATTGTACCTGCTTTCATTTTTGTTCTTCCTTTCTGACAATGAGAGATTTGATGCCCGAGCTGATTTTTGCCACCAACTTAGCTGTTCCCTTGATGGCAAGAATAGAAGGGTAAAAGAGGATGAGGGAAAGTCCCATGCAAAGCAGTGCACCTGCAAACAAAAGACAGACGAGCAAGGTGTTGCTTGAAGCGGCAAGGTTAACGAGAGCTAAGACGATTGCCCCGAGCCCGCTTGCTGCCAATGAGATTTCCACAGCGAACAGAGAGATGGCCAGGCAAAAAAGTGTGACGTAGAATGACGCGATCAAGGTGATTGCCGTTGCTGACAGCGCGATGATGAGAGGAAGCCAGATGGGCGAGCCGAGGATCAGACGCAGTGTCTTCCATCTTTCTTCGTTCATGTTCTTTTCTCCTTTCCGATCATCATAAATTTTATACCGAGCCAAATTTTTTTCGAGAGCTTTGCCATGCCCTTGGTAGCATGGATACAGGGGGAAAAGAGGATCAGTGCCAGTCCTGCCGAAATCAGCGTGCAGGCAAACAGTGTCCCTGCTACATATCCGTTGGTGTTAAGCAGAAGCTGAAGCACGCCAGCGAACGTAGCACCGAGCGCGGCGGCTGTCAGGGAGATTTCCAATGCCCACAGTGTCACGATCAGGCACCAGAGTATGACGTATAGAGATACGATCAACGCAAAAGCGGTTGCCGCCAGCGCGATCGCCAAGGGAACCCAAACGGGGGAGCCGCAGATCAAGAGCACGCGTTCCCACATTTTCAGCTTTCTCTTGGGTTTTACTCTCCTTTTGAGTATCTCGGTGATACCAATCTCCTGTAAGATGGCCGCAAAAGCATCATCCGGTGAGCCGAGTGTTTCGATGACCTTTTCCTCGGGGAAGCCGTCGTCGATGTGATCCTCGATCATTTCGCGGTAATAACTCAGATATTCTTTTGCCTCGTTCTCGGGAAAGATTTCAAGTCGCTCCCGCAGAGAGGCAAGAAATTCTGCTTTGTTCACGGTTTCCTATCCTCCTTGGTTACGAATTTGTAGATTGCTAAAATCTCATTCCATTCCTTTTGGAAATCCTTGATACGCTTGAGCCCCAGAGGGGTAATGTGATAATATTTTCGCAGCCTGCCGTTGTGCGCCACACTGCGAACGGTGAGAAGCTTAGCTTCCTCCAGGCGTCGGAGGATGGGGTAGAGGGTGGATTCCGAAATGTTGACATAGGGCTTGATATCCTTGATAATCTGATAGCCGTAGGAATCCTCTTTTTTTATCGCGGCAAGGACGCATACGTCCAAAAGACCGCGTTTCATCTGAATTTCCATGTCATACCCCCTCTCGTATGATATTATACCACGCATAGTATTGCTTGTCAAGAACTTTGGCAAAAAAACATCCCCTCAGATAGGAGGGGATGATGGATAAGTCTTATGATGTTTTTGCTTTTTTTGTGTTTGCGGTTGCATGGGAGACCTTTGGAATAAGGGCGTCAGCCAAGGGATGCGAGCCCTCTCTCTTGAGATGAAAATAACCAATAACAGAGAAAATCAGTGCGCCGATGAAGTCCACGATCAGATCCTTCATCGTGTCAAAGAGTCCGATATCAAGGTAGCCGTCCACCGCGTAAACCTCACCGTCGGCGGTTATGATGACAGTTTGAACAATGTTTTTTATCGCTACGGGTGTTTGCCCGTTTGGAGAAAACCATCCGCTTGAGATGGTGCGCAGAACGCGGTCCTTTTGCATATCCCCATGTGTCATCAAATCCAAGAAAAACTCTAAAAACTCCCACAAGACCCCAATGGACAGGGAAAAGCAGCAGGCGACCAGCGCGAGGTAGAAGGGGGAGAGGTGAAAGGTCGCGCTTCTGCGGCGGTTGCAGATCTCCGCCAAGGAAAATCCAAACGCCGCGAAGAGAAATCCGTTCACCCAGTGAAGCAGGTCATCCCAAAAGGGGAAGCGCGCGTAGCACATTCCCACCTCTCCGAGAATCTGCGCGCAGAAAACGAAGAGCATGGTGATGATCTTGAGGGTAGCGGAAAGCTCAATGCGGAGCTGATCTTCCAAAAATACGGGGAGAAGAAAAAGCAACAGGGAGAGGGATGCGTTGAAGATGCCCAAAAAATCCTGTTGAATCACCGAATACAGAAGTACCCCGAGCGAGATCAGGCAGAGAAGACAGTATATGGCATAGACCACCCGATGCGCGCGGATCCTCTCGAGTAGACGGGAGAACAGTCTGTTTTTTGGGGGGCGTTGGTGTTCGAAAAGTCCCATAGGCGTCTCCTTTCGCAAAAGAATCCTCCCATGGACGCTCCGAAGGAATTACTTCTCGGATGGGGAGAATAATTCGGTGGAGAGATAGCGCTCTCCCGTGTCGGGGAGAAGTGCTACGATGATCTTTTCTTTGTTTTCCGTCCGCTTTGCCAGCACGGATGCCGCGTGAAGGGCGGCTCCCGACGAAATACCAACCAAAATGCCCTCGCTTCGTGCAAAGGTACGTGCAGCGGTGTAGGCCTCTTCCTCGGTTACGGTCAGGATCTCGTCACAGATCGAGGCGTCATAGTTCCGCGGCACAAAGTTTGCGCCAATGCCCTGAAGGCCGTGCCGACCGGCGTATCCCTTGGAGAGCAGGGGAGAGGACGCAGGCTCAACTGCGACGATGCGGCAGGCGGAATTTCTTTCCTTTATATATGTGCCTGTTCCGCTCAGCGTTCCTCCTGTGCCGATGCCCGCAACGAAGATGTCTACCTTGCCGTTCGTGTCCTCGATGATCTCGGGACCGGTGGTGAGGTAGTGTGCCTCGGGGTTGGCGGGGTTGTCGAACTGAGAGGGAATCCAGCTGCCGGGAATGGAAGCCGCAAGCTCTTCCGCCTTCTTAATAGCACCCGTCATCCCCTCAGCTCCGGGGGTGAGTACCACCTCTGCGCCGTAAGCCTTTAAAAGGCGGATGCGCTCGGAACTCATGGAGTCGGGCATGGTCAGGATTACGCGGTAGCCCTCGGCTGCTGCAAGCGCGGAAAGCCCGATCCCCGTATTTCCGCTGGTGGGTTCAATGACGGTTGCACCGGGGCCAAGCTTTCCCTCTGCTTTGGCGCGCTCCAGCATGGCGAGCGCCACACGGTCTTTGCTGCTGCCTGCGGGATTGAAGCACTCCAGCTTACACAGAACGGATGTCTCAAGTCCCATCAAACGGCTCCAGCGCTCGGCAGAAAGAAGGGGGGTGTGACCGATCAGCTCGGAAATATGGTTGTAGATCATAGAAATCTCCTTTGAAGAGTATATGCAAAAGGGGAATTTGGTATGCATTCCCTGAAAATACAGTTTGTTCAGAAAAGAAAAACGCTCCGGTCCCACAGGTCGGGGGGGAGTCTCCTGTGGG
>JAZQVI010000059.1:0-11543 GCA_045631745.1 Eubacteriales bacterium
GAAAGAGCGGCGGCGCCGCGAGAGGCCCCCCGGCTGCTCTTATGCTTATCGACTCAGCTTTTGTTTGCGAATATCAATCCCAAAGAATGGGATCAAATGGAATTCTCCAAAAAGGCGGCTGGTGATACGGTCGGAATAATGCTTCCGAAGATCCTCGGCCTTCAGATTGGAGCTGATGACGGTGGGACGACCGGAATTAAGTCGGGAATTGAGCACGAAGTAGATGGTGGACTGCGTGAACTGGTTGAACACCTCGGTTCCGAGATCATCAAGAATTAAGAGATCGCAGGAAAGGTACCGGTCGGTGTTATCGGCGTCTCCCATCGCTGCCGCGTTTCCAAAACGGCGACATTCAAAGTCGGAGATCATGCCGACGGCACTGTTGTAGAAAACGTCATATCCGCGTTCGATCACCGTTCTGGCGATTGCTGTGGAGAGATGCGTCTTGCCAAGCCCTGTACCGCCCAAAAGCAGGATGCTTTCAGGAGGAACCTGTGTATCCATCTCAAAGGTTTGCGCATATGCCTTCAGCCAGCGGAAGCTTTGCTCCATTCTTGCATATTCCTCACGGTTATGTCGGTAGAACTCCAGCGAGAAGTTGTCAAAGGATTGCTTCTTCATCAATCCTCCAAGACCGGAGGATTCCATGCCCGCCTCTGCCAAACGACGTCTCATGCAGGCGCACATCTGAATACCAACGTAGCCGCTGTCGTTGCATTCGCTGCATTCGTAGTGGGGCTTGCAATAATCCTCGGGGTAGCCGTTGGCTTCCAGCAGACTGCGGCGTTCTGCAAGGATATTTTGGTTCTCCTCGCGCAGTCGGGCGATTGCTTCGTCGGTGTTGCCGCCTTCCATCGCCAGCTTCATGATTCGCAACCCAAAGGAGGAAAGCTTTTGGTCAAGCTCAAGGAGCTGTGGGATTTTTTGATGTACCTCCTCACGTCTGCCATCTGCCGCGCGTTGTGCCAGAAGTGCTTTCGTTTCGTATTCCGCTCGGATTCGCTTGAAATTTTCTTTATTGTAACCCATGGAGGTGCTTCCTTTCTGCTGCTCTGTGTCAGAGCGTTAATTGTTTCGGAAACTCTTCTCAAGCGCCGCTTTAAAAAAGTCGTCGGTCTGAAAGCTGTTTCCAAAGGTCGTTTTGCCTTCTTTTTCTGCGCGTTCCTCTGCTTGCCTGCGGTCGATCTCCTCGATCGTTTTGAGCCCCTCCGAATGCCAACGCTCCAAGATGGAGTTGGCGTAGGGAATAGACGCATTTCCGGTGGAATTGACGGTGATTTCGTATGCTCGTCGAATGACGTCCTCTCCGTAACCGTAGGAGACCCATTTTTCAATGGCTCCCCGCTCCTTTGCTGTGAGTGCGCGGCTCTTGAGCCCGAACATCTGGCGAATGGATCCCTCCAGCTGGTGCACTGCCTCCAGTTCCTGCAGGTGGGCATCCAACGCGTCTGCGGTGGAAATTCCCTTGTCGATCAAAGAAATGGCGTACCGCTCCACCTGTCGGAAGCTTTTGATCTCAAGTCGTTTGCAATGTGCGAGAAGGATTAGAATATATTCGTCCTCAAGCCTGAGATAATCCACCATTCCGAACAGAATATTGATCTCATGGGGATTGAACATCTTGCCGAAGATATTTTGGCAGGCGTCCAGCAGAATGCGGAGAGAGGCGCGCTTTTCCATCATGTCCGACAGCTCCTCGGTGTTGTAGGTGGGGAGCTCGTCTGCGCGTTGCAGGATCTTTTTCGGTGTGCTTTTTTCAGTCGTTTCGAGCGTTTTTTTCTTTGCCGGTTTTGCAGGAGGTGCAGAATCTGTTTCCTTTCCGTCGGTTAGAACTCCGCATGATTTCCAGTACTCTAAAATATCAGCTAAGGCATTTTTGTCCACGTCTGCGAGCTTGGCAAGCTGTGCGGGCTTTCCCGAAAGGCTTGCGTCCTCTGCCAACCAAAGCAGGACGCGCAGCTGTTCAGCCGTGGCGTCTGCGGATAATACCGACGAGGGGAGAACCAACACGCTCTGCCCGTAATTCCATTTTAAGTCCATTTTATCCCTTTCCGTCCTTCCGACTGTTTTGATTGCCGAGTACGTTTTGCTCGGAAAGCTGGCAAACACGGTAATTCAGATACATCAGTGAATCGCCCAAATGGACATTTTCAACTGCAATTCTGGTGGCGTCGTGTTCGATGTCCTTGCCTGTAAAATTCCAAATACCCGTCACGCCCTGCTCGGTCAGCTGCTTGGATACCTCCTCGGCAGCCTCCTTGGGGAGGGTAAGAACTGCAATGTCAACGGGCATTCGGATGCAAAAATCCGCCAGCTCCTTCATGTCGCGGATTTTTACGTTTCCGAATGTCTGTCCAACTAATTCAGGCTTGACGTCAAACATCGCGAGGATGTTGACACCTCGTTTTTCAAATATGGAGGAACGGACCAAGGCTCTGCCCAAATCTCCTGCACCGATGATGACGGCGTTCAGCCCCTTTTCAACGCCCAGCAGCTCGCAGATCTTTTCATATAAGTAATCGACGTTGTAGCCGTATCCCTGCTGACCGAATCCGCCGAAGCAGTTGAGATCCTGGCGGATCTGCGATGCGGTGATGTGCATCATGTTTGCGAATTCTCTTGAGCTGACGCGCTTTTTCCCCCTTCGGATCAGTTCCCGAAGATAACGAAAATAACGGGGGAGGCGGCGAATGACGGCAGGAGATACCTCCGGGCGCTCACAGCGGTCGGAGGAGTCATTTCTATATGGATTTTCTGAAGAATTTGAACGATTCATGATCAGGGATCCTCCTTTCTCTTTGTCCGATTCTCAGACAAAAACAACCCGATTTGTGGAGTTTAAACAAGAAAAAATATGTCAGACAAACGCACAGAGAAAAACAAAAAAATGTTTTCCACAGCGCAAAAAATCATGGTTTTTCAACAAATTTAACAGAGTTATCCACAAAAAGCACGATGGATAGTGGTTTTTTCGACCAAATTCCACATATTTTTCACTTGAGAAGAACGCTTCACAAGGTTTTCAACAGGCTGTGAAAAAGTTGTGTGGAAAACTGATTTAACGAAAAAAATCCAGGTAAATCAAAACTTTGTGGAAAGTCACGATTTTGATCGTTTTAAAAAGAATTTTTCAAAAAAGACTTGACAACATTTCAGATACCCTGTCCGTCATCGCAAGCCGATGCGTTCAGTGTGGTATTTGCAAAATTACCCTTCAAATACTGAAAATATCCGGCCGCCGCGATCATAGCACCGTTGTCGCCGCAAAGCACGCGGTCTGGCATCGCGAGGCGAACGCCTTTTTTGTCGCACATCGCTTGCAGGGCGGCACGCAGGTGAGAATTGGCGGCGACGCCGCCTGCCAGTACCAAGGTTTTCATTTTTGTTTGTTTCAGGGCAAGCTCTGTTTTGGAGGTCAGCGCGGAAACAATCTTGTCGGTGTAGCACGCCGCAACGTCGGCCTCGTTTACTTCCAATCCCTTTTGTGCCATTCCGTTGAGATAATTGAGTGTGGCGGTCTTAATTCCGCTGAAGGAAAAGTCCAGGGTGTCGCCCGAGAGCGCGGGGGAGGGGAGAGCGATTGCCTGTTTGTTGCCCGCGTATGCCAGCTTGTCCAAGGCGGCACCGCCGGGATAGGGCATACCGATTACGCGTCCGACCTTGTCAAATGCTTCTCCTGCTGCATCGTCTCTGGTTGCACCGATCTCCCGAAACTCCGTGGGGGATGTCACCTCGTAAATGGAGGTGTGGCCGCCCGAGACAACGAGTGCCAGGAAGGGAGGCTTGAGGTCGGAATTGGAGAGATATGCCGCGGCGACGTGACCGTGAATGTGATTGACGGGAACCAGGGGAATGTTGTTGGCAAATGCCAAGGATTTTGCGAAATTGACTCCTACCAAAAGCGCGCCGATGAGCCCGGGAAATGCCGTGACGGCGATCGCCCCAACGTCTGCGAGGGTGATTCCCGCTTCGGTGAGAGCCTGCTCGGTGATGGAGGTGATTGCCTCAATATGTGCACGGCTGGCGATCTCGGGGACGACACCGCCGTATAGCCGATGAATGTCAATTTGAGATGCGACGATGTTGGAGCAAATGGAGAGAAGGTCATTCTCTGCTTTCACAACGGATGCGGAGGTTTCGTCACAGGAGCTCTCAATTCCTAAAATGTACATAGTTTTCCTCTCTTGTAAAAAGATAAACCAAAATGAATAAATAAAAGATCAAATCGTTGCGTCCTTTGTCAGGTCCAAGATCATAACCAGTCCGTCCTCGGTTGGATGACGGTAAAAGTTTTTCCGAACCCCGGCGATTTCAAATCCATTGGATTGATACAACGCCCTTGCAGGGAGGTTGGATTGACGAACCTCAAGGGAAAGCTCGCGGATGCCTCGAAGCCTTGACTGGTCGATCAAGCTCGTGAGAATCGCTTTTCCGATTCCTTGACCGCGATAATCGGGGTGTACAGCGATATTGGTGATTTGTCCCTCGTCAAGAACGGTCAGAAGACCACCGTATCCGACGGAAGCGCCGCCTTTGTCCAGTGCGACGACCCCAAGATTTTTGTCTTGCAGCAGAAGTTTGAGAGCCTCTTGGCTCCAAGGTTCTGCAAAGCACAGGCGCTCAAGCTCGGCAACGTCCCCCAGGTGAGAGGCTTGGAGCATGGCGATTACAACTTGCTTCATGCGTTTGACTCCTTGGAAAAAAGTCCGAGAGATATGCCTTCGGTAATTTGTGCAAGGCACGATTGATATTGCTCAAAAGATCCGCCGTACGGATCGGCAATCTCGATCGGAAATACCATGATGCGCTGTGCCAAGTGGGGAAATCGAAAGATAAGGGACATGGCGTGCTCTCGCGTCAGACCGATCAAAAGGTCGTATTCGGAGGCTTCTTCCTCCCCCAGCGTGTGTGCCGTGTGACTGTGATAATCCAAATTGGACACAGGGGGGATGTCGGCGGCCTCTAATGCCGCGACCGCGTTGGCAGCGATCGGGTCGCCGTCATTCGCGTAGATCCCTGCACTGAAAGCCACCAGCCGCGGAGTCATCATTGGACGAACCGATTCGGGAAAAGTTTCAAGCTCCCGATTTGCCATAGCGTTTGCAACTGCCGCTGCCATAGGGGAGCGGCAAGTGTTCCCTGTACATACAAAGCAGATGCGCTTTGCGTTTTTTTGGATCTCTGTTTTCGGCTGTTCCAGTGCCGGTTGTGCGATAGACATAAAACTCCTTTTCGGACGCTTTATTCAGCGTTGTTGAAATAATCTTCCAAAATTTCTCCCATAACAAAGAAGCGATCGGTTTCAATGTCGTAAACAATGCCCTTGTTGAGTTCGATTTCTCCTGCCTCATCAATGTGTGTGACAGTATCGTCGTATGTCCAGTATTCCAGAACGAAGAGGATACCGGGGTGTTTCGGGGATTCAAACAAAAGCTCGTAGCACTCGGTCGGCGCGAATGCAATTTTGTTTCCGGGGTGCGAGATGCCGTTTGTAAGGATGTCTACCAAGTCGTCTATTGCATCTTTCTGTTCTTCACCGAGGTATCCGACCGGACTTCCCGTCAGATCTCCCGAAACACGCATATAGACCGTGGAGGGATCCATTTCCGTGAGAGAGGGTAGGGTGATGTCGCTGCTGTGGTAGAGGTTGAAGTTCTCATCGGTGAGCCATTCTGATGTAGACAGCCCATCAATCGCATAGAGCGGAGTGGGATCCTGTTTTGCATTTCGTGAAAGATGGAAGATTACGGGCTCACGAACGATCGACTGTGCGCGGTAATTCATGGACGCCTTGCAAAAAGCCGCGTCTCCTGCCTCGCTTCGGTAGGCTCCGTCCCGGTAGATGAGGGTGGGCGCCTTCTTTGCGCATGCGCAGAACAGAAGCAGAGATGCAATCAATAGCGCCGAGACGCGTAGCAGAATGGTTTTTCTCATGCCTGTTTCCTCAATATCCAAATACACCGGACAGGGAGTCGTCAAAATCAATCCACTCGGAGGTGGGGATGATGCGGAATTCCTCAGGCGTGTCACGAATGACCACAAAGTCGATGCCTGCGTTCAAGACCTGACGCTTGCACATCATACAGCTGGAGGTGCCTGCAATCAGCTCCTTTGTTTTTGCATCAACGCCAACCATGTAAAGGGTGGATCCCAGCATCTGATCGCGAGAGGCGGAAATGATTGCGTTTGCCTCGGCATGAACCGAACGGCAAAGCTCATAGCGCTCTCCTCTCGGAATCTGCAGCTTGTCTCTCATACAGGTTCCGATGTCGCAGCAGTTCTTTCTTCCGCGCGGCGCGCCGTTGTATCCCGTGGAAATGATCACGTCGTTTTTGACGATGATCGCCCCGTACATCTTGCGCAGACAAGTGGATCTCTCTGCCACAGTCTGGGCAATATCAAGATAGTAATTGTGTTTGGAAACTCGTTCCATGTGACGTCCTCCTGTGTTTTGGGTACAATACACCATTTTACACTATTATATAACATTTTATATATAAAATCAAGCGGTAAGCGCATTTTTCTAAAAAATTCACAGATTTCAAACGGGTGTATAAAATCAAAAAAAGCGGAGAACATAGTAAAGGAAAATCGAAATCCATAAAAAAGGAGAATAAGCATGGCAGGAACAGTTGTGGTTAAACGAAGTGCCGACCTGGTCGGAGAAATATACCGAAACGTAAAAATGGCGGAGGAATCGATCTTGGATTTGATGCCCAAGGTGAGAGACGATCACCTCAAAAGCGCGCTGACGGTTCAGCTCAGCGTATATTCGGGCTTTGCGGCTCGGGCGGCGAAGCTGTTGGATGATGAAGGCGTCAAGCCCGATGATGGCGGGATGCTTGCGAAAATGGGTGCAAAATGGGGAATCATGATGAATACCATGAAGGATTGCGCCACCGAGCATCTGATTCAGATGATGATCGAGGGAACAACGATGGGGGTTGGTGAGATGCTCCGATGGATCCGTGAATCCGAAAATACAGGCGTGTCGGAGGCATCCTTGAAGTTGGCTCGTGATGTCTGCAGCTACGAGGAAAAAACGGTAGAGGATCTCAAAGAAATGTTAAAGAAATAAATGCAGGAAGACGCTTCCGAAAGGGGAAGCGTCTTCTTTTTCGTCGCAGGGACGGAAAGTGCAAAAAAACACGTAAATTCTCTTGACATTTTCTTCGTTTTTGTGTATAATTAAGGAGTATGATGTGCATTTTGTGCTTATGTTTCATACCAAATATATTTAATACAAATTCAAGGAGGTGTTTATGATTGAACCGATCAGTCTTGTGATTGGTATTGCAGGCGGCGCGGTTGTGAGCGTGTTGTCCTATTGGGGCATTTCTACCGCAGTTCGCAATGTCAAGATCAAGAATGGAAAATTGAAGATTGCTTCAGCGGAAGATGAGGCAAAAAGAATTCTGGAGCGCAGCGAAAAGGATGCCCAGGCCAGGAAAAAGGATATGATCCTTGAGGCAAAGGAGGAGGTTCTCCGCTTGCGCAACGAGACAGAGCGCGATCTGAAAGAGAGACGTGCGGAGGTGTCCCGTCAGGAGCGCAGACTGAACCAAAAGGAAGAAACGCTTGACAAGAAATATGAATCCTTGGAGCGCAAAAACGAGGTTCTTGATGCAAAGCTGAAGGAAAACGAGGAGGCGCGTGCGCAGATCGAGGAGATTGCGGCGCAGCACGTTAAGCGCCTTGAGGAGATCTCGGGATATACGGCTGAGGAGGCCAAGCAGGAGCTGCTTTCCAAATTGGAATCTGAGACCCGTCACGAAATGGCGCAGAAGCTGGATGAGCTTGAGACGCAGTTCAAGGAAGAGGCAGATCAGAAGGCAAAGAATCTTCTGACGTTGGCAATTCAGAGATGCGCTGCCGACCACGTTGCAGAGGCAACGATTTCGGTTGTGTCCATTCCGAGCGAGGAAATGAAGGGACGCATCATCGGAAGAGAAGGTCGAAACATTCAGAAGTTTGAGATGCTGACCGGTGTGGAGCTGATTATTGACGACACGCCTGAGATCATCACCGTATCGGGATTTGACCCCGTACAGAGAGAGATTGCAAGACTTGCGCTTGAGAAGCTGATCTCGGACGGACGTATTCACCCCGCTCGTATCGAGGAGATGGTGGAGAAGTCCAAGAAAGAGGTCGATGCCGTTATCAAGCAGGCAGGTGAGAGAGCAACCTTTGAGACCGGCGTTCACGGCGTACATCCCGATCTGGTTCGCCTTTTGGGAAGACTTCGCTACCGTACCAGCTACGGTCAGAACGTGCTCAAGCACGCGGTAGAGGTTTCCTGGCTTGCAGGTATGATGGCTGAGGAGCTCGGACTTGACGGCGCGATCGCACGCCGCGCAGGACTTCTCCATGACATCGGAAAAGCCTTCCCGCAGGACATGGAGGGATCTCACGTTGAGATCGGTGTCAACGCGGTGAAGAAGTACAAGGAAAACAAAGAGGTTGTTCACGCCATCGAGGCGCACCACAACGACGTAGAGCCGCAGACCATGATCGCAATTCTAGTTCAGGCAGCAGATGCGGTTTCCGCAGCCCGTCCCGGCGCACGCCGCGAGGATATGGAGAACTACATCAAGCGTCTTGAGAAGCTTGAGGAGATTGCCACCGGATTCGAGGGAATCGAGCGAGCATTTGCGATTCAGGCAGGCCGTGAGGTCCGCGTGATGGTGAAGCCCGAGGTGGTTTCCGACGAGGGAATGAAGCTGATTGCACGCGAGATTGCTAAGAAGATCGAGGGAGAAATGAAGTATCCCGGTCAGATCAAGGTCAATCTGATCCGCGAAACACGCACCGTGGATTACGCAAAATAATCAGACCATAAAGAAAGAGAGAGGTTTCCAAACGGAAACCTCTCTCTTTGTTTTTATTTCACGCCGGTGCTGCCGAAGCCGCCCGCTCCGCGCTCGGTTTCGTCCAACTCCTCACAAACAGCAAAGCTTGCGTGGCAGATGGGGAGAAACATCATCTGCGCGATGCGGTCGCCGCGAGAGACCTTGAAGGGCTCGTTTCCGCGGTTGATCAGGCCGACCTGAATCTCCCCGCGGTAGTCCGAATCAATGACCCCAATGCCATTAGCGAGCGTGACACCGTTTTTGATGCCAAGTCCGCTTCTTCCGGCAATAATCGCGACCACGTCCCGCGTTTCGGGGGAAATGGCGATTCCGGTGGGGATCAGTGCTCTCTCGCCGGGCAGAATGACAACCTCTGCGCCCTCGTCCAGCGCCGCGCGAAGATCAACTGCGGCAGAGCCGTCGGTGGCGTAGGCGGGAGCCTCCATGCCACGAGTGAGCTTTAATTTGACGTTCAGATTCATGTCAAAATCCTCCTCGTATCAGTGGATCGCAGTTCCTTCGGGTACGGAATCGTCCACGAAGATGACCTTGCAGCCGCAGGCATTGTTGGCTGCCGCGAGCAGCATACCCTGCGAATTGATGTTGCAGATACGGTTGGGCTTAAGGTTTGCGATGACGATGATCTTTCGGCCGACAAGCTGCTCGGGAGCGTACTCGGACTTGATGGAGGACATGATCACGCGCTCGCCAATGCCGTCGAAGAGGGTGAGCTTGAGGCAGGAGTGAGACTTGCGCACGCCCTCTGCCTTGAGGATCTTGCATACGCGGAGGTCGAGCTTCTCGAAGTCCTCCATGACCACCTGCTCCTTGATGGGGGCAACAGGGTCTGCCTCACCGTAAACGGTTTCCTCGGTCTCCACAGGGCATACGTCCGCTGCAGCTGCTGCGTCAATCGCTTTTTCCTCCTCGGTCTGAGGATAGGAGAAGTCCAGAAGTCCGACGTACTTTTCGGGCTCGATCGCGTAGAGGAAGAGATAAAGTCTCGGTCCCTGCTCCTTGTCGATCAGCAGCTTGTACACGCTCTTGAAGAAAGCGCCTTGCAGACCGCGAAGCTCCTTGGTGTCGATCAGGTGAGGATATACCGTCTTGGGAATGTCGTAGAGAATGGTGTTCAGTCCGTCAAGATCGTAGCCACCTGCCGAGATCTTCTCGTGCAGGAGCGCGATCGCCTTCTTCTCGTCGTCGCCCAGGGTATTGTAGATCTCCCAGTTACGGGTAGCGCGCAGACGGTTGACCTGGTCGGGCGCGCACTGCTCCAGCCAGTATTTTGCGCGGCTCAGACGGTCGGCAAACTGCTCGTAGGTGTAGGGCGTGCCGATTTTTTGGAAGACCGTCTCCAGCATGGGGACGTTGAAGTCCACGATGGAGCCGAGCTGTACCAAAAGGCCCATGGGTACCGTTTCAAGGGTGCTGCCGACGATCATGCACTTTTCCATAATGCCCTGCGCTGCCTCGGTTGCCTTGCCCTGGCGGCAGTCGGTGAGCATCTTGTCAAACTCAAAGTACTGACGGAGGATTCCGTCGTCAAAGCAGATGTCAAACGCCTTGGTGGGCTCGGTCTTGGCGTAGAGCCAAAGCAGAACCTCGGGCTGATAAAGCTTCAGGAGGGTGTCGGGCGTGAGGTTGAGACCGGAGGAGCTGGACATCTTGCCCGTCATGCCCTTGATTCCGATGAACTCGTATCCCTGGAACAGGGGAGCCTCAAAGCCGAAGACCTTCTTGGAGATGATCTTGGAGTTGTTGTAGGAGCCTGTGGGAGCGGCGTGATCCTTTCCGCCCGGCTCAAAGTCAACCTGCTCGTATCTCCAACGCATCGGCCAGTCGATCTTCCAACCGAGCTTGCAGTTGAAGTTCTCCAGGAAATTGAACTGACCCGTGTGACCGCAGCGGCAGGTAAAGGTTGCCTGTGTGCAATCTTCGGAGAGACTGGTGATGGTGGTGAAGTCGGTATGGCACTCGGGACAGAAGATGCTCACGGGGTAGTAAGCCGCCTTTTCGGCATCGTGCTCTGCCTTGAGCTGCTCGTCAGACTTGTCCGCATCCTTGGTTTTGAAGGAATCCAGGATCTCAAAGATCTCGCCTCTCTTCTGCAGAGACTCGATAATATCCTTGGTGTACTTGCCCGAGCGGTACATCTCTGCCTGATAGCGGCAGTCCAGCTCGATGCCAAAGGGCTTGATTCCATTGAGGAACTCCTCCTCAAAGTGCTTGGCGTAGTTCTCATGGCAGCCCCAGGGGTCGGGAATGTCTACGTAGGGGCATCCGATGTATTTGTCGTATGCGTCGCCCACAACCTCCTTGACATTTGCAGGGATTTTGCGGCAACGGTCATACTCGTCCCAGGAAATGAGAAGCTTCGCCTTCTTGCCCATCTTCTGCAGTGCTTTTACCACAAACAGAGGGGTGGCAATATCACGGAAGTTTCCGATGTGAACCGAACCGGAGGGGCTGACACCGGCAGCGCAGATATACTCCTCCTTTTCGGGGTTGCGCTCAATGATCTTTTGGGCAATTTCTTCTGACCAATGCATAAAACAAGTCCTCGCTTCAAAAATAAAAATATTCCATATAATTTTATCACATTCTTTTGCATTTGTCAACACCGGATTGGAACATCTTTTGGGGGAATGAAAAATATCGGAATTGGTTGAGAATCAAAAGAAACAAGCCCGC